>JAFWSW010000128.1 GCA_017519205.1 Clostridiales bacterium | reverse complement strand
TGCTTTACAATCCGGATCTTCCACCGGGAACAGAAGCTCGACACGACGGATCAGGTTTCTCGGCATCCAGTCGGCCGATGACAGATAGATATCTTCCTGACCTTCATTATAGAAATAGTAGATACGCGAATGCTCGAGGAAACGTCCGGTGATCGAGCGTACAGTGATGTTTTCCGACAGACCGGGAACCCCCGGACGCAGGCAGCAGATACCTCTTACGATCAGGTCGATCTTTACGCCTGCACACGAAGCTTCATACAATGCATCGATGATATTGGCATCAACAAGAGAATTCATCTTTGCGATGATACGGCTCTTCTTTCCTTTCTGCGCATTCTTCGCCTCCTGGGAGATCTTGTCGAGGAAGTATTTCTTCATTTTTGTCGGAGCCGGAATAAGTCTTCTCCACTCCGGCGGCTCGGAGAATCCCGAAAGCGTATTAAAGAATTCGGATGCATCCACACCGAATGTCTCGGAAGCGGTAAAGAGTCCGATGTCGGTATATATCTTCGCAGTAATATCGTTATAGTTGCCGGTCGCAAGATGCAGATATCTGCGGATCCCGTCTTCCTCATCCCGAACGACGAGCGTGATCTTACTGTGCGTCTTTAAACCCACCAGACCGTAGATAACATGACAGCCTGCTTTCTCAAGCATCTTCGCCCAGTTGATATTGTTCTCCTCATCAAATCTAGCCTTAAGTTCAACAAGTACCATGACCTGCTTTCCGTTCTGGGCCGCTTCTGCAAGTGACTTGATGATCGGCGAGCTGCTCGATACACGATAGAGTGTCTGCTTGATCGCAAGGACCTTCGGATCGACTGCAGCCTGACGGACGAACTCGACGACCGGATCAAAGGATTCGTACGGGTGATGCACGAGTCTGTCCTTTTGACGGATCGCATCGAAGATATTGACCCCCTCCGGGAACATCTTCGGTTTTGCCGGACGGAAGGAATGGTAGCAAAGATCCGGGAAGTCATCCGAGATCTTGCCGACGACCTTCATAAGGAACGTCAGGTCGATCGGACCGCCGACAGCAAATACATCTTTCTTCGAGATCTTCAGAGAGGTCGTAAGAAGTTTCAGAAGTCTCGGATCGAGGTCGTCATTGACTTCCATACGGATGATCTCGCCGAAGCGGCGCTTTCTGACCTGCTCCTCGATCTCCTTGAGAAGATCTTCAGCCTCATCCTCGTCGATATCCAGATCGGCATTTCTCATGACACGATAGAAGCCGGATGCGAGAACGGATGAACCTACAAAGAGCGAAGAAAGATTCGCCTGGATGATCTGTTCGATCGGCACGAAGCAAATGCCGGTCGACAAGTGCATCTCGAAAAGTCTCGGAATAACAGTCGGTACCTGAAGTGTCGCAAACCGGTAGGCCGGCTCGATCACCTTTCCTTTTTTCTCCTGCTTGGCAAGACGCGCCTCTTTTTCCTCTTCGGCCTCATCGATGAGTACGCAGAGATTCAACTGGCGGTTATAGATCAACGGGAACGGACGGGATGCGTCCACTGCCATCGGTGTCAGGATAGGGTAAAGAGTGGATTTGAAATAGTCATCGCAGACTTCTTTCGCGTGATCATCCAGATCCCGGTAATCGCTGATAAAGATGTTATGGTTCTTCAGGGACGGAACCAGCGAACGGGTATAGGTCGAGTACATCAGTGCCATCGCGGCTCTTGCCTTCTCATCGATCTCCTGAAGCTGCTGCTTGACAGTTCTTCCGGAGATATCCAGTTCGTCATATTTAACACTCAGAAGGTCACGGAGCGAAGCGACACGGACGATGTAAAACTCGTCCATGTTCGATGCCGTGATCGACAGGAATTTCAATCGCTCCAGGAGCGGATTCTTTGTATCTCTCGACTCAAAGAGGATACGGTTATTGAACTCCAGCCAGCTGAGTTCTCTGTTAAAATACCGGGTCGAATCGGCTTCGATATCGGCGTTATCCATCGCAGAATGTGCGACCTCGGTGCTGACACCCTGAAGTTTCTTCTCTTTCTTTTCTTTCTTCGTGCTTGTATCTTTCTTGGTACTCATCTGATCTGCCTCCGGACACGTAAGGATGCCTTCACTGTGAAGAACTGTTCGAATAAGTCGGTATGGCTCTCGAAGAACCACTTGTCATAAGTCATGTCATACATGGTATCGCCGGAGATCACAAGTCCCTCGGCGCCGATCGTCACCGTGATGTCACGGAGCTTCTGTCTGTGTGATGCATCGAGCGCATCGGACAGACGGAGGATCGCCGTCAGTTTACTGACCAATACCTGATCTGCGGTAGAGATCTCCGCATATCTCGCATCCTGATAGAAATGCGGATCGGTATAGTATCTTCCGACCAGCGCCACGATCTTTCTTTCCTGCTCGGACATACCGATCAGTTCGGTGCGGTCGATGATGCTGTACGTTGACGGATTCGGATTTGCGATATTAATGAATTTACCCAGTTCGTGAAGCAGCGCCGCGACACGAAGAAGTGTTCTCTCTCTGTCATGCATGCCGTGGATCTTCTTCGTCGCATCGAAGATCGCCATCGCCGTTTCTTCCACGAAGGTAATATGTTTCTTTTCCGATTTGTATCTCTTCGCCACATGGCGGGCCGCCGAGATCAGATCCTGTTCCGGATTGATAACGAGATCGTAGTGTTTATGACGCCATGCATATCCGTACATGACGCCCTCGGTCAGAGAAGCGTCCGGCATATGCACGCCCTCGACGCCCATGTAGTCCAGCATCTTCTTGACCATCAGCGCGGTCGGAAGAAGAAGCGGTGCCGTGGACGGTTTGATATCGAGTTTTCTGGCAAGTGCCTCCGGCGAGATGTGAAGAAGGTCGTTCACCAGCGAATCGAACTGTTCTCTTCCGAGGTAGCAGTACTCACGCGCAGACTTCCCGGCGAGTGCTTTTATAAAGCCCATATCACTTCCGAAAACAATGAGGTTTTTGTACTTGATGTTCTTCGGCTCGATGGCGTGATATTCCGCCAGATCCTGGGAGATGAATTCCTCAAGCACCTCGGTATAGTGCGTCGTCTGCTTGGCAAGGTCCGACAGGAGCTCACTGACACGAAGCGATCCGAGACGGGTGTTCTGGGAGAACACGAGATCCGATTTATCGTAGAGAGTAGCCTGCATGCTGCCCGATCCAATATCGAGTACCATGGTACCCTCGGATACGAGTTTGGCAAAGTTCGGCTGGCTCTCTTTTACGGCAAGGTTATGGAAGTAACGTTCCTGTGCGTTGTCGAGGACCGTCACCTTGATTCCTGTCTGGACACGGATCTGCTCGATGACCATCGCGCGGTTACTTGCCTCGCGAAAAGCACTCGTCGCCACGCAGATGACTTCCTTGATCTTGTACTCCCTGATCTTTGCGGCAAAGCCCGACAGGACCTCCACGATCTCGCCGGCCATCGGCGGCGGGATGATCCCTTCGGTATATGCACTGGCTGCAAGAGTCAGGTATTTTCTAACGGATTCGATTTCTTTCGGTTCGGTCTTATCGCCCAGTTCGAAGATCTTCAGCCGCAGAGACAAAGATCCCAGGTCGATGACCGCAAGTAAAGTCTTTTTGCTCATGTTACTGCTCCTCGTATGCTTCGATGACCTTTTCCGTCATCTCTTCCGTGGACAGGGTATTTTCTTCTCCGGCAAGAACGATATCTGCCGTCCTGTATCCCTGTGACAGGACCTTGGCAACGGCTTTCTCTATCTTCTCTCCTTCTTCCGGAAGATGGAGAGAATAGCGGAGCATCAGCGCAGCGGACAGGATGGTCGCCAGCGGGTTGGCGATCCCCTTACCGGCAATATCCGGTGCGGATCCGTGTACCGGCTCATACATTCCCGGTTTTCCCGGCGCACCAAGAGATGCCGACGGGAGCATACCGATAGACCCGGTGATCATGCCGGCTTCGTCCGACAGGATGTCTCCAAACATATTGCTCGTCACGATAACATCGAGAGATGCCGGTCTTCGCAGAAGCTGCATCGATGCATTATCCACATACATGAATTCATAGGATACTTCAGGATACTCAGAAGCGACTCTCTCGGTCACCTTTCTCCAGAGCCGGGATGTCTCTAAAATATTCGCCTTATCAACGACAGTCAGACTCTTTTTTCTCTGCATCGCGGAATTAAAACCGACGCGCAGGATCCTCTCGATCTCCGCTTCGGAATAGGTCTCCACATCGAAAGCTTCCATCCCCTTCGGCGTTCCGTCTTCGAGGCACTCTTCCGATTTTTCTAAGCCCCTTTTACCGAAGTAGATACCTCCGGTGAGTTCTCTGACGATCAGGATATCCACGCCGTTTTCGACCAGATCCGGACGCAGCGGACTTGCACTCTTAAGTTCAGGGAAAAGGATCGCAAGACGAAGATTAGCAAACAATCCCAGCCCTTTCCGAAGTCCGAGCAGCGCGGCTTCCGGACGGCTCTTTCCGGGAAGATCATCCCACTTCGGTCCGCCGACAGCGCCGAGCAGGACCGCATCGCTTTCTTTGCAGATCTGAAGAGACTTCTCGGGAAGCGGTTCTCCACAGGTATCGATGGCAATGCCCCCGGCAATGCCCTCCGTAAAGGAGAATTCATGTCCGCTCTTTTTTGCGACCGCACGAAGCACATCACACGTACTTTTCGTTACCTCCGGTCCGATCCCGTCTCCGGGAATGACCGCGATATTATACACTGCCATGATCGTTCACCTCACTTACCGAGTTTGGATTTCGTATATCCTACGAGGCCATCCGAACTGATGATCTCGCCGATGAATGCAGGAAAAGCACTTGCCTGATATTCCTTTCCTGTCGTGATATCTTTAATTGCTCCCGTATCCGTATCGATCTCGATCTGATCTCCATCGTTAATGCCGGCAGACGCCTCGGCGCACTCCATGATCGGAAGACCGGTATTGATACTGTTTCTATAGAAGATCCTTGCAAAAGACGGTGCAATCACACATGCGATGCCGCTCGCCTTGATGGCAACCGGAGCATGCTCTCTGGAAGAACCGCATCCGAAATTACTTCCGGCCACGATGATATCTCCCGGCTCCACCTTGGATCGGAAATCCGGATCAAGATCCTCCATACAGTGGGCAGCAAGTTCTTCCTTCACAGACGTATTGAGATATCTGGCCGGTATGATGACATCCGTATCGACATTCGCTCCATATTTGATCACATTTCCTAAAAACTTCATGGTGCTTCCCTTCTTTCTTCAGAGTTCCTCCGGGCTTCCGATATAACCGAGAACCGCCGATGCGGCAGCAACCTCGACACCCGCCAGATAGACTTCGGATTCCTTATGTCCCATACGTCCGACGAAGTTTCTGTTCGTTGTAGAGACACACTTCTCTCCTTTTGCCAGAACACCCATATGTCCTCCGAGGCATGGTCCGCAGGTCGGTGCGGAAACGACACAGCCGGCATCGACGAAGATCTCCAGAAGACCTTCTTTCAGCGCCTGCTTATATACTCTCTGGGATCCCGGAAGGATGATCGCGCGGATACCGTCCGCAACATGCCGGCCTTTCAGGATGGCGGCTGCTTTTTCCATATCTTCGAGACGGCCGTTCGTACAGGATCCGATCACGACCTGATCGATAGTGATTTTTTCAAATGTCCCTACTGCATGCGTATTGGACGGAAGATGCGGGAAAGAAACCATCGGTCTGATTTCCGAAAGTTCGATCACCACTGTCTTCTCATAGACCGCATCCGGATCCGGGAACAGCCAGGACGGAGCCTGCGTATAACCGCCGGCCACGCGGGCATCCAGATACTCGATCGTCTTTTCATCTACCGGGAAGATACCGTTCTTTCCGCCGCACTCGATTGCCATATTGCAGATCGTCAGTCGATCCGCCATCGAAAGTGAAGCGACACCATCGCCCGTGAATTCCAGCGAATCATAGAGCGCTCCGTCAACACCGATTTTACCGATCAGATATAAGATCACGTCCTTACCGGAGCAGTATGGGTTCAGTTTACCGTGGAGTTCGACCCTGATCGCTTCCGGCACACGGAACCAGGTCGTTCCGGCAGCCATCGCACAGGCCAGATCCGTTGAGCCTACTCCGGTGGAAAAAGCACCGACCGCGCCGTATGTGCATGTATGGGAATCCGCTCCGATGATGACATCACCGGGTTTCACCAGACCGTTCTCCGGAATGATGACATGCTCAACACCCATACCTTCTTCGCCCTGCTCATAGTAGTACTTGATTGCCTGGAATCTCGCAAAATCACGCATCCGCTTACACTGCTCGGCAGACTTGATGTCCTTGTTCGGTGCAAAATGATCCGGCACCATCACGATCTTTTCCTTATCGAAGACCTGGCCGAATCCGTTCTTTTCAAATATATCGATCGCCGGAGGGGTGGTGATATCGTTTCCTAAAAGCAGGTCAAGCTTCGCCTCGATCAGCTCGCCCGGGGCACACTCATTCTTCCCTGAGTGCATCGCCAGGATCTTCTGTGTCATCGTCATACCCATATAGAGTTACCACCCTTCCACGAAGAATCATCTGATTTAATGTTACTTGCAAATCATTCTTCGTGCAAGAAAGAAACAGTAAGGATTTTTAAGAATTCTTTACTTCTTATAGATGTGTTATAATGCATGTATCAACCCCAAAAGGAGTAATGATCAATGAGCAAGTTTTCACTTCTACAGAACAATAATCAGTATAACCGCACATCAACAGCCAATGTTCATGAAGTCAGCGAGGAAATTGCCCAGCTTCAAGGGGAAGTTGAACGTCTGGACCTTCTTACAGAGGCTATGTGGAACCTTATGAAAACAAAAGGCTTCCAGGAAGATGACCTTGTCAAAGCCATCACCGAACTCGATGAAGCCAGAAAAGCAAAGAAGAAGGCGCTGGAAGATGGCGAGAAGCCGGAGACGACACTCTGCCCGTACTGCCATGTGCCGCTTCAGAATAACGGTAAGATCGCTGACCGCTGCATCTACTGCGGACACGAGATCATCGGTAATCCGTTTAAATAATTCTCTAGAGGAAAACAAAGGAACCTTTTATCCATGCCTCTGATATCGGTAAACAAAGTATCCAAGTCTTACCATTCCAGGCTGTTACTCGATCATGTCTCTTTTTCGATCGAACGTGGCGATAAGATCGCGCTGATCGGTAACAACGGAACAGGCAAGTCTACTCTTTTTAAGATGATCCGCGGCGACGTCAAGCCGGACGAGGGTGAGATCCTTCACCACGGCACGGCCATCGCCGGATACCTGACCCAGAACATGGAAGAACTGGATATGGGAGGAAACATCCTCGCTTCCGAGGAACTCCAGAATATCGAAGATAAAATGCGTGACGCGGAATTCCGTCTGGCGACCGCCGATGCTGCCGAGTCCCAGTCGCTTCTTCGCACCTATGAACAGCTCACTTCCCGCTTCGAGTCTCTCGGCGGATATGATTACGAACCCAGAATGAAGGCAGCCCTCGCTGGACTGGGCCTTTCTGACATCGACTACACCCGGGATATCAGCAGTTTCTCCGGTGGCGAGAAGATGCGCATCTGTCTTGCGCGTCTCATCGTTTCCCGTCCGGATATCCTGCTTCTCGATGAGCCGACCAACCATCTCGATACCGATGCCCTCGAATGGCTCGAGGGCTTTATACGTTCCTACGGCGGCGCCGTTCTTCTCATCTCCCACGACCGATACTTCATCGACCGTACCGTGTCGAAGGTCTTCGAACTGGAGAACTCGACGATCACCGCCTATCGCGGAAACTACAGTGACTACAAAGAGCAGAAAAGGCATTTTCTGGAAGACCAGGAGCGTCTCGTTGCCAATCTGGAAAAAGAACTCGTCCGTCAGGAAGGAGTTACTCAGACCATGCTCTCGCACAGAAACATCTCCGGCTATCACGCCAGAGAAAAAGTCGTCGAGAAACTGTCTGACCGCCTGGCCCAGGAAAGAAGCAAACTCAAGTCCGGTGCGATGCACATGAGTTTCAAACTCATGCCCGAGGTCAGATCGGGCGATCCGGACAAGAAACTCCTGGAAGCCAGACATCTCGGAAAAACTTTCCCCGATGGAAAAGTACTCTTCGAAGACGTAAATTTTGAAATCAAGGCATCCGACAAGATGTTCCTCGTCGGCCCGAATGGATGCGGCAAGACGACCATGCTCTCCCTTCTTCTCGGAAAAGTCAGCGACTTTGACGGAGATGTTCTCGTCAGCGGATCTTCACGGATCGGCTATATGGGACAGTTCGTTCCTTTCGAGGACGAAACGAAGACGATCCTCGGAGAACTGATGGACCGTTCCGAGCTTACTGAAACCGCGGCAAGATCTCTTCTCGCCCGATTCGGATTTCGTGACATCGACGTATATAAGCAGATCACCGTTCTGTCCGGAGGCGAACGCTCGAGACTCTTCCTGTGTTGTCTTTTGGAAGAAAAACCGGAGCTCCTCTTCCTCGATGAGCCGACCAACCATCTCGACATCGAATCCAGAGAAGTACTGGAGGATGCGCTTGCCGAGTATAACGGAGCGATCCTGGCGGTCAGCCATGACCGTTACTTCATTGAGAAATGCCAGAGCCGCATCCTCGGATTCTTCGGTTCCCGCGTAGCGCTTCTGGATAAGTACGAGCACTACAGAAAGAAGTACAGAGCTTTTGCCGAGGACGAAGAAGCCAAGCGCAGTGCCGCACTCTCCGAACAGAGACGTGCCGACAAAGAGCGCCGCGAAGCAGAGAAAGCCGCTTCCTCGGATACCTCTTCCCGTCAGCCTGTCGTCAACCGGGCCAAAGAAAGAAAAGAAATCGCGAAAAGAAAAGAGCGCATCCGCTATCTTGAGAAGACGATCGCCGAGCTGGAAGAAGAACAGAAATCACTGGAGAGTTCCTTCGGTAAGGACACTTCACCTGAAGAGTATGAGAAATACTCGAAAAACAGCGAGCAGCTGGAAGCCATGTACGCAGAGTACATGGAACTCGAAAACAGCTGATCCATCTCCACCTTATCTCTCCTGTCCCCGTCGGCAAACTTCTTTCGGGAAAATCTTTTCTGATGTTATAATGCAATTATGGGGGCTGTATTAGGAGGTGGTATATATGTCTTTAAATATGCAGGAAAGACGCGAACAGGAAAAGATCCGTGTCATCCAGGAAAGCAAGCAGACTGCAGGTGCAATCAGTATCCGTCTGTTTATTCTTTTCGGATTGTATGTTTTAAATTTCATTCTTTCTATCACGTCAAACAAAACAGGAAGCCTGGAGAAATTCATGTCCTCTGACTGGATAGGATTCATGGCGGGTATTGCCATCGGTGCTGTTATTATATCGATCCCGGACTACGACGGCGCCTGTAAACGTGCCGGAGCCATGTATCTGATCGGGATCCTGATCAATATCATCCTCTTCAGTTCAAATCCGGAAGTCAGTGCAGGATTTGCATATTTGGTCCTTATCACTGAAGCGGTTCTGATTATTTTATACTACATGATGTTTACTCATGAAATGGGAGATCGTGTATCATCCCTCAATTCCGGAATGTCAACCTTCTGGAAAGTCATCGGCAAAGTATTCATGATCGGTTACATCGTCCTGATCTGCCTGATCTTCTATATCATGACGTCTGCTTCCTCAATTACGTATAGTTCCGCCAAAACTTATGTAGATATCCTCAAACTTGATGCATATGCCATTTTAGCGGCGCAGATCGCACTAACCGTTATGTGTCTGGTGACAGCGATCACCCTCAAAACTTATGCCGATGAACCTATCGGCCAGTATCCTTCCACACCCGGAATGGGATACCCTCAGCCCTATCATCCGAATACTATGCCTCTGCAGCCGGGACAGCCGTATCCGCCCATGGGTACACAGCAGGTTCCACCGATGAACATGCCGCCACAGGGCCAGCCTTATCCGCCCATGGGTACACAGCTGGTTCCACCGATGAACATGCCGCCACAGGGCCAGCCGTATCAGCCGATGGCTGTTCAGCAGCCGGCACCTGCGATGAACATGGCAACAAATTATCGAATTCCGGCATCTAACCAGTGGCGCTGTGTCTGCGGTCTGATCAATCCGAATTATACGGGTACTTGTGCCTGCGGCCGAACCAAAAGCGAAGTCCGAAACAGCAATAATCAGGCGGTAAAGCAGGCCGCAAACCGTCTGGCAGTGAATCGCCCCAATGCGGCTCCTGCTCCGGCCGCTGCCCCGGTTACAAACACTGACGTCAAACCGGCCAACGTGGTCTCCAGAGAAGAAGAGAATATCCGGCTTCTTAAAGAGTATAAGGATCTCCTCGATAGCGGCATCATTTCGCAGGAAGAATTCGATGAGAAAAAGAGAAAGCTTCTCTCGTAACATCATGTACAAGAAGTAAGATAAACATTCACAAACCAAGAAAACGGACAAAAAAAGGAACGGCTCTTTCGAGCCGTTCCTTTTTCTATTCTTCACTTGCGAATCAGTAAGATTTCTTTCCGAAGAAGTACTTGTTGCTCGAATACTCGTAGCGTACACCATAAACAGGACCGCCCGGATAGGCTTCCACTGCATCCGTCCATCCCTGCGCACGCGCTTCATCAATTCCGATTTTATCGGAAGTAGCCTCAAGAAGCTGTGTCACGGTAACAAAGACGTACCCCTTATCCTTAAGTCCCTGAATCATTTCATCCAGCGATTCTACCGTAGACTTATGAGAGTCGTGGAGAAGAACGCAGTCATAACTGCTGGCATTGTCGATAACGTGCTGAGCCGTGTAGTGAGCATCACCCATCGCCGGTTTTTGCCAGTCCGCAGGACAGCTTATGTCGTTCCAGTTAATACAGTACTCACGCTGTTCCAGTGCGTATTTGAGCAGTCCGGGGTTAGCCAGTCCTGCGCCTTGCGGAGGACGGATAACTGTCGCCTTCTGTCCGATTTTATCCATGAGTGCCTGATCGCACTTCTGCAGTTCTTCGTAAGCCTGATTCTCATCAACTTTCGAAAGAACAGTATGGCTCCATGTGTGATTACCAATCTCACAATTCAAGTCGAGCATACGCTGAAGTAATTGCGGATCCGTGCCGGTGACATTCTGGCCAAGCAGAAAGAACGTTGCCGGGATACCGTGCTTTTGCAGAGTGTCAAGCACCTGCGGAGTGTACTCACAAGGGCCATCGTCAAAGGTCAGCGCGATCAGCTTCGTTCCTTCCGGGTAAGAAGCATGTGTTCCTGTAGCTTCCGGAGTAGTCTCCGGTGTCGTTTCCGCTGTGGTTGCTTCCGTAGCGGAAGAATCTGCTGTCGATTCCTCTGTCGCAGCTGCGGAAGTCGTTGTAGTTGCCGTTGTATCATCAGTATTCTTGGCATCTTTCTTCTTGATTGCAGTCGCCATCCAGACAAAGGCAACAAGAAGAACCATCAATACTGTCGCCAGGACTAAAGCGGTATTGCTCAGTGCGCGAAGCTGCGCCGTCATCGTTCTTTTCGGAGCACCGCCACTCGGTCTTGGGGACTTATTTGACATATAACTCATATTCAGGTCAAACCTCCTGCTTTTCCTAATCAAATACTCATACAGATTATATCATATACATTCTTATTCAACTTTTGCAATGCGTTTTTAATTATGGCATAGTAGAAATATAGAATAGAGTTGTAAAGGGGATGGTATCATGCAACAACTATTAGAAGAGGCTCTTTCCGCGGTATTCGTAGCTATTTTTGTCGTCAATTTTTCGTTGTCCAGCCTGGTCCGGGCGTTTGGCTGGGGTGATTCGGTCATCATCGCCCCGATCGGCGGATCTGTAGTTGGCTGTCTTCTTTTGATTATTACGAAACTGGCTATTCCGGTTCCGTTACTATTTATCCTCAGTTGCGGTACGACGTTGTTCCTTCAGTGTTATCTGGTAGATCATATCGGTGATTCGATCTATGACTCCATCACCGATAACAAGACTACATACTCTTCCGGAACTTCCTCTTTCCACAATATTCAGACGCAAAAACCGAAGAACGGTCCCGGCGAAAACGAATGGAAGTGTGTCTGCGGAAAAATCAATCAGATGTATACCGGCACCTGTTCCTGCGGCATGCGAAGAAGCGAGGCAGAAAAACGTCGGGCGGATGCTCAATTACGAGCTGCTCAGAAAGCAAATCCCTCACAAGCAGCAGCGGCAACCGGTGCAGCAGTTGCTTCCGTTAACAGAAATCCGGCACAGAACCGCACTGCTGCCACTCGTCCGGCGGCCTCCCGTCCTTCTTCCTCTCAGCCGGCCCCGACCGTCAACAAAGCAAATACACCTCCGGCACAGGAGCAGCCCGTTAATTCTGTAGAGTATACTCAGGAAAAGAAAATGATCGATGCTCTGAAGATGTATAAAGAGTTATTGGATGACGGCACCATTACCCAAGAGGAATTCGACGCGAAGAAAGCCAGCATTCTCAACAAACTCAATAAGTAACCACGATAGAAAAGAAAACAGGATGACATACAAAAAGGCTGTACCGGAAACCCGATACAGCCTTTGAAAATACTATTACGATATAGGAATTAAGCCTTACCGTCAGATCCGAGAACATACTGGATCTTATGAGCAACCATATCCTTAACCGCCTGACGAGCCGGCTTGAGGTACTGGCGCGGATCGAAGTGATCCGGGTGCTCTGCGAAGTACTTACGGATGTTACCTGTCATAGCAAGACGGATATCGGAGTCGATGTTGATCTTGCAGACTGCGAGGGTAGCAGCCTTACGGAGCTGCTCTTCCGGAATACCAACTGCATCCGTCATATTTCCGCCTTACTGGTTAACCATCTTAACGAATTCCTTCGGAACGGAAGAAGAACCGTGAAGAACGATCGGGAAGCCGGGAAGTCTCTTGATGCACTCTTCGAGAACGTCGAAGCGGAGCG
>JAFWSW010000127.1 GCA_017519205.1 Clostridiales bacterium | reverse complement strand
GGATCTCTTTTTCGAGGAAGAAACCAAGTGTCTCCTTCACGCTGTCCATCGTCTGTCCCGGTATCCCGAGCATCATGTCACAGGAGATATTCAGGAATCCCGCCTCAAGGGCATCTTCGACCGCACGTTTCGCCGTTTCCGAATCATGGATCCTTCCGAGCGACTTTAAAACCTCGTCATCAAGACTCTGGATCCCCAGCGACAGCCTGTTGATACCCTCTTCGCGAAAAGCACCCAGCTTCGCCATATCGATCGTCCCGGGGTTGGCTTCCAGTGTGATCTCACATCCGTCTTCGATGCCGAAAACTCCCCGTAAAGAAGAAAGGATCTTTCCGACATGTGACGGGGAAAGAAGCGATGGCGTTCCGCCACCGAAATAAATCGTCTTCAGCGCCCCACGTGCCGCAGTTTTGCACGGCCGGGCCGCACCGTCCGCGCCGTCCCCGCCTGCCGCATCACACCCCGCCTCAGCACCGAACCACGCCGGCGTCATCTCGATCTCGCGGCACACAGCATCCACATACGCATCGATTCTCTCATGTGATGATGCATCCGCAAAGGAAAGGAAATCACAGTATGCGCACTTTCTCACACAGAATGGAACATGGATATATGCCGATGCCGGCGCAAGGCCATCCACAGCAGACCCGTTCACTCCATCAGGCATGAAGCACCTGCTTCACTGCGCCGGAAAGAGCCAGTTCGAATTTCTTAAAGCTCGGAGAAACATTATTTCCCGGCAGCATATACTTGGAGATCTTTTCTGCCCAGGTCGTCTTATACTGACCGATAGCGGGATATCCGATCCGCTTGATCCGTGCCGACTGTTCGCGGAGAAGCACGTCACACAGGACCTCCCAGGTCCCGCAGATGCTGTCCTGCTCATACTCGGCAAGTCTTTCCAGATCCGCATCCGGATAGGCCATCATAAGTGCGTTTTTATCGGCGAGCATCCAGCTCTCCATCTCTTCTACAGAGATCGCAATTACGGTTGCGATACCGGAAGCATATTTTCTACAGGTCGCCTTCAGACGGCTCATCAGTTCTTCGGGATCATGATCGTCCGAATCGATACAGACGATGAGGATCGTGTCCGTTCCTGCATATACTTTGTCGTATGCACGAAGCTTCGCCGGAAGCAGCTCGAGAAGTCCGGCCGCAAATGGTTCCGGCTTCAGATCCGGATTATTGGGCCAGTATCCGCATCCGCGGTGCGGGCGCAGGACACTTGTAAATTCCGTCGTATATTCTTTTATGATACAGTTCGTCAGGCGCTGGAGCACCATGCCGCCCGATCTGTCTTCACTTAAGATCTCCACTCTCATCCCGGATGTCGGTCCTTTCTATTGTCATTCGCCGGTATCTTCACCAGTTTCTTTGTCGATACCAGTCAGTTGTCAAAGTGTCCGGCGTACCAGATCGCGCCCATGCCGACGCCCTGTTCATACATCTCATTGACGATCGGGATCGATCCTGCGCACTTGATCTCTATGCTCTCTTCCCAGGTCTTTTCGCCGCGGGAGAACACCCAGATCTCCGACGGAGAAAGATTCTCCAGGATATACGGGTTATGTGTCGTGAAAATGATCTGGCAGCCCGGATGCGTAAGCGAATACTCACGCATCTCATTGGCCAGGATATCGAGCATATCGTGATACAGTCCCTCATCCGGCGACTCGATCAGGATCAGAGGGCGCGGATCCGGATCAGACAGCAGCAGTAAAAACAGCGACAGCATGTCCGGCTTATTAAAGTGCTTGAGAACAGCCTGTTCATCCTTGTCGCGAAGTCCCGGGATCGCCTCAAGGAGCCGGCTTACGATCATCTTATACTGTCCGGGTTTTTCCTGCTTCAGATACGAAAGAACATTTTTGGCATTGGAACCTGCGCCATTCAGATGCTTATGTCCGCCCGGTGCCATATCTTCCGGGATCTGTGTCGTCTGGTCTTTTCGGAAGCCGACGAAGAACCATCTGAGGATCTCTTTATACGTGCAGCTTGTAAAGTAGAACTGCTTCATCGCGCCATATGCATGAAGCGCGGATGTCTGCGGATCGTTCATCTCGCCTTCCATCTTCTCTCCCTTGAGAAGCACGAAGCCGATGCCTTTTTGGAACGACAGGATCTCCTTCGGTTCGTCCATTCCCTCACGCCACAGTGTCACCACCTCTTCTTCGAAGTGCGGTTTGCCGTGCATATTCGCGCCGATCACGAGACGGTATTCGCAGTATGTCGTGTCCTTGACCTGCGGGTCATAGAACTTGAAGCAGAGTGTCGCGATAAAAGGCTGTTCCTTGTCGCCGACGATATTACTGAAGCCGTTTCTTCCCGCCTCGGTCGATGCCGCCGCGGGTCCCTTGATAACAGATCCCTGCACGAAGGAAAGGAACGAGAAAAACATCGATTTACCGGAGTGGTTCCTGCCGATCAGAGCCTCGATCCCGTTGAGCGGATGCGGAACATCCATTCCTGCCGAAACAGCAAGAGATGACTGCTCCGGCGCTTTTCGGATGTCCGAAAGAAGCGCACCAATGCAGTCATCTTTAAATAGTCCAAAGTTTTGTATACGAATTCCCAGTAACATGTTTCACCACCTATTCTACCTTTAGGACGCCGTCTTTTCTTTCCGAAAAGCACCCGGCCCCATCCTGAAGGTGCGGTTGCCGTTACTGTTATTTTAACTCTTTTTTGTCCTTCTGGATACGTACAAGAATATCTGTCAGTTCATTTTCGAGCTCGGTCAGTCTCTTTCTTGCATAATCGATGGAACGGGAATAGATCTCCTCTGACTGCTGGTTCGCTTCAGCGAGGATGCGGTCGCTCTGCTCCTTGGCAAGGAGTGTGACCTGATGCTCATCGACCATGATCGCCTGTCGCTGCTCGGACTCACGAAGAATACTCTCCGCCTTCTGTCTGGCAGAAGCGACGACCTGACGCTGACGGTCTACGATCCACTTTGCCTGCTGTACTTCCGACGGGAAGCTCGCACGGATCTGCTTGATCCAGTAGAGTACGTCTGCACGGTCCACGATGCAGTTATCGGAGAACGGCACACCCTTTGCCTGTTCTACGGTCGCCTGCAGCTGATCGAGAAGTTCATATAGATCCTTATCTGTTGTTCTTACATTTCCATCCGGCATAGGAATATCCTCCCTTAGTTTTTATCCGCCTTTTTATCAAGCAGTTTTTTACGTACCATATCTTCGATCTCCGGGACGCACATCCGTGAGATGTCGCCGCCGTAGTATGCGACTTCTTTGATAATAGACGAACTGGTAAAAGCGAGATCCGCGCGGCATGGCAGGAAGATCACCTGATACTGCGGGAACATCAGCGTATTGGCGGCATTCATCTCCGCCTCATAGCGGAAGTCCGACTCGGACCGAAGTCCTCTTACGACGGCAGATGCATCCAGTTCCCGATAAAGATCTACCAGAAGCGTCTCTCGGGAGATGACCTCCACATTCGGGACATCGGCCAGACAGATCTTCGCCATCTCAACACGTTCTTCCACGGTAAACATCGAATTCTTCGCGCGGTTGATCATGATCGCAACGACCAGTTTGTCACAGAGCTTCGCGGCTCTCTTGGCGATGTCGATATGCCCGAGTGAAAACGGGTCAAAACTACCCGGGAAAATAAACGTTTTCACTTCGATTTCTCCTTCCGCGCACAGGTATTTATTCTACAAAGAATGTTACCAAAGTTGACCCGTACTTACAACTCTTTAAACATGTCAGATTGGTTACAATCTCTTTGATTTCAGCGTCTTGGTCGGATTCGACGATGAAGATCCCGCCCTCGTTCAGAAGCCCGTATTCATTGATGAGCTTCGATACCTTTCCCGCTGCCTCTTCCGCCATGGCATACGGCGGATCCATGAAGATGATGTCAAACTTCTCTCCGTCTTTTCCGAGCATGCGCAGAGCTTCAAGATATCCCATCTTCAGAGGTCTTGCCTGATCCTGAAGTCTGGTCTTTTCGAGGTTTTTCCTTATGACCTGCTGGCTCTTTCCCGCCTGATCGATAAGTACGGCCGATTCCGCGCCTCTGGAAAGCGCCTCGATCGCCATTTGTCCGGTGCCCGAAAATACATCCAGAAAAGCACTCTCCGGCACTCTCATCTGTATGCTCGAGAAGATCGCCTCCTTGACCTTGTCGGTCGTCGGACGCGTGCTATCTCCTTTCGGTGCTTCCAGTACCGTTCCTCGGCATTTTCCCGATACTACTCTCGGCATTTTCCGGATTCTCCTTTATCTTTCGGATCTGTTTTCCTACTATACCACTACTTTTCCGATACGGCGAAAGATTTTACAGGCTCGGTTTCTGCCATGCCTCTCCAAAATGATTCCTGAAGGCTTCCAGCATGATCTTCGCTTCTGTTTTCTGAAGCTTCGGGTCTTCTTTCATCATTTTATCGATCGCATCCTCGATCGGTCCCAGGCAGGCGGTATCCCGATAGAGGTTTGCCATCTTGAGCTGCGGAATACCGTGCTGTTTCGTACCGAAGAAATCGCCGGTTCCGCGAAGGAGCATATCCTTCTCCGCAAGTTCAAAACCATCCGTGGTATTGCACATCATGTCGATACGTTCCTGCGCCACACCTTCGTATTTATCCGTCTGCAGGATACAGAGCGACGGCAGGCTTCCTCTTCCGATTCGTCCGCGCAGCTGATGTAGTGTCGACAGACCAAATCTCTCGGCATTTCTTATTACCATCAGCGAGGCATTCGGGTTGTCGACACCGACTTCGATGACCGTCGTTGACACGAGCACATCGATCGCACCTTCGCTGAATTCTTTCATGACCTTTTCTTTTTCCGCAGGCTTCATTTTGCCGTGCAGAAGTCCGATATGCATATCGGAAAGCTCCTTGGAAGAAAGCGTCTCGTAGTACTGCACCGCCGACTCAAGGTCCGACTTCACTCTCTCGGCGAGCGTTCCCTCTTCATCCTCATATGCATCTTCCTGCAGTTCATCGATCATCGGGCAGACGACATATGCCTGATGTCCTTTTCCTACTTCCGAGCGGATCGTCGCGAGCACTCTTCCCTCTTCGTCAAAGGAAGCCCGGATCGTCTTGATCGGCTGACGCCCCTTCGGCATGCTCTTGATGACCGATACATCCATATCTCCGAAAAGCACGAGTCCCAGGGTTCTCGGGATCGGAGTCGCCGACATGACGAGTGTATGGATCCCGTGATCTTCTCTTTCTTCGGTTGCCGATCTCTGTTTGACACCGAAACGGTGCTGTTCGTCCGTGACCATCAGCGCCAGATCGGAAAAAGCATTCTGCTCG
>JAFWSW010000126.1 GCA_017519205.1 Clostridiales bacterium | reverse complement strand
TTCATCTATTACCTTGTGGCCCTTGTGTATCTTTTCGTCACTGAAAAGCGGAAGGAGAGGCGGATACTCTTTATCTATATGCCGCTTATCGTACTTATTATCTTCCTGCTCCCCGTTACGGCGATGGCGATGGAACGGTTCGCGGACGATGAGGTGTATTACAGGCTCCTTTGGATCCTGCCGATAGGCTTTACTTTAGCCACGGCGGTAACTGAGGTGATAATAAAGCTAAAGGGAAAGGCGAAGGTATTTGTCCTTGCAGGAGCGCTAGCGCTTATAATCCTTGGCGGAAGGCTTATCTATACAGATACGAGGTTTTCCGTAGCGGAGAATGAATACCATGTACCGGATTCCGTCGTCCATATCTGTGATGCGCTGGTGATTCAGGGACGCGAGGTGCAGGTAGCTTTTCCGAAGGAGATGCTGGTCTACGTAAGGCAGTATACGCCACTTATCGTAATGCCCTACGGCACGGACGATCTAAACTACGCCGGAGATGACGGAAGCTTCCTTAGGATACGCGAGATCCTAGAAAGGCCTACGATTGATGCACTGATCGTAGAGACATTCTCGACGAGAGCTACGAGTTCTTTTGCATCGTCTTCGTTCACCTCGGACAAGCGGCCGAACTTGGATAGATCCACGCTCGTTTCCGGATCGACTCCTTCGAACTGCTGGTTATACTCTTTGATCATCTTGATCTCTTCGGCATTTTTACGGTCGAGCGCCGCCCGGTTGATCGGAATCGAGAAGAAGGACTGGGAGTAGGCAAACTGCTGATCTTCACTGAACATGAAGCGGATGAAGTCCCAGGCTTCTTCCTTGTGGGAAGAACTTGCCGCGATCGCCAGAGTCATCATCGGAAGCGCACTCATACCGGATCCGTTCGGGGAAGGCATGCCGATGAATACTTCCTTGCCTTTGAGCACCTTTTTTACGTTGGCAATATCCGTGAGGCTGTAGACCTGTGTCGGTGTCAGTGCCAGCATACCGTTGTTGATCTTATCGAGCGGACCGTCTTCCGTGTCTCCCGGATCACCGTCATACATCATCGGCTCCGAGTAGGTTTCCGCGACCACTCCGTTATAGGATCCGCCTCCGTTGTTGACCGGCTTATTCGTCGCATAGTTCTTGGAGATCTCCAGGAGCTGGCGGAATTCCGCCGTATCGAAATTGACTGTCTTTTTTTCATAGTCGATGAACGAATCCGAAGCAACACCGAGCATGGATTCCAGAAGATCGCTGCTTCCGACACCGTCTTCAAAAACCGACATATTCTTCGGCAGATTCTTCACGACATTTTCGAATTCCTCATATGTCCAGCCGCTTCTCTTACCGACGATATCGGAGCTGGATACATAGCCGTTAATATCGATGCATACAGGGATCTGATACATCTTCCCTTTCATCTCGAATGCACGGAAAACATTGTCGAAATACTCATCACGATTGAATCCGTTCGGGCCGTCGATCAGGGTATTCAGATCGACCAGGACCTCTTCCGTATTAAACTGGCTGAAGCCGGAGAAATTCATGAGGATGTCCGAACCGTCTCCCGACATCATATCCAGGAACACTTTGTCGGACAGGTCGGAGACCATCTGAGTCAGTTTATTCTGATCATTTTCCATAGCGTACGCCGGATCAAGATCGTCCGCATAACTTCTGACGATAACTCTTGACTGATGTGTCGTATCCACGTTATATGCGATGATATAATCTCTAAAAGCACTGCTCACATAATCCAGTGTGCCAAGCTCGATGACTGTCTTTCCCGCATGCGGATTCTTCTCCTGGCGAGTAAGTGTCACGAGGCTGAGCTCCGGGATGTCTTCCTTCGTATCCATATACATAGCATCAGAATACTTGGTTTCAAAAAGAATGATCTCGTCCTTGGAACGGAACATGGCGGATTCTAAAGAGACATTGGAACTGTTAAAGTCTGTCCAGTTCCAGTCCAGTATCATTTCTTCCTCTCCGGTGATCGGATCGATCTTCACGATTCCGGAATCGTCGCCTAGATAGCATCCGTCCATTCCCTGGATCAGACCCCACATCTGGTTCTTCGAAGGCTGCGGCTCTCCTTTCTTCTTTCCGGTATCCGGATCGATCTCCTGGAAGCTGGCCTTCTCCTCGCCGGTCGACTCATTAAACTCGACCTGATATACATAGTATTTATCACCGAAGAAATACATCGAGCCAAAGGAATTCTCTACCGTCTCTTCGTTGAGTTTCTTCCCGTCCTTATCATACAGACAGACCTTGTCACTATAATCGATCAGGATGTTTCCGTTATCCAGCTGGAAGATCGAAGCATCCCAGACATCCTGGATGTCCAGGTTGATCTCCCTAAGCTCATTTCCGTCTTTATCACATGAATAGAGTTTGTTCATCGCTTTGCACTCACCGGGCAAATACTCCACGACGAGTTTGAGGAAAGTACCGTCCTTCTGCGGAAAGATATTCGCAGCATTCGTGGTATCCTCTTCACTTTTCTTGATCAGTTTTCCCGAAAGGTCATACCATACGACTCCGGAATCGTAGTACTTCGAAGAGATCTTTTCGTACTCGTCACATGCGCCCTCCTTCTCGAAATCGAAGTTTTCAAGCTGATTGAGGACTTCCTTCGGCATCTTGTAATTGACCGTATAATTTCCCATGACGATATCACCGGAAAGCGTCATGTTGTAGAGGCTCTGATATTCCACATCCAATTCCGGATCGACCGGAAGCTCGAGGGGAGTTTTGGAAACAGCAAAATACGGGTCATCTTCTTTGACCACTTCCTGCTTTACTCTTTTCTTATTGTTCTTGCTGTTTTTCTTATTGCATGCAGCTAAAGGGAGGATCATGGCTGTCGACAGTAGGACACACACCACACTCCTAACAATTCTTTTCATATGCATACCTCCGTGGGATTCTTGTCATGCATATTGTACGGCGGCGATATACGGAGTAAATGAAAGAATTGTAATAAAACCTATCTTTCGTGAACGATTGCGTAAGTGCGTTCCTGGATGACGCTGCAGACCTCTTCCAGACTCTTCCTGTCGTGGAAGTAAGCATCGGCTTCTTCTTCAATGATCTGTAGCACGGCCGGATCCGTAGACATGATCGTACTGGCGTTTTCGATCAGGCTCTTAAAGCCTACGGCATCCGATGACTTGATACGCACCAGATTCGCCGACATGCGGGAATCGATCACGAATTGATCCTGCGCAAACTGTTCGATCAACATCTGGTTTTCCGCGATCGCGTCCTCATTGATGCGGTCAAAGGCTTTTCTGTGAAGAGGGATCGATCCCAGAGAAGATGTATAGAGATACTGGGAATCCTCGTCGAACAGCCGGCGGATAAATGCCCAGGCCTCATCCTGACATCCGGAAAAAGCGGAAATCGCCAGGGTCAGTGCCGGCATGGCGGAAACACCCGTTCCGTCCGGAGACGGCATACCGAGGTAGATGGCATTTCCCCTCAGTACCGAACTGTTATCGGCATACTGGTAAAGGTTATAGACCTCGGTGGACATGAGAGCGAGTTTTCCTTCGTTCATACGGGTCTCGGGATCATTTTTCATATCCTGTGGTTCGTCGATCACCGGAAGCTCTTTTGCCGTCGGGACGTCTTCCTTCTCCACATGATCGACTCCGTACTGCTTCACGATCTTAAGGAGCTGGCTGAATTCATCGCCGTCGAAGTAAACATCCTTCTTCGTATAGTCGACAAAACTCATCATCGCATCGGTAAGCAGACGCTCGAGAAGAATGTTATATTCCATCTCCTCGATGACCGTAACATCCTCTGGGAATGTATCGACGATCCCCTGGAACTCGGAATACGTCCACCCCGAGCGCTCACCGGTCATCTTCCTGTTTCCGAGGAGTCCTCTGATATCGAAGCAGACCGGGATCTGGAACAGCTTTCCCTTGTTTTCAAAAGCGGAAAGGACATTGTCAAAGTACTCTTCTCTGTTTAGTCCATCCGCACCATCGACGTATTTATTCAGATCGATAAGAACATCTTCGGAATTAAACTGACTGAAGCAGGAAAAATCCACGAGGATATCCGGACCGGTTCCCGCCAGCATATCTTTATATACCTTATCAGAAAGGATCGTCTGCTGTTTCAAATATGGAATATCCGGGGCAAGCTCCGTGGAATAATCCCGGACTCTTATCCTGGAGGTATTTCCTTCCGTGGTGTTGTAGCGGACGATATAATCCAGAAGATCATCCGAGGGCATACCGATCGTTCCCATCTCGATATACTTCTTTCCGGCATGCGGATTCTTCTCCTCCCGGGAAAGAGATGCGACCTTGATCCTTCCGATAACGCCGCCGGTGACCTTATCCGTTTCATAATCGGTACGCAGGAATGCGATCTTATCCTCCGAGATGATGCGGAAACTGTCCGGGTCATATCCGGAATAGTTCACATCCGTGCTGTTCCAGTTCAGGACTTCCTCGAGTTTCCCGGATTCGGGATCGATCCTCCGGATACCGTTACCATCGATGGAATAGCACTTTCCATCACCTCCGGAGACTACATCGGAGATAACGGTATCGATCTTCCTGCTTCCGTCCTTAAGCGTGCAGGAAGAAAGATCCAGCTCGCAAAATGTCAGTGACCCGCCCGTCTCATCTTCGGATGTGACATGCTTCATCGCATAGAGCTTATCGCCGCTTTCGACCACGCTGCCATTCAGATCCTCTTGCTCGATCGATCCGAGGAGTTCACCCTTTTCAGAAATAATATCGATACGGCCAAACTCGCCAAGTACGATCTTACCGTCCTTCGTATCCAGGATCGTTTCCGGTGAAGCAACTGCCTCTTCCGGGATCTTCACGGAACCTGTCAGAAGTCCCTCCATACTATAAAAGAGCACTTCATTCTGTGTTCTCATCGTGTCGAAATCGATGTGCTCCACAAAACAGAGGATCTCTCCATCTCTTCCCTGAGACAGTTTTCGGACGTCGCTGTTAAACGGCAGCTCGATCTTCGAGAGCGGATTTCCGTCAAAGTCGAAGATGACCAGTCCTCTCTCATAGCATTTCTGTACCATTCTCGTCAGATCTGCGAGATCCTTCAGATCAGGCGCCTCGAGATGCAGAAGACGTTCCTGAAGGTCACCCGGGTATTCATGCAGGATCTCGTAGGAAGAAACGACGGAATTACCGATGATCGTCTCATCGGACTGCCAGAAATACTGGAAATCCTTTTCGCCCGGATCGATCCGGATATTGCTTACAGAGGAAAGAAAATACGGATCATTCTCCTTCACGACCGGCTGCTTCGGCTTAGTGCTTTTGCGGCAGGAAAGAGACGGCAGGGTAAGACACAATGTCAGAAGATATGCCAGGATACGCTTGCTCTTCGTCCGCATTCCCGCATCCTCCCTTATGCCCGGTAATCCAGGATGCTCTTTGCATTAAAGAAAAAGACGATCGACACGGCGATATTGAACACCGCGAGGATCAGGAAATCCAGAACGAACAACGCCGGGTCTACGGCATAGAGTCTTCTTCCGATATATGTGCCCAGCGACAGTTCGAAGATGAAGACGGCCGAGAGAAGTGCAAACGACAATACCATGTGCCCGTGGCGGTTATTGCTCACACCCATGGTGCGCAGAGACGTCAGGTAGCAGGCATAGAACAGGAGCGCCGCCGATGCATAGAACATGGCGCCGCACGGAACATATGCCGGGTGAAGGCGGGCAAACAGCGAAACGATGGTCAGACAGACCAGACTCTCCACGAAGGCTTTCAGAACCGGCGCCGTAGATACATAGAAGAGTTTCTTGAAAGATCTGCCCGGCATCAGGTAGATGAACGGTTTTTCGAGTTCCTCGACGAACTTGCCCATCGGGAGCAGGAAGATCATGGAATAACAGAGGACCGCCAGTGCCAGGATCTGCATGATGAACGGATACATTCCCTTGCGCATCAGGGACTGAAGAACAGCACCGAGCACGATGGCGATGGCGAACATAGCAATCGATGTCCGGTCAAAAAGCACTGTCAGCGATCGTTTCTGCTCGGTCATCTGACGCTGGAGAAGCACCGCCTCTCCTCTTCTGAAACCGAGAAGGTGAGATTTCCTGACCTTTTTCCCGCTTACCGAATCAGTGGAAGATGTCTCAGAGCGGTTGAGCTTTCCGAATCCTCTTCCGATCGTCGTCAGGACGTTCTCATAGTAGGCTGAACGGTTATGGAAGATAAGAAGGATGTTGATCAGAAGAAGGAGTGCCATCAATCCTGAATAGATAAGTGCGTGGTCAATATTTCCATCCATCGCGGCAAACAGGAAGCCGCATGTCCATCCTCCCAGCGGGATCATATGAAGATGTTTATCATTAAAGAAAGTAACGATATCATGCCACGGAGAGTGGCTCTTCCAAAGAGCGATCACGATCCCGACGATGATGGTCGCACTTAAGATATAAAGCGACAGACGGATCACCCAGCGGATCACGGGGGAAGGGGCGGAAACCGAATAGACCGCCATAGCTGCTACGGAAACGCAAATGGACAGCATCAGCCAGGCGCCCATCAGGATCAGAAGATCCTGGAAACCCAGGCCGAAGTAAAATCTCAGATTCGTAAGCTGCATCAGGAGTACCAGCGTCGCCAGCACACTGAACAGACACTTCTTGATCAGGCCGTACAGAAGTACTTTCTCCGCACGGATCGGAGAAACAAACAGATGGTCGATATCGGCGGAAGAGAAAAAAGCATTCCCCTGATTGAGTCCGATACCGAGACCCACGAACATGAGTATCAGAAATACAAAAACGACCGCTCCCTTATAGGTAGCCTCCGCGTTATCGAGGATGCCGCTTCTTCCGATGTGATTGATCTCCTGGTAAATATACAGAGCAAAATACGCCACCACGATCAGTGCCCCGATCCAGAACTGCGGGTGCCTGATCTTTTCGCGGAGAGAATTTCTCCACTGCTTGAAAATCAAAAACATGCAGGCATTCATGGCATCTTCACTTCTTCTTTTTGCTCTTCTTCTTATTTGTCTTCGGATGCGTTACCTGTGCTTTTGCATGGGAAGGCTGGGACTTATTTGCCTGCTTGGGCTGCGGTTTCGCATTCTTAGAAGTACTTGCGGGTTTTGTCGCCGGCTTCGACGGCACCACCTGGATCTCATCATAGCGCCACTGGGAATCATACGACTCCGTCTCGGCGAAGAAGATCCTCTCGAGAGACTCTGCCCACATGCCGATCATCTCTTCCTTTCTATGGCAGGAGATGACCTTGCCCTTACGCATGATGTAGGCCTTATTCCAGATACCCTCTACCGTAGCGATCATGTGCGTCGAGATAAGGACGGCCACACCGTCCTCGGCAAGTTCCTGCACCAGCTGGCGCAGTTCCTTGATCGCATGCGGATCCAGACCCAGCATCGGCTCGTCCAGAAGAAGGAGCTTCGGCCGCGGAAGGAGTGCGCAGATGATGGACACCTTCTGCTGCATGCCCTTCGACAGATCCTTGCAAAGCGTATCCACCACTTCCGTCAGGCGGAAGCGGTCGATCAGATCAGCAGCATATGTACGGGATTTCTCGCGGTCGAGCTTATACGCACGGACTACGAATTCAAACTGCTCACGGACGGTGAGCATATCATACAGGCACGGGAACTCCGGGACATATCCCATGATCCTCTTGGCCTGACTGGAACTGGCGGGGAATCCGCCGATCTTGACTGTACCATCGAATCTCAGAAGACCGAGGATGCACTTGATGGCTGTAGATTTACCTGCTCCGTTCGGACCTAAGAGAACGCCGATCTCTCCTTCTTCCAAAGAAAGATTCACATTCTCGTTTGCGATCTTTTTGCCGAATTTCTTCGTCAATCCCTTGACTCGAAGCATGATCCCCTCCTGTGTCTTATAGTAAGACAAAAACAGTCTACCATTTTTTACATTGTTTTACTATTCCTTATAGGAGCATATAGAGTATAATTATCAAAAATAGATGAAGATCCTCTCGGCGGACACCTGTTCAGTTTCTGTGAAGAGGATCTGATGGTACGGGTAATGGCAGATCAGGAAGAGAAGAAACAGTCGAATATCGAAGTATTCCTCCGGAATAACGATGCATATTTAGGGCTTATTCTTAATTCCAGATTCGGCCGTTATTATTTTTTCAAGCGCCCGAAAATCAAAGCTCTGTACAAAAAGTATCTGTCCGAACAGGATCCTCGGAAGAAGAACCGCTTCTGCGCAGACATCCTGAATGCTTACGAAAAGACCTTTTTATGGAAGTTCCGATATCTCCGGGAAGGCGTCCTGGAGGATCTGAAACTGCACTCCCGCTATTCCCGGGAAAGATCGATAATCGACCATTCTCCGAAGCATCATAAGGACTACTATTCCGTCGTGATGATCCTGAAAAACGAGGCCCGGTATATCCGCGAACAGATCCTCTTCTATCAGGCGACCGGCGCTGACCGGATCTATATCTACGACAACGATTCCGACGATGATCTTCTGTCTGTGATCGATCCGTTTCTTAAAAGCGGACTGGTCATCTACAGAAAATGGCCGGGAAGCAAAGTTCAGCACTCCGCATATCGCGATGTGATCAGGAGGACGAAGCACCATTCGAAGTGGCTCGCCATCGTTGATTCGGACGAATTCATCTTCCCCGTACATGGCACAATGCCGGAAAACCTGAAGAAATACGAAGCCTACCCGGGAGTCGGTGTCAACTGGATCGTATTTGGTCCGAACGGGCATATGGATAGTCCGGATGGTCTGGTGATGGATAACTACACCGCCACATTCGAAGACCGGGACAGTGCGATCAACTGTCATATCAAGAGCATAGTTCAGCCGAAGGAGGTCGTGACCGTCCGTCACACCCACTTCCCTCTATATAAGCGGAACCGCTTTGCTGTCGATGAACGGGGAGTCGCACTTGATAACTGTTACTCTTATATGCCTCAGGCCGGCCGTGCCTTCTCAGAGTTCAACAACCACTCTGTCTTCCGTCTCAATCACTATCACTCCAAATCGGTCGAGGATCTGAAGAGGAAATGCGAAAGAGGATACGCCGACGGCGCGAATAATCTCCCCTTCGAGGAGACTCTGCGTTCATATGACGTTCCGCAGATTCAGGACTATGCAATTAAACCATTTGCTGATATTGTTAGAGAGAAAATGAAAGGATAAGGACAAGCCGGACACATGTTCAGGAAGAAACAAAGCGAACCGAATAGCGGGTACCACATCAGGCTCCAGCCGGAAGAAAAAAAAGTCCAACTGAAACTCGGTGAAGTATGGCAATACCGTGATCTGGTCACACTTCTCACCAGAAGGACCTTCACGGTGACCTATCAGCAGACGGTACTCGGTCCTTTGTGGATCATTATCAATCCGGTCCTTTCCAGTCTTATTTACATGTTTGTCTTCGGACATATCGCCGATATCGGAACGGCGGGTGTCCCGCAGATCCTGTTCTATTTCGTATCTTCCGCGCTGTGGGAGCTGTTCTCCTTCAGTCTGACAGCCAACTCCAGGACATTCGTGACGAATGCCTATCTATTCAGTAAAGTCTATTTCCCGAGGATATGCGTTCCGATCTCGAACATGCTGGTCAGTATACTAAAATTCCTGATCCAGCTCCTGATCGTCGCCGTCCTGATGACCACCTATATCGCTTCCGGTAAGGTCAGTCCTATGTGGGAACTCTACCCGCTCCTTCCGCTCCTTTTTATCCAGATGGCGGTATTCGGCATGAGCGTAGGCGTCCTGATCTCCAGCGTGACGACCAAGTACAGAGATCTTCTCGCGGTCGTAAATGTTGCCGTGAATCTCTGGATGTACGGATCCGCCGTCGTCTATCCGGTCGAGTCGATCCCGGACGGCGTCATGAAGATCCTCGTCAAGATCAACCCTGTCAGTGAAATGATGGAACTGATCCGTATGATCCTTCTCGGAAAAGGTGAATTTGATATCGTCTACTATATGGCCGGACTGGCGGTCACGATCCTGCTGTTCCTGGCAAGCCTTGTGATCTTCAATCGTGTGGAAAGGACCTTCGCTGATACGGTATGAGTACTATGGATACGGGAAATAACGAAAACACTTCCAAAGAAGTCATGATCCGGGTCAAGGGCCTTAAGAAGCGCTACCGTCTTGGACGCATCGGCGCCAATACCCTGCAGGGCTCTATCCGCGAATGGCGCGAAAAGAAAAAGGATCCGAAGTTTGCCGATAATCTGAAGGCAAAAAGGAACCGTATCTTCTATGCACTGAACGGTGTCGATCTCACCGTTTATAAGGGAGAGACTCTGGGCATCCTCGGTAAGAACGGTGCCGGAAAGAGTACACTCCTTAAGATCCTCTGCCGAATCACCGCACCTACCGAGGGAACTGTCGATCTCTATGGTCACATCACCTCCATGCTCGAAGTCGGCACAGGCTTCCATGGCGAAATGACCGGCCGTGAAAACATCTACTTAAACGGCGCGATCCTCGGCATGACAAAGGCTGAGATCGATGCAAAGATCGATGACATCATCGCTTTTTCCGAACTGGAGGAATTCATTGATACACCGATTAAGCGTTACTCCAGCGGTATGTTCGTCAAGCTCGGCTTCGCCGTCGCCTTCCATCTCGACAGTGAGATCGTCATCATGGACGAAGTCCTCGCGGTCGGCGATATGGACTTCCAGAAGAAATGCATCAACAGTCTTCTCGAAACAGCAAATAATGACGTGCGAACGATCCTGTACGTCAGCCATAATATGAATACGATCCGCCAGCTGTGCAAGCGCTGCATCGTGCTGGATAAAGGCAAGGTCATCTATGACGGAGACGTCAATCAGGCGATCTCCATCTATCTCGGCGCCAAGGAACTGATGCCTGCTGAAATCGTCTACGGTCCCGAGCATCGTCCGGATGACTATATCATCCGTGCCAACAAGCGGTTTACTCTGAAAAAACTCAATCTGGTCAATCGGAATGATCCTGTCTTCTCCGATCAGGAGGATGCTGTTCTGGATCTGACATGCAAGGCAGAAAGAGATCTCAAGAAAGTCGGTTTCCGTTTCGAGCTGTGGTATCAGGATGGGTCCAAGATCGCAACTTCCCTTCCGGGATATACGATCGATTTTCCGGAAGGAACAAGCACCGCGAGGATCCACCTCCCACTGACGCATCTTACTTCCGGAAGGTACACCGCCGATATCGTCGTATTCCAGCTCGATCCCGCCGGAAACGAGAGAAAACTGGATGCGGTCTATCCGGGCTTTACCTTCCAGATCGAGACCGTCCAGGACCGCGAGAACTACGTCAAGTGGGATCACCGTCACTGGGGATCCGTCCGTCTGGATGACAACACGCTGGAATCTTTTTCGGCTTCTCCGGATTCCGGAAACAATACCGGAGAGTGACCCATGAAACACCGAGTGAAAAGAGTATTCAGAATCCTGTGCCAGAAAACCAGAAGGGTTTTTGACCTGATACATGAATCCTTTATTTCACTGCGTCAGAACGGACTGTCCCGTACGATACAGAGAATACGGAATTTCCTGTCTGCACGTCTTCACAGAAAAGGAAACACGGTCAGTGAGGACTGGCTCCGTGAGCATACCTACTCCGGGGAAGAACTGAAATCCCAGAGAAATACTGTGTTTGAGAAAAAAGTTCTGTTCAGTATCCTGGTTCCGCTTTACAACACGCCGGATGAATTTCTTATCGACATGCTGGATTCCGTGCTGGCGCAGACGTATTCCGGATGGGAGCTGCTGATTGCGGACGGATCGGATGCGGATCACATCTCTCCGGAGAAGATCTGCAGGGACTATCAGGAGAGGGATCCCCGCATCCATTACAGAAAACTTCCCGAGAATAAAGGCATCTCCGAGAACACGAACGCCTGTCTGGAAATGGCATCCGGAGATTACGTGGCCGTTCTTGACCATGATGATATCCTCTCCCCTGCCGCCCTGTTCCGCGTCATGGAGGTCATCTCCAGGAAAGATCCCGATGTGATCTATACTGACGAAGCGGTCTTCACCGGCCCCGATATGAATTCTATCCGTGCCATCCACTTCAAGCCGGACTTCGGTATCGACAGTCTGCGGGGAAATAACTATATTTGCCACTTCACCAGCGTGCGGAAGACACTTCTTCAGGAGACGGGTGCTTTTCGCATGGAGTGCGACGGAAGTCAGGATCACGATCTGATCCTCAGGCTGGCAGAAAAAACCTCGAAATTCGCCCATATTCCGGAAGTTCTTTACTACTGGCGTGCACACAAAGATTCCACGGCCATGTCGGTCCATAACAAATCATATGCGGCCACGGCAGGCTGCAGAGCTATTCAGGACCATCTGAATTCCGCCGGGATCAAAGCAAGTGTCGAGAGCATCAGGAAGGGCGATACCTTCTACCGGATCCGCTACGAGATCATCGGGCAGCCGAAGGTCAGCATCATCATTCCGACCTGCGACCACATCCGGTATCTGGATGACTGTCTCCGCTCCATCGAAGAAAAAACGATCTATCCAAATTACGAGATCATTCTCGTAGAAAACCACAGCAAACAGAGCAAGACCTTCGAGTATTACGAAAAGGCCATGAAGCGCTGGCCGAATATCCGCCTTCTTACCTGGACCGGGCCATGGAACTGGTCCGCCATCAATAACTTCGCCGTGAAGGAAGCGACGGGAGATTACTATCTTCTCCTGAACAACGACACCAAGATCATCACACCCGGCTGGGTCACGGAGATGCTGATGTACGCCCAGAGAAAGGACGTCGGTGCTGTGGGCGCGATGCTCTACTACTCGGACAATACCGTCCAGCACGCAGGCGTCATCATCGGGCTCGGGGGCGGAGTCGCCGGACACGCATTCGGCGGAGTGGTCCGCGGAGGATCAGGCTACATGGGACGGATGCGCTATGCACAGAACATGTCCGCGGTGACCGGTGCCTGCATGATGATCCGAAAGGATGTCTGGGAGGAAGTGCACGGGATCGACGAATCCTTCGCGGTTTCCTATAACGATGTCGACCTTTGCATGAGACTTCGTAAACTCGGTTATCTGATCGTCTGGACACCGTTTGCGGAGCTTTATCACTACGAGTCCAAGAGCCGCGGATACGACACCACGCCGGAAAAGCGAGCGAGATTTCTGCGGGAGCACGAGATGTTCATGAAGCGCTGGAATAAGGAATTCTCCGAGGGAGACCCGTACTTTAACCCCAACCTCTCCCTTCTGCACAGTGATTTCCGTCTCAAGGAACCGGTACACGAAGAGCACTGATCCTCTTTCCGGAACGGTATGGGAAGCAAATGATTTTCTTTCCTTAATCTTTTCCCATTAATATATGAGAAAATATTGATTTTCATTTCTGTCTTGTATTAAATTAAGGATATGATTTTCATTTGAGATGCACCTTCGAAGTGCGCCTCGAAAGGACGGGAAAGTATGTTTAAGATCGTTGCCAAAAGACAGCTCAACGAAGCCGTAACGCTTATGGAGATCGAAGCCCCGTATATCGCGAAGAAAGCGAAAGCCGGGCAGTTCATCATCTTCCGTGTCGATGAATACGGAGAGAGGATCCCTCTTACTATCGCGGATACTGATCCTGAAAAGGGTACTGTTACCATCATTTTCCAGGCTGTCGGCACATCGACCCGTACCCTCGCACAGATGAACGAGGGCGATGCGATCTTAGACTTCGTCGGTCCTCTGGGAAATGCCACCGAGATCGAAGGATATAAGAATGTATGTGTCGTCGGAGGAGGCGTCGGATGCGCGATCGCTTATCCTTCGGCAAAAGCACTTCACAAGGCAGGCGCGCATGTCGATATGATCGCCGGATTCCGTAACAAGGATATCGTGATCCTCGAAGACGAGATGCGTGCGGTAAGTGACAACCTCTATGTCACGACCGATGACGGATCTTACGGCGAGAAGGGCTTCGTTACCAACAAACTCCAGGCTCTGATCGATGCAGGAAATAAATACGATCTGGTCATCGCGATCGGACCGATCCCGATGATGAAATTCTTAGCCGAGGTCACCCGCCCGTACGGCATCAAGACCCTCGTAAGCCTGAACCCGATCATGATCGACGGAACGGGAATGTGCGGCGGCTGCCGAGTTACTGTCGGCGGCAAGATCCGTTTCGCCTGTGTCGATGGTCCGGACTTCGACGGACATGAGGTCGACTTTGATGAGCTGATGCGCAGAAATTCCTACTACAAAGCACAGGAGCGCGAGAGCGCAAACCACGAGTGCCGCATCATCAAGGCGGGAAAAGCTGCCGAAGCAGCGGCAGATGCACTTAAGACCGGTCTCGATACCGCCGCATCTTTCACTAAGGAGGAAAAATAATATGGCAAATCTTTCTCTTACTAAAGTAAAGATGCCGGAGCAGGATCCGAATGTCAGAAATAAGAATTTCGACGAGGTAGCTCTCGGTTATACGGAAGAAATGGCGAAAGAGGAGGCTACCCGCTGCCTCAACTGTAAGAACCGTCCGTGCGTAAGCGGCTGTCCGGTCAATGTCCGTATCCCGGACTTCATCGCACAGGTCGTCGAAGGAAATTACGAAGAAGCCTATAAGATCATCACATCGACCAACTGTCTCCCGGCTGTCTGCGGACGTGTCTGCACACAGGAGACCCAGTGCGAGAGCAAGTGTGTCCGCGGCATGAAGGGCGAGAGCGTCGGCATCGGCCGTCTTGAGCGTTTCGTCGCAGATTACCACATGGCACACAGCAAAGAACTGATCGAAAAAGCGGAAGATAACGGCCATAAAGTCGCCGTCATCGGTTCCGGTCCGGCAGGCCTGACCTGTGCAGGTGACCTCGCCCGTCTCGGTTATAAAGTAACGATCTTCGAAGCCTTCCACAAAGCCGGCGGCGTTCTGGTATATGGTATTCCGGAGTTCCGTCTCCCGAAGGCGATCGTACAGAAAGAAGTCGATCACCTGCAGGCACTCGGAGTCGAAGTCAGAACGAACTTCGTTATCGGAAAAACACTCACCATCGACGAGATCTTCGCGGAAGGCTATGAAGCCGTATTCATCGGATCCGGCGCCGGTCTTCCCTCTTTTATGGGTATCGAAGGCGAGTCTCTCGTCGGTGTATATTCCGCCAATGAATACCTGACCCGCGTGAACCTCATGAAAGCGTATAGCGATAAGTACGACACCCCGATCAGAAAGAGTTCGGCCGTCGCCGTCGTCGGCGGTGGTAACGTCGCGATGGATGCCGCCCGTACCGCGAAGCGTCTCGGCGCAGAGCATGTCTATATCGTTTACCGCCGTTCCGAGGAAGAAATGCCGGCCCGCGCGGAAGAAGTTCATCATGCAAAAGAAGAAGGCATCGAGTTCTTGTGCCTGAATAACCCGACCAGAATCCTCGGATCGGAAACAGGCGAAGTAAGCTCTCTCGAAGTGATCTCGATGGAACTCGGTGAGCCGGATGCCAGTGGAAGAAGAAGACCTGTCGCGATTGCAGGTTCCGAGCACGAGCTCACTGTGGATACTGTGATCATGGCTCTCGGTACTTCTCCGAACCCCCTGATCCGAAGCACCACAGAAGGCCTCGAAGCGAATCCGAAGGGCGGCCTCATCGCAGATGAGACGATGGCCACTTCCCGTCCGGGTGTTTTTGCCGGCGGAGATGCCGTAACAGGAGCTGCTACCGTTATCCTCGCCATGGGCGCAGGAAAAAAGGCAGCAGCTTCCATCGATAAGTACATCAAGGAAAAGGGCTCATACCAGAAGATCTTCTGATAAAATGGCCATCACGGAAAGGACAAAATGAAAAGATCATCCTGGAAATTAAAATGCGGAGGGTTTATGCTCTCCGCTGTTATTTTTCTGTCGTCCTGCGGCAGGAACGATACAGCTACATCTGAAACGAAGTCCGATACAAGTTCTCCCACTACTTCGGAAACCACGGTCGAAACCTCTCCTTCCGAAACGTCTTCTGTGACAACGGAAGGATTCGATCCTTCACAGATCACGGTAACCGAAGCACCTGACGGGACCGATTTTCCGGTCAGCGGCGATATGAAGGATGCGCATGACGAGCTCGCCGAAGAATTCAGAAAGCTTCCGGGTGTGGTCAATGTGCAGAAAAGATCCCACTACGATGACAGCCAGTATGTCCTGTTTTTTGAAATGCCGGTCGACCACAAAGATCTGGCAAAAGGAACTTTCCTTCAGCGGGTATATGTGAAATATAGGGGAAAAGACGCGCCGAACATGTGCACGATCGGCGGATATAATCTTTACTACGGCATGTATGACGGAGATTTCTATAATGAAGCAGAACCTCTGTTTTCGGAAAAGTACGGTTGTAATCTGATCGAACCGGAATACCGCTTTGACGGTAATTCCCGCCCGGATGGTTTCAGCAGTGACAAAGCCGACTACTGGGAATACCTGACATGCGAGCAGGCTTCGGAAGATTTCCACGAGATCATCGAAAGCCTCAAGACGTTCTTTTCGGGGAAATGGTGTATCGAAGGCATGAGCAAAGGCGGTGAATTCACGGCTTATCAGCTCGGCCGTCATCCCGAAGACGCGGATCTTTTCATAGCCGAATGCGCGATGCTGAAGATCGGGCAAAATTCTCCGGGGCTATGTGATTACATCTATACGACCGCCGGAGATGACCGTTACGGAAAAGAAAAAGCGAAACGATACAGAGAGCTTCTTTTTGAGTTTCAGCTGGAAATGCTCAAGCACGAAGATGAATTTCTGGACCAATACTGGAAAAACGCCACGGAAATGTACGGATTACAGTTCTCCTCTTCCTTTACCAAAGAGATCCTTTATGAGTGTACCGTTTTTGATCTCGTACACATTTTCCAGTACGATAGCGAAGATATGCCTGACGGCGATTACTACGAAATGATCGAGCAAGCGCTGGCGCTGAAAGACAGTACAACCGATTGGGAAAAACGAAAGTTCCGGGATAAATCCTTCGAGGTCATGGAAAATCTCTACGGTCCCTGGCACTATGCCTATCTCGAAAAAGATGTGGTCCCATCCGGCGATGAATTGAATCTTTATAGCTACATGTTCCAGAGTTATCGCGAGGACGGCTACTACGCTTATGATTTTTCCTATTTCCGTGACGCCCTGAAAAAAGAGGGTAGCGACGTATCCCTTTACATCACCGAGGAAATGGAACCGGAGGTGTTCGGATACCGGATCACTGACGAGCATAAGGAGCTCTTCTCCTATAATCCGGATGTCCTCAACACCCGTATCGGGGCCGTGGAAAGAACAAAAAAACCATTGATCATAGTCAATGGTCTCTCCGATATTTTCCAGGTCTCGGAGATGAAGGAATCCGATAATCCGAATGTTCACATCTTCAATCTCCCCGCTTCTTTTCACGACGAAGTGTCACTGGATTTTCTAAGCGAAGAACAGTTCAAGGAATATGACGAAGTCGTTCGTTCGGCGCTGGATATCTAAGCTATAATACCCTATTGAGGTGAACTGAAATGAAGATCGTAGTACTGGACGGATACACCGAAAACCCGGGAGACATCTCCTGGGCTCCTTTCGAAAAGCTCGGCGAGCTGGTGGTATATGACTACACCGCACCTTCCGAGATCTTCGAAAGGCTGGAAGGCGTATCGGTCTGTCTTACAAACAAGACCTGTTTCCCGAAAGAAGTTCTGGAAAAGCTCCCGGATCTTAAGTATATCGGCTGTCTCTCGACCGGCTTTAATGTCGTGGATGTGGAATACTGCAGAGAGCACGGGATCACCGTGACGAACATCCCGGAGTATGCGACTTTTGCCACTGCACAGATGACCATCGCCCTCCTTCTGGAGATCTCGAACAAGGCCGGCCATCACAGTGATCTCGTCCATGAAGGAGTATGGACCAGGGGCCGTGATTTCTGTTTCTGGGACGGACCGCTTACGGAACTTTACGGGAAGACACTGGGGCTTTTCGGGTTCGGTAAGATCGCATCCCGCGTCAGCCGCATCGCATCTGCGCTGGGCATGAAGGTCCTCGCCTGCCGCCGTTCGGAAATTACGGAGGAGATGAGAAAAGCCGATCCTCAGGTGACCTTCACTGATGAAGAGACGCTCTGGAAAGAGTCGGATGTGATCTCCTTCCACTGCCCGCTGACACCTGCGACCACCTCTCTGGTGAACGAGAAAGCGATCTCGAAAATGAAAGACGGCGTGATCCTTATCAATACTTCCCGCGGTCCGGTGCTGGACGAAGCCGCAGTCGCAAAAGCCCTGAAGAGCGGGAAAGTCGCTGCCCTCGGCGCCGATGTCGTAAGTGTCGAGCCGATCCGGGAAGATAACCCTCTTCTGACTTCGCCAAATACAGTCCTGACCCCTCACATCGCCTGGGCTCCGAAAGAGACACGTCTTCGTCTGATGGATGTCGCGGCAGGCAATCTGTCTTCTTACTTAAAAGGATCTCCCGTCAACGTCGTGTCGTAAGATCAAGCGAGTTTCCGGTCCCTAAGGTATGTAGTTTGGCAGAGACCAATTTATGTGGTATCCTTATGCCGTTTGCAGGTGATTTCTCCCGCTATATAGGAAAAAGAAAAAGAATCCCGGCAGGTGCTTTTGCCGAAGAATATAAAGGAGATAAAAGGATGAATAAGATCCTCTACATGTTTCTCATATCGATGGTCCCGGTCGTGGAACTCCGTGGAAGCATCCCGTATGCCGCAGCTGTCGGCATCCCGTGGCACATCGCGCTGCCGCTGGCGATCGTGGGAAATCTTCTTCCTGTTCCGTTTATCCTCCTCTTCGTCAAAAAGGTCTTCGACTGGATGAGAAAGTATCCGAAGCTCAAAAAGATCGTGGATTTCTGCGAGAGAAAGTTCGCAAAGAAAGCAGAAAAGGCCGGAAATGTAGCATTCTGGACCCTGGTCGGATTCATCGCTATTCCTCTTCCGGGAACCGGCGCATGGACAGGATCCGGTATCGCTGCGATCTGTGAGGTTCCCTTTAAGAAAGCGGTCCTGGCAGCGATCATCGGCGTATGCATCGCCGCAGTCGTCGTTACGCTGATCGCTTACGGCGCACTCGCCGGCTTAAGCTTCCTGATCTGATAAATGTATTTCTACGGAGGATCGGTCAGGATCACCCATGCAGCTGATAGATAGTTTCACCAAAGCGGATAAAAAGCGTGTACTCCTGAGTTTCGCAGGTGTTTTCGGGATGGGATTCTTCCTGTCCTTTCTTGTCATGTGCGATCTCGGCACCGACCCCTGCACTTTCATGAACCGCTCCATCAGCAGCCGCATCGGCCTTTCTTTCGGCAACTGGCAGCTGCTCCTGAACTCCGTGATGTTTCTGATCGTGCTTCTCCTTAAGAGAAGACTCATCGGCTGGGGAACTCTTTTTAACATGATCCTGGTCGGTTACTATGTCGATTTTTTCACCTGGATCTGGAGAAATAATATCGCGGATCACATCTTTACGGATGCGCCGAGCCGCTGGGCCATCTTCCTGCTCGCGCTTCTTTTCTTTATGATCAGTGCCGCCGTTTATATTAACGCGGATACGGGAGTTGCCCCGTATGACGGCATCCCGATCATCCTGACAGATGCGGTCACATCGCATCTTCCCCAAATACCGAAAACGGCCATCCGCATATGCTGGGATGGCCTGGCGATCATTATCGGTATTCTTTTCGGGGGTGTGCCGATCGTAGGTATCATCCTGATGGCACTGTTTCTCGGACCGCTTATCACGCTGGTCGGAAAGAAACTCAAGCCTCTACTTTCGGGAGAGTCGAACCGCCGTAAGGCATAACGACGATCTTTGCGTCTTTTCCCTTTTCCCTGATGGCAGCATCGATAGCTGTCTGGATATCCGAATACGGCTCGAGGAATACCTTCTTTACAAAGTCGTGTTCCAGATCGGAAACGAAGAAGATACGTGCGCGCTCGAGGACCATCGCGATCGCGGCGGCCTTGTGTCCGCCTAAGACGAAGTCCGTCTTGATGTGGGTGATCATGTCAGAGCTCTTCTCGTGACCGGTGAGCCACTGCTCGAAGTGCTTCTCGCCGAGTCCTTCCTTACAGGAAGCGATCCATACGATGATACCGCCGTCCTTGACAGCGTGCTTGGCGTTGTCCAGTGCTTTTTGCGCCTGATACATATTAATATCTTTCGGGAAACCACCCGCACTGACGACGACGATGTCCGCCTGCTCGGGGATAGAGACCTTATAGAACGAATCGAGGAACTTGCAGCCCTCGCGGTGCGCCAGGATAGGATCACCGGCGAAGCTCCGGATAATCTCCTTCTTCGCATCGAGAACGACATTGACGATATAATCGACGCCCAGGATCTTACCTGCTTCTTCGATATCCTCACGGACCGGATTGCCCTCGAGGTGACCGGCACATGCAGAAGGCTCAACCATCGCGCTGTGGTTGTGCTGGATCGCGTCCCAGGTGGAAACGCCCGGCATGATGGCCTTATAGCCTCCGGAATATCCGGCGAAATAGTGATACTCGATATTACCTAGGCAGATGCGGCGGTCCGCTTCTACGACCGGACGGAAGATATCTACCGGAGTGCCTCTGGAAGTCGTTCCTACATGAACAGCATCGTTGACATCGGAGTCGATGCAGCGGACACGGTCATAGACCGCATCGCCGACCATGTAGCGCATACGCTCTTCGGTGTGGCCGCCGTGGGATCCGAGGGCGAAAACGATGGTGATATCTTTATCTTCTATACCGGCCGCGGACAGTTCATCCAGAACCGCCGGAAGGACTTTATAGCTCGGGATCGGACGGGTGATATCCGAGGTGATGATCGCGACGGTCTCACCCTTCTTCACGACTTCGCGAAGCGGCGGAAGACCGATCGGCTCTCTCATGGAACGATAGACTTCATCACTTCCGGTCAGGCCGATCTCCGCTTCATTCGGAGTAAGGACAGCCATGACCTGATTGTCAGGAACCTGTACCGGGATCTTCTCTTTACCAAAACCTAATGCAATCTCCATGGAGCGCCTCCGTGATTATATTATTTGTCGCAGCATGAGCGGCAACGCATTTTCGGGACTTAACCGGCTCCCTGTTCTTCCGGCGGAAGCTGAAGTCCGGGGTTCCGGCTCGACATCTCGTGCGGGGTCTTCGACCTCGTCAGGCACTTCTTCACGCAGATATCCATCAGGATCGCACCGAGAGGCGCCGTAATGAGGATGGAAAGAACAGCAGTCGTTAAAACTATGTTACCACATGCCAGGCCGGCAGTCAGCGGGATCGCACCGACGGCTGCCTGTACGGTTGCTTTTGGAAAATAGGCGACATCGCAGTAGAGGATCTCCTTGAACTTGAGACCGGATCCGAGAAGACTGACGAGTACACCGATCGAACGGAATGCCAGTGCACCGAGGATCAGGATGACGGAGCCGAGACCTGCGGACAGGAGTGCTTTGATCTCTACCGCGGAACCGAGCATGATGAACAGAAGAAGCTCCGCACCGACCCAGATCTTCGCGATCTTCGCGGAAAGACGGGTGGCAACAGCACGGCGGCGGTTCAGGATCGCACCACCGAGCGCCATGACGGCAAGAAGTCCGGAGAACGGAACGAACTCCGAGATATAAGATTCACATCCGACAAAGAGGAAGGACAGACCGAACAGCAGAAGGATCTTGACCGTATCACGGAGATGAACGTGCTTGAAGATCTCTGCCATGACGATACCGACAGCGATACCGACAGCCAGGCCGGTCACGATGGAGATCGGGATCGAGACGACTGTCCATGCGGACATGCCCTCGCCCTTGCTCATGCCGATAAATGCGGTGAAAAGAACGATCGCATAGATATCATCTGCGGAAGCACCGGCCATGATGAGCTGCGGGATATGCTTATCTGTACCGTAGCCCTCTTCCATGAGCCACAGCATCTTCGGCACGATGATCGCAGGAGATGCCGCCCCCAGCATCGCACCGACGATCGCGGAATCGACATGGGACAGCCCCAGACAGGCAGGTCCCAGGATGACCGCGCCAACGATCTCAAAGGATGCCGGCACGAAGCACAGCATGATCGCCGGACGGCCGATCTTCTTCATGTCGCTGACATCGAGACTCAGGCCCGCGCGGAAAAGGATAACGATCAGCGCGATCTCACGGAGCTCGGAAGATATAGACAGGATCTTCGGGTCCAGAAGATTCAGCGCAGCAGGTCCCAGAATGATACCCGTGATGATCAGGCCCAGAAGTGATGGTATATGCAGTTTCTTAAAAATCCCGCTGATGCAGAATCCCATAAGGAGCATCAGAGCAAGACTCATAAGCATGTTATTCATAGTATGTCCCCTCTTTTTGCAAATGCAATCATATCCTTGCGAAAACCTTTTCTCGCACAATAACGGATTATAGCACGACCTATATAATATGGCGCAAGAAAAAACACTGGAAAAACAACGATTTTCCAGTGCCGAATCGACCTTTTATTGTGTACCTTTCGGAAGTGTCAATCATTCCTTATACATTCGCCGGATAAACGTCGGATTCTCCCCTGCGAGAAGTACTGCCGCCGCATCATCCGCCAGACGGATCGTCAGCTGCTCATACTCACACTGAAGAGCCGATACCTGCGACATATCTCCGGTGTGCCCGTGGTTCGCACATGCACACGTATGACGGCATCTCGGGCGGAGCACGCATCCTTCACAGTCCTTCGCCTCGACGCGCTTACTCTCCAGCGAAGCGATCTTCTTCTCATCCGTGCCTTCCGTAACGGATCCGATGCTGTAGCCGTCCATTCCGATAAAGTGGTTGCAGGGATAATACTTTCCGTCCGCATCGACCATGAGCTTATGGCATCCGAAGTGGCACATGGCGTTGTCCGCATCTTTTTCCCTGATGTAGTTTCTTATCTTGTTTTCAAACGGAATAAAGCGGAAGTAATTCTCGCCTTCGTTCCACCTGATATAGAGGTTCTTGACCTTCTCGAGCTCGGAAGAAAGGACTGCGAAGCTGTCGTCATTCCAGGTCACACGGTTTCCATGAGCCGGTACCAGGCTGACTGCACGGACGCCCTTTGCATGGAAGTATTTTACGGACTCGGAAATAGTCGATGCGTAATCCGGGTGAATGGTCATCATGATAATCGTCTCCGGGAAGGTCTTCAGAAGCATATCCAGCTTCTTATCCACGATCTCCCTGGTCGGGTTACCGCCTCTTTTGATACGCACCTCATCCTGGGCAACTCCGTCATATGAGAGCGCCAGAAGGATGCGATTCTTCTTCGCAAAATCGATGAATTCCTGATCCAAAAGCAACCCGTTCGTCGTGATCTCAAAGCCGTACTTCAGGTCCTTGATCTTACTGAATTTCTCGCGGGCATAGGTCACCAGATACTCGATCTCGGTCCTTGCGAGAAGCGGCTCACCGCCATAGAAAGATATCTGTGCTCTCGGGTTCTCTTTTATCTTCGAAAGGCCGTCAACGAGCATGTCGATCGCCTTCACCGCGGTCTCTCTCGGCATATATACATCTTCATGCTTCTGAAGACAATACCTGCAATCAAAATTACACTGGTGGGTCACCACCAGTGTAAGATTTCTTTTTCTATCGACCGAGAGATCTCTGCCCATTTTCTTTCTCCTTAAGTCCCGGAAGGATTCTGTCTATTTAGGATTCCGAGGGCTCGACTTCGAAAACATCGACACATACTGTTTCGCCGCCCTGGATATCAAAACTTTCGGTCGTTGCCTTGGTCTGATAGTCAGCATCCGTGTCTACGGTCTCTTCACCGGACAGCTCCCAGTCATCCTCTGTGGTGGTCGCTTCTGTTTCCGTCTCGCCCATTAATACGGTCGTCGTCGGATCTGTATAGTTCGGCATATCACCGTCGATCTGAATCTCACCTTCGATCTGGTATGTCTCTGTCGGCATTCCCATGAGTCCCAGGTGTCCTATCGCACGGCTTTTCACATTCTCTTCACCGCATCCCGTTGCAGCAATCGCCATGACTGCAGTGAGTGCCGTAACTGCGGCAACCTTTGCGATCGGGTATTTTCCCGGCTGCTTCTTCAGCTGCACCATCGTCGGATAAGCTGGTCTATTTATATTTGTCACAGGATTCTTTTTCATGGTAGTAGTCTCCTTTGCTTTTTCTCTTCTTGCAAATAAGACGATGCTGTTTCTGATTCTGTTGCAACTTTTTAAAATCTCTACGGAACAATTAGCACATTCACTTCATTTTCATTATAGTATACTACGCCACCATTGATGGGCATCAATGAGTATTGTTTATCAATTTTGATTCTGTAGGGATTACTATAAGTGTAATCATGGTTTTTTCTTCCCGAAGGACCCTGATAATAAATCTTCTCATCCTTTTGATATACATATGCTGCCTCATAGCCTCTTGTTGTACCCAAAAGTTTCACAGACACATTGGCTCCGTCTAAAACAGTAAGATTGTCTTCAACCCTTACGAAATAGTGTTCTCCTCGTGCTCCTATCCCCTTAAAGCATATGAATTGCTTGTTATCGTTAAACAATGCGACTTGTAGATCCTGTATATCATTCAAAACACTTTTATCCGCATTTAAGCAAATGTGAAATGTTTCATAAAAGCACCACGTTTTCAGTTCATTCTTCTGAGTAATGTACAGGAGATAATCTCCTCTGGCATAGTATGCAGATGTCTTTACATCATGGTCAACCAATACCAGATTTGTGACATTTTCATACGAATCACTTCTGTATAGATCTCCACTAGTTAGCAAAACTACTACCCCATCAAGATCCGTTCCCCAGTCCAACAATTCGGCTTTTTTTATGGAATCGGAAAACTGTTGCGATATCATGCGGTCAAAGGAGCCATCCAACCAACGATACATCTCCAGGGAATTATCTTCGTACGTCAGAAGAATATTATCCTGATGTGTTTGAATATATGTGATCCTTTTGTCAAACCTCTTCCGCAAAAGTTCTTCACCTTTATACGTATAAATGACCAGCTCATCGTCTCCAAAAACAACACATATGCAATCTTTACTCGTCCCACTAACCCAACTTACATTTTTATTTCCATCCGAAATCAGCTGATAACGTTTTTCGGAATGAAATAAGCAAGCTGACAGACTAAGAAGAAAACACATTAAACATAATAGACACAGAATTATTCGGTATTTTTTCCCATGTAACTTGACCTTCTTCATTTTTATAATATTTCACCCTTCCTATACTTATCAGTCATCCCCGTACTTGAACTGTACGGTGATTCCGGAGCCGATCAGGGCGGCCCAGATAAAGAACGAGATCCATCCGTTATGAAGGCCCTGGTTGACGGCAGGAGCGAGGAATCCGGGAAGTCCTTTCCAAGCATGGAGGATACCCATCATTCCGAGGAAAACATCCCGTAGGATATCCGCACCGATCACGGCGGTACTGATCTTGATGGCCGGCGCCTGGAGAAGGCAGATGATGATACCGACAAGGATCGCGATGACAAGTGCGATCAGGCAGATCGCCAGAAGCTTCTGCCCGTCGGTGCTTCCTGGGATCGCGGACAATACGGAATCAAGCTGCTTATCCGGGATCAGGTTCTGCACTTTTTCCGACCCGTCGGTCAGTTTTGCCACCTTGTCCGGTGACAGCGAGATAACGAGTTTTAAGTTATTCTGTGTCTTCACGATGTAAAGAAGGAAGATCTTCACGATGGAATACCAGGTGAAGAACACCGTGATGAAGAACAGTGCTTTTTTATAGACGGCGTATGAGATCACGGCGAGGAATAACCCGAACATGATCGGGAAGAAGAACTCCCACATGTGCTGGTATTTCTCCGGGATCTTCTCCAGAAGGAAGAGCGAGTCGATGAGATTGGCGGCGTGAAAGCCCATGAAGAAGCCCGCGATCGCCATGGAAAAACGGAACATCTTAAATCCGTAAAAGCACAGGAGAATGCCCATCGCCAGGAAGGTCAGAAGTGTTACGGTATCCAGCATGAATGGTCATCTCCTTTCTATCCTTTTTCTTTCGTTTATTATACGTGGGTGCCTATGCGGAGATGTAACAAAACGTTTTCAATTAGCGGACACTTTTACGTAAAATTGCCTTGCGATTATCCGCTGTCTTTGCGAAAATAGAAACAGTACTTCTATAATATGGATTGGGAGGTTAAGTTATGCTTTACGACAATAAAATCTGGGTCGGCGGAACCGCAAACAAGTGCTTCATTGAGCCTTCAAAAGCGAACCGCCATGGTTTGATCGCCGGTGCTACCGGTACAGGTAAATCCGTCACACTCAAGGTCCTCGCTGAGAGCTTCTCCGATATGGGAGTTCCGGTATTTCTCGCAGACGTAAAGGGCGATATGTCCGGTATCTGCGCTCAGGGACAGAGTAACGAGAACATGGAAGAGCGCATCGCGAAGTTCGGTATCGAGAACTTCGAGTACAAAGCTTATCCGACAACTTTCTACGATGTATTCGGCCAGATGGGTATCCCGATGAGAACGACCATCTCCGAGCTCGGTCCGATCCTTCTCGGCCGTATGCTGGGTCTGTCCGACGTACAGCGCGCCGTAATGTCCATGGTATTCCGTATCGCGGATGATCAGGGGCTTCTGCTTCTTGACCTCAAGGATCTCCGTCTCCTTCTCACCTATATCGGTGACCACGCAGACGACTATAAACTCACCTATGGTAACATCTCCACAGCAACCATCGGCGCGATCCAGAGAAACCTGGCTCTCCTTTCCGATGAGGGTGCAGATGCATTCTTTGCCGAGCCGGCATTCAATGTCATGGACTTCTTTAAGACCGGTTCTGACGGACGCGGCATGATCAACGTACTCAATGCTACAGAGCTCTTTAATAAGCCGCTTCTGTATTCGACATTCCTTCTCTGGCTCCTTTCCGAGATCTATGAGAATCTGCCGGAAGTCGGCGATCCCGAGAAGCCGAAGATGGTATTCTTCTTCGACGAGGCACACCTGCTCTTTAACGATGCACCGGCATTCCTCCTCGAGAAGATCGATCAGATCGTTCGTCTCATCCGCTCCAAGGGCATCGGCGTTTACTTCATTTCCCAGAGCCCGAGCGATATCCCGGACAACATCCTGGCACAGCTCCAGAACCGTGTACAGCACGCACTCCGTGCTTATACTCCTGCTGAGCAGAAGAAGCTCAAAGCTGCTGCGGATTCCTTCCGCGCTAATCCGGACTTCAATACAGAGACCGTTCTCTCCGAGCTGGCTGTCGGTGAAGCCCTCATTTCCTTCCTCGATGCCAAGGGTACACCGGGCATCGTAGAGCGTGCATTCATTCTCCCGCCGCAGAGCTTTATCGGATCTGCAGGATTTGAGAAGATGCAGGAACTCACAGAAGCAAATCCGCTCTATGAGAAGTACAGAGTTGCTGTCGATCCGGAGTCTGCTTATGAGATCCTCATGAAGAAATATGATCCGAACTTCGGTGCTCCGGCTGCAGCACCTGTTGCTGAAGCTGCTCCGGCTACCGAGGCTGCACCTGCTGCCGCTGCAGCCGCTCCTGTAGCTGCCGCTGCTGCTCCTGTTGCGGAAGCTGCCACTGCAGTAGATCCGAAGGAAGAGGAAAAGGCCCGTGCCGCTGCTGAGAAGCAGGCAGAAAAAGAGCGTGCCGCAGAGATCCGTGAACAGCGTGAAGCTGACCGTCAGGAAGACCGTGAGCGCAGAATCGAAGAAAAAGAGCGTGCTGCCGAGATCCGCGAGCAGCGTGAGCGTGACCGTCAGGAAGATCGTGAGCGCCGCGAAGCAGAGCGTCAGGCACGTGCTGAGGAAAGAGAGCGCAAGGAAGCTGAGCGTCAGGAAGAAAAAGCTAAGCGTGAAGCTGAGCGTGCAAAGAAGAACAGTCCGGTTACCAAGATGGTCAACTCGGCAACGACCGCTGCCGGCCGTCAGATCGGTTCTTCCCTTATCCGCGGTATCTTCGGAAGCCTGCTGAAGAAGTAAGCGATGATCAATTAAACAAGTAGAAAAAGGGATCCCCTTTGCGACTCAAACAGTTTGCTAAAGCAAAACTCGTCGCCTAGGGGATCCCTTTTTCTATTTTTTCCAACAAGCACCATCGCTTACTTCTTCAACATCCGACATATTCGTCGAGGAGTGCTTCGACCTCGGATATTGTGCCGGCTGTCATGAGGCGGTTTTTGATTTCGGCCGTGCCGCGTCCGCCCTTAAGATAACAGGCGATCTCAGAACGCATCTCTTTCACACCAGTTTTTTCTCCAAGGTCCTCGCACATTCCGAGAAGGTGGCGGCGGATCACTTCTGCTTTCGTTCTCCGATCGGGAATAAAGTCTTCCTTTTTAAAGTCCGGGTCACCCGATAATGCTGCGCGGATCTCGCTGAATACCCACGGGTTCCCCTGCGCACCACGACCTACCATGACACCGTCACACCCGGTCTGTTCGATCATGGCGATTGCTGTCGCGCCATCTTTTACATCGCCGTTTCCCCAGAGCGGGACACCTGTTCCGGCGATGGCTTCTTTCGTCCTTCGGATCACATCCCAGTCGGCCTCACCGCGGTACATCTGCTTCTGCGTTCTGGCGTGAAGGGCAAGTGCTTTTGCCCCGGAATCAATACACATTTTCGCAAACTCAGGGGTATTGATATCTTCTTCATCCCAGCCGGAACGGAACTTCACGGTGACCGGCTTTCCATAGGGCTCGGCCGCTTTCACCGATGCCTCGATAATGCTTGATGCCAGCTTCGGATCGATCATAAGTGAGGAACCTGCTCCGGTCTTTACGACCTTAGTTACCGGACAACCCATGTTGATATCGATCACATCCACTGCGGCAAGACGCGGGTCCTCCAGGATACAGGGGATCGCATAGGAAAAATCCTCCGGATCCGCACCGAAAAGCTGGATGCCGGTCTTTCCTTCATGCTCAGGATCGATCTTCAGATAACGCATGCTGATCTCCACCGACTCTTTGAAACGGATGCCTCTCGCGGAGACGAGTTCGGTCACGCCGAAAGCCGATCCGTACTCGTGGCAGATCGTTCGGAAGATGCGGTTGCTCGTCCCGGCCATCGGCGCAAGCGCAATGTTCTCCGGGATAGTAAGATCTCCGATTTGGATTGGATGCAGGTGCTTTTTCATAAGAGAAATCATAACACGAAAACCATAGGATGTCTTGCATTTCAAAACACGATTCAGGATTAACGAAATTTTAACGAAAAGAGAGCAAAAACGCATTGATTTCTTTCTATAATCATCTTATCCTATATAGCGTAAGTAGGTATGTTCTATCGGGTATTACTTTACTTCAAAATAAAAACTGAGAAAGGAGAAACGGTATGCCGTCACGTATTTCGAAACGCGAACTGAAGGTTCTTGACTGGATGTATGAGCACCTGCGCTGCAGAGTGTTTGACCGTGTTATGCCGTTTCTTTCGCTGACCGGTAACTTCGGTATCGTATGGTTCGCCGCAGCGGGAACTTTCTACTTCGCAAACATCAATCAGGAAGCCGCCGTATGTATCCTTCTCGCACTCGGATGCAGCCTGCTGTTCGTTAACCTGATCCTGAAGAGAGTGACGAAGCGTCCTCGTCCGTACGAAGCCCGTGGCGAGATGCGCGACATCATCATCCGCGAGCCGAAGGACTTCTCCTTCCCGTCCGGACACACATTCTCTTCGTTCGCTGCAGCGACAACGATCGTCCGTTTCTCTCCGAGACTCGGCGCCGCCGCTCTGATATACGCATTCGGTATCGCATTCTCGAGACTGTACCTCTACGTACACTACATCTCGGATGTACTGACCAGCGCGATCTTCGGAGTTGCTACAGGTCTTCTGGTCAGCTACCTGTACATGCACGGGATCATCGCTTTCTGATCTATTACCAAATCAAGCAAATCAAAAGGACTGTCCTACTTGGAACAGTCCTTTTTCTTTTCCCCGTTTTGAAAAGCTGTTTACTTCGCCTGATGCTTCATCTTCTTCTGGCAGTCCTTGCAGTAGCCGAAGACCTCGACCGTATGTCCCACGACCATGAAATCGTGATCCATCGTATGGAGATGTTCTTCCTCTTCAAAAGGACAGCCCTCCAGCTCGGTCCTGCTCTTGCAGCTGATGCAGATGGCGTAGTGGTGATGCCCGGTTTCCGCGAGCGAATACAGTGCTTCAGAACTGTCTTTCAGGACGGTCCTGTTAACGACCTTTGCCTCTTCAAAAGCTTCGAGCGCGCGGTACACGCTCGAGAGCCATACACCCTTACCGGATCCGTCCCCATCTGATCCGGCCGCCTTCTGGGCGATCTGCCGGGCAGTCAGCGGAGTGGCTGCTTCTTCTAAGATCTCCCAGACCTTAAGTCTTGATTTTGTTTTACGAAGTGTATCAGGAAATGACATGTCAGGCTCCTTTCTTCGCATCAGATGAAGCGGTGCCGCGGAACAGCGCGATCACGCGGAATACTAAGAAAAATGCAACGGAGATCAGGACGATGGTTCCTCCCGGTTTCAGTCCCATGTAGAAGGACAGGACCAGGCCTCCGATGGTAGAGAATACAGAAACAAAGATCGCCCACAGCACTGTCGTGCGGAAGCTTCTTGCGATGCTCATAGCCGCTGCGACCGGTACGACCAGAAGTGAGGAAACGATCAGGGCACCGACCGTTCTTGCCGCGATGGAAACAGTCACCGCCGTGAGGATCGTAAAAATCGCATTTACCGCCCCGACCGGCACTCCGGAAATGGAGGCTGCCTGTTCATCAAAGGAGATATAGAACAGCTCCTTATAGAGCAGAACGAATGCGACAAGGACGATCGCGGAAAGGATCATGACCAGGCGTGCTTCAAAGCCGCTGATGGCGACGATCGATCCGAACAGGAACGAGTTAAAGTCCGCCGAGCTCTTCACGAATCCCGACATCACGCCGGCAAGTCCGATGCCCGTGGACATCACGATCGCGACCGCAAGTTCAGAGTGGTCGCCGAGTTTCTTTCTGATGATCTCGATGGAAAAAGCAGCGACGATACATACCGCCATCGCACCGACGATCGGGTTAAATCCGAGAAGCAGACCGAGGGCAACACCGGCCAGCGAGGAGTGCGACAAAGCGTCACCGATCATGGAAAGACGCTTATGCACCATGACCGTGCCGAGGCACGCCACGATGACAGACAGGAGAAGTCCTACGAAGAGGGCTCTTTGCATGTAGGCATATTGCAGGATCTCCGGCATCAGACCGCCCCCTTTCCGTGATGATCATGGTCATCGTGATGTGTGTGATCGTGGCCACAGTGGGTATCACAGTGCGCACATTCTGCACAGTGTTCCGCATCATGTCCATGTGAATCACTGTGCTCGCAGTTCGCGCAGTGTATATGCTCCGAGCCGCCGTGCGGGTGGCTGTGCGCATGGGCATGCACGATCTTCGCATCAGGAAGAAGCTCTTCCCTGCACGCGCCCTCCGAGAGGCACAGAACGCGGTTCGCGTATGGTCCGACCTTCTCGATATCATGTGTGACCATGAGGATCGTAACTTTCTTATCGATATTTAAATGGTGAAGGATGTGAAGCAGGCGGTCGACCGATTCTGCATCGATGCCTACCGTCGGCTCGTCGAGGATCAGCACCTCCGGATCTCCGGCAAGAACACGTGCCAGCATCACACGCTGCTGCTGTCCTCCGGACAGTTCCCCGATCAGTGCTTTTCTCTTATCGAGCATATCGACCTTCTTCAGGGCTTCCTCCACCTTCGCCCTATGGGACTTATTCGGAAATCTCGCGAATCCGATCTTACTGTAAAGACCGCTCATGACGATTTCTTCGCATGTCGCCGGAAAAGCAGCCGCCTTGCTTCCACCGTTCTGCGGAAGGTATCCGATGCCGGTCCCCCGAAGCGAGGTCACCTGTTTCCCACTGATGCTGATCGACCCTTTCGTCGGCTTGAGCACCCCGAGAAGGAGCTTGACCATCGTACTTTTACCGACACCGTTATCGCCGATCACCGCGGCAAAATCACCCTTCTCCACGGTGAAGTCCACGTGTTCGAGGATCATGTCCCGCGTGTAGCCGAATGACATATCCGAAACTTCGATCACATTCTCCATACTTCGTCCCCTTCTTTCGCTTCCCCGGATCTCACTGGAATGAGTCTACCAGCGCCTGAAGGTTATCCTTCATGACGGAAAAATAGTCTCTTCCGGAGTCGATATCTTCTTTCGTCAGACCGTCAAGAGGTGACAGCGCCATCGTTTTGCAGCCCGTTTCATCGGCGATCGACTTTGCCACCTTCGGATCAACGAGTTCTTCGAAGAAGATACACTTGATCCCGTATTCTCTGACCATGTCGATGATCTCTCTCATCCTCGCCGCATCCGGTTCCTGGTCCGCCGAGACGCCCTCGATACCGATCTGCTTGATTCCATACTCCTTGCAGAGATATCCGTATGCCTCGTGTGCCACGACGATATATCCGCCCTTATATGGCGCTAATTCCGCTTCAAAAGCACTGTCCAGTGCTTCGCATTCTTTCTTTGCTTCTTCGAGGTTCTTTCTATATGTATCCGCATGTTCCGGATCCTTTTCGATCAGCGCATCCGCGATGGCGGAGATTTCTACCTCCGCATTTTTCGGAGACAGCCATACATGCGGGTCATATTCCCCGTGATGGTGATGCCCCTCCTCGTCGTGATCCTCATGGTCATCGTCGTGATCCTCGTCCTCATGTGCATCGTGATGGACTTCTTCCGTCTTCAGAAGTGAAACATCCTTCGATGCTTCCACCGCAATCAGATCCTTATTCTGGATCGTTCCCAGAAGATCATCTGCCCAGGCCTCCATGCCTGCACCGTTATAAACGAACAGATCCGCTTCCTCGAGGTCCTGCATATCACGTGTGGACGGCTCCCATGAATGCGGCTCGGTCCCTGCCGGAACAAGCATCTTTACCGCTACGAGATCTCCGCCGATCCTTTTTACAAAGTCATACATCGGGTAGATCGAGGCAACGACCTTTACCTTGCCTTCCGCATCTTTTCCAAAGCCGCGCTTCTTACATCCGCTAAGGACGCCCATCGCCCCGGAAAGAAACGCTACCGACAGGAAACCCGCCACGACACGCTTCACCCGCGACACACGCGAAAAACGACTTACTTCTTCAAAACTACCCGACTTCATGTTCACAAATACTCTTTTCTTTCACATGCTAATTGCGAATGGTTCGCAACTGCAGAAGACAGTATAAAGGACACCCCGGAAAAAATCAAGCACAAAAAAGGATCCTCGACGACGAGGATCCTTTCCAGTGCTTGATTAATTATCGATTAGGAGATCGTTGCCTCATAACCGCCGGCCTCGATTGCCTCATTCATCTCAGCATTCATAGCCTTACGCGCGATCTGCAGCTTCTGCTCATCGTCCGCTTCCTTCTTGCCTACGAAGTACATTACATGGTAACCGTAGATCGTCTCAACGACATCCATATCACCGATCTGATGATCTGCGAAGCACCACTCTTCAAAAGGCTCTACCATCTGGCCGATAGAAACGGTGTACTCAGCTGCCTCGGCAACCTCGTTAGCTGCTTTTCCTGCTTCAGCCTTGGCCTTCAGGTCATCCAGGCTTGTTGCGGAAGCCTTCAGCTCTTCTGCCTTCTTCTTCGCTTCTGCTTTCTTCTCGTCAGACAGCGCCTCGCCTGTGGTCATATCCAGGGACGGATAGAGAACATGGTAAACTGTCGGGAGTATCGTCTCGCCCTCAGCATACTTGTAGTTATCGCAGTAATGCTTCATGGCAAGGTTAACCAGCTCATAGCGCTGAAGGATCTCACGAAGGCCATCCTGAGTAGCTGTCGGGCCGTAGTAGGACTGCAGATACTCATCCAGTGTCATGCCGATCTCTTCAGCAGATGTCTTGGTATCTGTGAACTGCTGCTCGATCTTCTCAAGGACCTCATCGTCCAGCTTCAGGTTATTCTTCTGAGCATACTCGAGGAGATAAACTTCACCCTGGAAGTCGGAAATGATCGTCTTCTGCATGTAATCCTTGATCTTCATGTCCTCTGTCAGCTGACCTTCCATATCCAGGAAGCCGGACTGAGTCATCGGGATGCTGTAGGAACCGCTGAGGTTCATCTTCATTAGCTGGACATATTCGTTAGCAAAGTAGAAGTTATAATCCAGTGCTGTGAACTGCATGTCGCGGATCTTTACGATCTTGCCCATCTCATTGATCGCTGCCTGATCGTAGTTGTCCTCGTAGGTCATCTTCATCAGTGTCGTGGAAACACCCGGAACATCGGATGAATCCGAATCAGATGATCCTGTATCTACAGAGATGCTCAATCCCGTATCGGAAGCTGT
>JAFWSW010000125.1 GCA_017519205.1 Clostridiales bacterium | reverse complement strand
TCAATTATGATGTTTATAAGATCCCTGTCATCGGATATGAAGATATCTTCAACATGGAGTACTTTGGTAAGACACCGGCGTACTACACCATCTTCGACGATGCAAACAACGAGATCATCTGGGATGTAAACCTCGATGGAGACATGGATTCGATCAAATCGGAAGTCATCTACTCCGAAGGGACCAGCGAATACGGCGGGGATGAATTCATCCTGGAGGTCAACTATAACGGTAATAAATTCAATTCCAAAACGGCCGGAATAGACATCACCGGTCACAGCATGCTGCCGTCAATGGTCATGAAGACAGACAGCGGTTTCTACTATTATGCACGTATGCTTTCCATCGATTCTTTCGAAGACACATATGTCTTTAAGATCGAAAAGAATGAGCTCTCCTATATCGGAATGTTCGGAGACTTTATGTGCTCACGTACCTTTATCGATCCGGATGACTTCGAAATGAGAGATATCTGCGACACCCTCGGCACGAAGTTTTACACCAACGCCTTCTCCGTGATCGGAAATAACGGTATGCCGATGTTTAAGTATGATCTTTGGACTTCCGATTCTACTCCGGTAACAGCGAAAATCGATATTCCCTGCGCCAAGGTAAACGAGATCGATTACACCAAGGTGGAAGATACGACCATTAAGGCAGGCTCCTTTGTTCGTCCGTACCTTTACAATATGCAGACCCGTCGTCTGATCGTTGCCGTAGAGAACGGAAATCCGAATGAAACTTTCTACGCAGAAATCAATTTTGCGAAAGATCAGGATTATAATATTACCGTAGACGGTAAATCTCTCGAAGATGTATTCTACTCCATCATTTTCTGGGGTTAACGAAATAGGATCTACAGGAGGAAAACAGTATGAAAAAACTTATCTCGGTCCTTCTCACTTTTTCTATGGTAGCTGCTTCTTCCGGCTGCTCGAAAAAGAGCGAGGAAACTTCCAAAAAGACGAAGAAAACCAAAGACACGGAAATCACGGAAACTGAAGATCCGGAAACCGAAGAATCGGAGACTACCACTACTCCGGATACTTCCGAATCAGAGAGTTCTTCAGAATCGGAAACCACCACATCAAAAAATGGAGGCGTCTATCCGATCTCTTCTGATTTCGTAATCAAGAATGATCAGAAGAATCTCGACATGGAGATCGTCAGCGAACCGCGGGAGTATGCTCTTCTTGATTCAGACAACCATTATGCGGAAATCTATAAAAGTGTCGATATGATACAGTTTTCCCAGGAAGAAACCGAAGCTCACAATCAGCTCTGGAATACGCTCGAGGCAAATCATTACAATCTGAACAGCGATTTTGATGCTGAATATGACAAACTGCTTCCTGAACTGGTCAACTCCGTAAAGAACGGCACCTATAAAACAGACTACACCCTGACAAGTGATATCACTGTTTTCCGTGCGGATACAGCGATCGTCTCGTACATCGCTACGAAAGAGTATGGAACTCCTTCGTTATCGAACGAGTCTGCTATCGCCTACAATTACCGCACCTCGGACGGTATGGAATACATGTTTGATGATATTGTCACCGACAGAGCCGGATTTGCCGACTTCTTCGAGAAATACTATGCTGATTCGGATGCGGATGACTACGAAAAAGCAGCCGTCAAAGATCTGGCAACGCGGATGCGTGATGTTAACGAGCGGATCGACTTTGTTATCGGATATGATTCTATCTTTATTTTGGATCGGACCGATTCTACTTATCCTCAATATTATAAAATCCCTGCTATGTTCGCGGGTGACTATCTCGATGTCTCCCTTTTCGGTTCTACTCCGGAGTACTACACTCTGACAAATGATATCTACAACCGTGTTACCTGGGATCTGGATGGTGACGGAAAAATGGACGAGGTTTCCGTCGAATTCGAGACAGATGAATATGACAGCATCGTTAACGCGGTCATCGTTCTGAACGGAACCGAGAAGTGCCCTGTTCCCGACAGTGAACTTGTTGAAGGATCATCTGCACTCATGTTTGTTTCCATGCGTCTCATGAAGACCGACAGCGGGTTCTATGCATATCTTGAAATGAGTCTTGAAGAAGAAGATTCGATCGTTTACGTGTTCCGTTACGATAATGGTCATTTCGAATATCAGAGCAGGTTCGAAGGCAACCTCGGACTCGATCCGTGCTATAATCCGGATAATTTCCCGATCACATCCCGCAACGATATCTTCGGAACCGGATTAATGAAGTATTCCTGCTCCGTCATCAAACACAATGGCAATCCGTGCATTCTGAACGACTATGGCGATAAAAGAGGAATCGGCATCACGAAGAAAGAGATCGTCTGCATCCGTGCCGAAAGAGGACAACCCGAAGAGGAAACTTACACCATCCCTGCCAATACAGCGGTCAGACTGTATGGAATCGATCCGGAACAGGGATGGATCCTGGCTACGACGCTAAATGAGGATTCAAGCAAAAACGTGATCTTCAAGCTTAAGATCGAAATCGAAGATGGTTACAAGTTCAAGTACGGTGAAAATAGTGAAGAGCAGGATGAGCTCTTCGCCGGTATCCGATATGCCGGCTGATTACCGATCGGCATACCGGTTCCATCACAATAAACTAAAGTAAATAAAAGGAGCTGCCAATGTGGCAGCTCCTTTTCAATTGTCATTTTGCAGATCAGTCTTATGACTTCTCCTCTTCATCAGAAGCAGTATCTTCTTTAGCGTTCTCCAGCTTCTCGACTTCCTTTTCCAAAGAGGATGTTTCTTCGATCATCTTCTCGGAAGTAAGAACCTCTGCCTCTGCTGTTTCTTCAGAAGAAGCATCTGTTGTCTTTTCGGAAGCCGCAGGAGCTTCTTCGATCACACCACCGCTAGCATAGATCTGTTCGAACTCCGGTCCTTCGATCTTCTCTTTTTCGAGGAGACGCTGTGCAACCGCATTGAGGATCGCCATTCTCTCATTGAGCAGATCGAGAACGTCCTTATACGCCTTGTCGATGATTCGTGCGATCTCTTCGTCGATCTCGGCGGCGGACTTCTCACTGTAGATACGTGTATGACCGTAGCTCTTTCCGATGAATACTTCATCGTCGTCATCGAAGATCACGTTCGGGAACTTCTCGGACATACCGTAGCGGGTGATCATCTCACGTGCAATACCGTTGCAGTGCTGCAGGTCAGAGGAAGCACCGGTACTGATCTCACCGAGGATGATCTGCTCTGCGGCACGACCGCCGAGGGAGATCATGATCGAATCGATCAGTTGCTTCTTTGTTGTATAGTAGATATCCTCATCCGGCTTGTGTGCGGTATAACCACCTGCACCACCTGCAGGAATGATGGAAACACGCTCGACGTGTTCTGTCTCGGAAACCGTACGCAGCACGATTGCATGGCCGGCTTCGTGGAAAGCGGTAAGGCGCTTCTCTTTGTCTGTGATGACACGGCTCTTCTTCTCCGGTCCTACCATGACCTTAAAGACAGCTTCGGAAACATCCGCCTTACTGATCTTCTTTGCATTTCTTCTTGCCGCGAGAAGCGCTGCCTCATTGAGGAGGTTAGCAAGATCCGCACCGGTGTAACCGGGAGTGATCTTCGCGATCTCCTTGAGATCGACATCGTCCTCGAACGGCTTATTCTTGGCATGTACTTTCAGGATATCCGCACGGCCCTTGATGTCAGGACGGGCAACCGATACACGACGGTCAAAACGTCCCGGACGGAGAAGTGCCGGGTCAAGGATATCAACACGGTTCGTTGCTGCGATAACGATAACGCCCTCGTTCGGACCGAAACCGTCCATCTCGACCAGCAACTGGTTGAGGGTCTGCTCACGCTCATCGTGACCGCCGCCCATGCCGGCACCTCGGTGACGGCCGACAGCATCGATCTCATCGATGAACACGATACACGGAGAATTCTTCTTCGCACTGTCGAAGAGATCTCTTACACGGCTGGCACCGACACCGACAAACATCTCAACGAAGTCGGAACCGGAGATGGAGAAGAACGGAACACCCGCCTCACCTGCAACGGCCTTCGCCAGAAGTGTCTTACCTGTACCAGGTGCACCGTGAAGGAGGATACCCTTCGGGATCTTCGCACCGAGTGCGGAATACTTCTTCGGATTCTTCAGGAAGTCAACGACTTCCGCCAGTTCTTCTTTTTCTTCATCTGCGCCGGCAACATCGGCGAAGTTGACCTTGTTCTTCGACGGGTCATGAAGCTTAGCTTTGCTTCGGCCGAAGTTCATGGCGGATCTGCCCTCGCCCTGGTTTCTGGAGAAGTTGATCCATACGATGAAGATCATCGCAGCGATCATCAGGACGATCATGATTCCGGACATGATCGCAGAAACATCCGTCGGCTGCTTATACTCGAAGGAATCGATCGCGCCGTTCTTCTGTGCTTCCATGAGGATCGTCAGCACGTGGTCCTGAGAATCGTAAGGAACTTTCTTGTTGACTTCCTTCTTCTTCCCGGTCTCGGAATCCATGTACTTGAACGAAAGCGTATTGCCGTTGAGCACTACGTCTTCCGCCTTGATATCTTTGCTCTCGATTATGTTGAGTGCCTCCGAAAGCGAAGTACTCTTTCCCGAATCCCCATTCAGGAAAAAGTAGGACGCCACTATCAGGATCACGATCAGGACCAGATAGAACGGCAGTCCGCTAAATGACCGTTTCGGTCTTTTTTCTGTTTGACTCATTTGTCACCTCCGTCAACTTCTATCACGCACACGTCCGGAAGATTTCTGTACTTGCCTGCATAATCCAGCAGGAAAAATGAGTTTATTATGGACAATGTTAAATGAATATTGTGATATATTTAGAAATGTTTTAAAAGGGAAATATGATAATAAAAGATT
>JAFWSW010000124.1 GCA_017519205.1 Clostridiales bacterium | reverse complement strand
TGTTCCTGCTTAGCTTGATCGAGCATCTCTTTGATCTCATCATAAAGTCTCTGTGCACGGTTATTGTGGCCATCACCTTCGTCAGTCGCGCAGCCCTTTTCAGAAAGAATATCGAGGCACTCTTCCAAAAGCTCGATCGTATCCTCGATTTTCTCGGGAGAAAAAGCATCCTCTCCGAGAAGAGCGAGCTTCGAAAGTACCAGATTGATTCTGACAAGACACTCCTTCTCTTCCGGCGGATTCTTGGTCAGAGCCTTCTCAAAATACTCGATGGCCAATTCGTAGTCCTGTCTCTGGTACATGACATTACCATTGTTGTAGTAAACAATGTACGGCTCGTTGATATTGGCAACTTCCAGAAGATTATAGTTTTCCGTATAATCGCCTTCTTCATACTTTCCGTTGACCCACTCGTTATATCCATAAGAAAAGGCAAACTTGAAAAGCACCAGTCCGATTAACACATATGAAGCAATAATAATACGTTTGATCATTCTCTCACTCTCCTTTTGTAGTAAATCAGATCATAGATCAGAAGTGCAGCGATCGGGATGGCGAACCAATAATAGGTTTCCACATATCCCTCTGTGCCGGTCAGCCCTTCAGTAGCATATTCATCAATATATTCGTCGATATCACCGAGTACATCGCGAAGAGTTGTGGACTTTTCAACGTGATAATACTCAATTCCGAGATCGTCAGCGATCGATTCCAGGTTCTTTTCGTCGATATACGAGATCGCATCTACTTTTTTACCGCTCTTATCCCGGGTCTTCATATAAGATGGGACACCGTAATCATCGCCCTCGTATGTTCGAACCTTCATTCTTCCGCCTTCCTCGGTACCATATCCGAGTACTGCGCCGCTGAAAACATATTCTTTCGCATCAGAATACGAACCGAGCTTTTCTCCCTTACTGGTGATCTCGCCATCACTGAAGAAATAGACGAGCTGGACACGGTCCTCGTTCTGTTCGGCATCCTTCTTCAATGCGTCCAGCATCAGCGGGAAAGGAAGATTAAGGGATGTTCCCTGAGCGTAGTACTGCGTCTGTCCTTCAAGAGACTTGATGATCGACATGATAACATCTTTGTCGCTCGTGTACGGAGCAAGTCTGTAGGCATAATTTCCGAAAGAGATTACGGAGAAACGGCAACCTTGCATCATATCCATGATGTATTCGCAGTCATCCTTTACTGCATCGATGCGTCGGCCTTCGCCGTCAAAATCTTCCGCCAGCATACTCATTGAATTATCGATAACAAAAAGCACATCGATATTCAGTTCTTTCTTGGGGACATCATGGGAGAACACCATGATCCTGAGGTTCATTGCAAAGATCAAAACAACGATCAGGATCTGGCGGATGTAATTCCATACGCCTCGTCTTTTCATTGCCAGCATGCCGATACAGAGTATCGCCATGAGCCAGATTGGAATGATCGGATTGATCTTCATAACTTCACCCTTCTACTTACTACAAAATGAACACACATACAGATCGTTAAGAGCAGTACTAACTTCTCCGGATATTCGGTTTCTGTAATATCACTCTTATAAAGGACTGATGTGTCAGTCTTTTCAACTTCTTTAATAATGTCTTTCGCCATGGTACTGGATGCCAGTGTAAAAAGACGTCCGCCAGTGCTCTCTATGCAAGCTTTATAATTCTCATAATCGACTACTTCTTCCGGAGCTGCGGCAAATACCTTGACACCATACTTCGTACAGAGATCCGTTGCCTCATTTAGCTGAACGAATGGATTACCCCAAAGCTCATTATCTGTTGCCAGAATAATTACTCTGGTACGGGAAGCATCTTCCTTGAGTTCCGGGAACTGGAAGACCGTGGATGCAAGTCCGTCACCAATAAGGGATGAACCGGAATCATATGCATAAGACAGCGTACCATCAATAATATACTGGTATTTTACATAGTCTTCCGTATCATAGTACTTTCCGTTTTCTTCAACATCGATTGCGATCTGACAAGCTTCCTCGATCTGATCCAGAACTTCGATGATATAGTCATAGTCCGTGGTAAGCGGAACAAGGGTTACAGTCTGGCAGTTGAAAATCGTTATACCAAAACGCTCACCCTGGAGACCGGAAACAAAATCCTTCAGTTTCTCACAGACTTCAAGATCAACATGAAACATGGAACCTGATGTATCCAGACAAAGGAATATATCACGATTATGGATCTCTGTTATCGTCTGCTTTGAGCGGAACGGTCTTGCAATAAGCGACATAAGAAGCGACAGTGCAAGAACCAGGCTGACAATGACCACGATCGAACAGAGACGGTATTCCAAGAGTTTTCTCTTAAAGTAAGGAGTCTTTTCGATAAACTCGGTATTAGCGACCTTACGGCCATCTTTATACTTTTTTCTCACTCCATAAGTCAGCAGAGCAAGTAACAGAATGACAGGGATACCGATCGCGATCGCATATGGGAACTTTAATTCCATCGAATGATCACCTCCCTGGCTTCCTGGATAGAATTTGTTGTTTCTTTATCGGAACGCTCTGCAAATTCAGGTGCATAGAATTCCTCGATCAGATTACTGATCTGATAGATGTTATGTGCCTTTAACTCGTTAAGCGAGAAGTTCTGGGCATTGATTCCGGTAAGATCGTGAACAAACATACGAACGATTGCGGAAAGTTCCTGATGAACCGATCGTGCATCGATCTGTCCGGCAAGATATTTCTGCTCGAGAACGGCAATTTTATCAAGATATTCTCTTTGAGCAAGTTCCTTACTCTTGATCCTGAAAACAGGTGCAGCTTCCACCTTCTGTTTCACAGGTCTGTTCTTTTTCTTTCTAAGGATCAGAACAGTTATCAGTGCAATAAGCGATACAAGGATGATCGCTGAAATGATAATGATCGGAACGATGCTATAGGAGAAAGGATCTTGTAAATCAACGGATGTTTGCATATCTGTGTCTCTCCAATAGTTCTGTTATCTTCATCGTGATATCATCTTTCCCGCTGACTGTAGTTGTTAAAATAGCATGGTGCTTCAATTTCTTTTCAGTTTCCTGCGAGATTTTCTGCTTAATATTCTTCTCCATGGAAGCAAGCTTCTTATCCATCGTTACAAAACGGGGAAGATATCTGTTATTCTCCACTTTGAAAGCTCGATCTCCTGTAAGATCAGCATCATTGACCTGAATGAAAAGCATGTCATGCTGACAGATCAGTTTTTTCAGTACAGCTTCAGATACCTCGGAAGCACCTTTAAGATCGGTTATAACAAACACGACCATCTTCCTTCTGAAATTCTTAAGAAGATATTCCAGTGAACGGTTCAAATCAGAAGTTTCTGAAGTTTTAACATCCTTATCGTATTGCGCAAGGAAATGCTCAATATCGTATAGACGGTTTCGAAGCGGAAAAAAGCGCATCTTACCGTTGATGTTATACAGAGATCCGACAAAATCGCCATTGGAATAAGCAAGATAAGACAGAGTGCCTGCTGTATAGATGGCAACATCCTTCTTCATCTCCCCTTTTGAAGTCTCTGCATTCATCTTGACTCCGCTATCGAAAATGATGAGAATGTTGTGTTTCTTCTCAGCAATATAGCGTTTAACAAGCAGCATGCGGCTTCTGGAAGATGCTTTCCAGTCGATATCACGAATATTATCTCCGGGGATATATTCGCGAAGATCTTCAAAGTTTAGGCTCTTGCCCATGAAGACGGATTTGTATGATCCATCAAGGATACTTGTAGCCTTAATGTTCGTATGAATCGCGATATTCGCCCTAATTTTCGTAATGTAATCAAGGATCATGGTGTCTGAATAGCTCCTACGATCTTATCAATGATCTGCTCTGAGGTTACACCGTCAGCTACAGCTGCAAAGTTCAGAGAAATACGATGGCGCAATACACTGTGGATCAACGTCTTGACATCGTCAGGTGTTACATAGCTTCGTCCATTGATGAGGGCAACTGCCTTGGAAACTTCCATAAGTGCGATACAACCACGTGTACTGGAACCGAGCGTAATATATTCGGCAAGATCTTTACCGATAGTAGCTGCCGGATTTCTGGTTGCGTTTACGATGTTGATGATATATCTCTTGATGGCATCATCCAGATAGACCTTTCTGGCCATCTGCTGAAGGAAATAAACATCTTCGAGCTCAACAACAGCATCAGACTTGGAGAAAACATCCTTTTCGATACGATTCAGGATCTCAAACTCTTCATCTTTTGTCGGATAATCGATCTTCTCTTTCAATAGGAAACGGTCGAGCTGTGCTTCGGAAAGGAGGTATGTACCTTCCTGCTCAATCGGGTTCTGTGTAGCAATTACTGTAAAAATCTTCGGCATTGCGTAATTGTATCCGCCGATTGTCGTCTGATGCTCCTGCATGACTTCGAGCATAGCACTCTGTGTCTTCGCACTCGAACGGTTGATCTCGTCAAGGAGAACAAAGTTCGCATAAACCGGACCAAGCTTTGTTTCAAATGTATTCGTCGTATAGTTGAAGATCTGGGTACCGATGATATCACTCGGCAACAGGTCCGGAGTACACTGAATACGTGAGAATTTACCGTTCACGGCATCTGTCAGTGTCTTTGCGGCCGTTGTCTTTGCAAGACCAGGAACAGACTCAAGCAAAATATGTCCGTTCGAAATGATCGCAATAAGAAGCGACCAGCCGAGACGAGTCTGTCCGACCATTTTCTTGTAGTAGCAATCAGTAATTTTAGAAATGATCAGCTTACTCTTTTCCAGCTCAACATTAGTAATCTCTGAGTAATTCTCCATTCCGTTTCTCCTCTCAATAAACCTTAAGATTCATTGTAAAATTTTTCTATCAACTTTAATATACTATGCCATATACACTAAGATTGCAAATGACAGATTTTTCATAATAAACCCTCACATATCATATGACGAAGCGAAATAGAATTCTGTTGCATATTTTTCTATATTCGTTATTCGACAAAAAAATCGTCCAAACCGCGACGGTAAGGACGATTAGCTTTCTGGTGGGGCTGATGGGACTTGAACCCATACGATTTAAGGTCGGCAGATTTTGAGTCTGCTGCGTCTGCCATTCCGCCACAACCCCGAAACAACGGAAATATATTAGCATACACACTTCAAGGTGTCAAACGAACAGAAAAGGGCACAAATCGCCGAAAATACGATGTTACAGAGCTTTCTGAGCAAAGCTGTAGGAGTCTTTGCACATCTTCTCAATATCATACATCGCCTTCCAGCCGAGTTCTTTTTCCGCCTTGGAAGGATCTGAATAACACGCATCGATATCTCCCGGTCTGCGCTCGACGATCTGATACGGGATCTTTATACCATTTGCGTTTTCAAATGCATGCACAATATCAAGAACACTGTATCCGACGCCGGTTCCAAGGTTATACACATATACCCCCGGTGCATCATTAAACTTCTTCATGACGGCAACATGACCTTTAGCAAGATCGACAACATGAATATAATCACGAACTCCCGTTCCGTCATGCGTCTTATAATCATTTCCAAAAACGCGTAAATACGGAAGTTTCCCGACGGCAACCTGCATGATGTACGGCATAAGATTGTTAGGAATACCGTTCGGCTCTTCACCGATCAGCCCGCTATCGTGGGCTCCGATAGGATTAAAATAGCGAAGAAGCATGACATGCCAGTCCGGATTCGCTTTCTGAATATCGGAAAAGATCCTCTCAAGCATCTTTTTTGTCTCACCATAGGGATTGGTTGTAGAACCCAGAGGGCACTCTTCAGTTATAGGAATGATCGCTGGAACTCCATAAACCGTAGCAGATGACGAGAAAACGAGTTTCTTAACATCATACTCTTTCATGACACGGACAAGATTCAATGAACCGACAATATTATTGTCATAGTATTCCCATGGTTTTGCGACACTCTCACCTACTGCTTTGAGACCGGCGAAATGAATAACGGCATCGATCCTATTCTCCTGGAAGATCGACCGCAGCGAATCGATATTACGCATATCTGCCTGATAAAACTTCGGACGCTTGCCGGTGATCTGACATATACGGTCAAGACTTATCACTTTTGAATTGCAGAGATTATCAAATACAATTACATCATGCCCTGCCGAAATGAGTTCAACGCACGTATGTGAACCGATATATCCGGTACCACCGCTAACAAGAATATTCATAAGTATCTCCAAGTAGAAGCATTTTTACTTATTATACATAAGATAAATAAAAAAGGACAGACACTAGGTCTGTCCTTGGTGGGAGAAGGTGGATTCGAACCACCGAAGTCGGTGACAACAGATTTACAGTCTGCCCCCTTTGGCCGCTCGGGAATTCTCCCTCGATATATATGTATGTAAGTTGGCTTCAATTTGGTGGGCCTTCAGGGACTCGAACCCAGGACCGACCGGTTATGAGCCGGTTGCTCTAACCAACTGAGCTAAAGGCCCGCTTGTTGAGTATGTACCCATTTCTCAAAGCGCAAGAAAGATTATAACGATATTAAGTACTTTCGTCAACACTTTTTCGAAAAATCCGAGAGCTCGCTGAATTTCCATTGTTTTGGATACCCAGCGAGCCCGGATAAATCATTTCAATACGAATTACTTCGCGGTCAGATAGCCCTTCTTATAAAGGAACTCTGCAGTAAGCATCGCACCGCCGGCAGCACCACGGAGGGTGTTATGAGACAGACAGGTAAACTTGTAATCGAAGATCGGATCTTCTCTCAGACGGCCGATCGATACGCCCATACCACCTTCAAACTTCGCATCAAGTGCAGGCTGCGGACGATTGTCCTCGTCGATATACTGCAGGAACTGCTTAGGAGCATGCGGAAGATCCAGTTCCTGTGGAGCACCCTTATAGTTCTTCCAGGCCTCCAGCATCTCTTCCTTAGTCGGCTTCTTATCGAACTTAACAGAAACTGCAGCAGTATGGCCTTCCTGAACAGCTACACGATAGCACTGTGCAGAGATGACCGGTGCTTCTGCCTTTACGATCTCATTACCTTCGATATGACCCCAGACCTTGAGCGGCTCCTGCTCACTCTTCTCTTCTTCACCGCCGATATAAGGAATCATGTTCCCTACCATTTCCGGCCAGTCCTTAAAGGTCTTACCGGCACCGGAGATCGCCTGATAGGTGCAAACATTAATGTACTTGATACCGAAGCCAAGAAGCGGAGTAAGCGCCGGAACATAACTCTGGATCGAGCAGTTCGGCTTAACAGCAATAAAACCACGCTTTGTTCCGAGTCTTTCTCTCTGCTTCTCGATGATAGCCGCATGATCGGAATTGATCTCAGGAACCATCATCGGAACATCAGGAGTCCATCTGTTTGCGGAGTTATTGGAAATAACAGGAGTCTCGAGCTTAGCGATCTTCTCTTCCAAAGCTCTGATCT
>JAFWSW010000123.1 GCA_017519205.1 Clostridiales bacterium | reverse complement strand
CTTGCGTGTTATGTTACTGACTGATCCATAATACAGGACTTCTGCATGTTATACTGAAATATCAAGGTATATCTTTTGGACAATAGAAGAGAAGTTTTTCGACTACCCAATAATTTCCCCGGGTTGATTGTTTGGTAAGTAGATGCGGAAAACGCATGAATAAAATCAGGTCGAAATTGCGCCGTAGGAGGGAATAGTATGAATATGGGTGAGACTTTGATCGTTATCGGATATGTTGCCGGTGTTATTCTTGTCTGTGTTCTGATTGTTGTTTTGACGTCACTATCCAGGAAACACTTTAATAAGGTAGCGGTTCTTCCTGAGAAATATCGTAGCTATACCGGCAGAGCGGAAGGAAGGATCCTCAAACACCATTGGGAGAGAGTTGGCGGTTCAAGTGTCCGCTCCGGCAGTACCATGAAAGAAGATAATATGGATGATACTGAAAGCTTCTTTATAGTTACATATGAATTTGAAGCCGATGGGAAGACCTATAAGGGAGAAGGAGAGGGAAGTCCGGTGTTTAAGGTCAGAAAGAGCCAGACGATCTGCTATGATCCTTCTGATCCGACGAAGAACTGTACTATATATTATCTGAATTCGCAAAAATATAACCCGAATGCCTTTAGAATCAGGTTAATTATTGCCAGAATCATAGTCATTGCCTTAGTGATATGGTATATTGCCAGTAAACTTTTCTAGACGTAATGAAAGCAGTCCGGAGGCTCTCCGGGCTGTTTTTCTATGCTATAATCAATATTATGGGGAGACCCTTATGAGGAGAATTATTGTTTTTCGTGTAGAGAGAAGGGTGAATATGAAAAACAGACATAATCGGACACTAAAGTCCAGTGCTTTTTTATTGGCAGCATGTATCGTATTGAGTGTGGCCGGCTGTTCGAAGAAGAACAAGGATGAAAATCCGCCTCTTAGTAATATCAAGATCTCAAACTATGTGGGCGATGTCTCACTTTCGGAGAATGGAGCGGCCTCGGAGATGAAAACGCAGGCCTTCCTTTCCAAGGATAACGTCCTTACGACAAAAGAGAACGGCAGCGTGGATGTCCAGTTGGACGACAAAAAGATGGTCGGTCTGGATGTCAATTCCTCGGCGAAGTTTACTCAGGATGGGAATAACAATACCGTTGAACTTAATAAGGGTTCACTCTACTTCTATACTACGGAGAAGCTTACGGAGGGTGAGAAGTTTCTAATCAATATGCCTTCCATGAGCATTGATATCCGGGGAACATCGGGTTTTCTTATTTTCAATGAATCGACAGGAGTTGCAAAACTCTATCTTACTTCAGGTAAGGTGCATATCATCGGGAAAAATCCAACTACCGGGGGAACCAACGAAGTGGATATGGATGCCGGCCAGTCAGCGCAGCTTTGCCTGTTCGACTATCTTGAGGGCCCGGACAGTGTCCGCTTTGAACTGAAAAAAGTTACACCCAATGATCTCCCGCCGCTTCTTGTTCAGAAGATTGTTTCGGATCCGGAAGTGTTTGCAAGAGTCCTTGAAGAAACACATTGGGAAAGCGATGAAATGGTGAAAATCGCGGAATCCGTGAATGTGGTTAACGCGGCTGCTGAAGGCTCTGAGAATTATTCGGCCGCTTCTATCAGTTCGCAGAATGGTCAGATGGATTCTTTGAATACAAATTTCCAAACGGCAGAGCAGGCAGAGGAAGCCGTTGCCGTAATGGTTGGTGATAATGAGGTTGTATTAAAATCCGATGGAGCAGCGGTTGCGGAGAATAATGATATTCCGGTTGTGAATCCGGTGGATGATCAGCCGCCTGAACAGCTGCCCGAACAGCTGCCTGAACAGTTGCCTGATCAACAGCAGGAGGATCCGCAGGCAGGACAGAAAGATTTCGGTAAAAAGGATGACGATAAGAAGTCCGACAAGGATAAGAATAAGGATTCTTCGAAGGATAAGGACTCTTCAAAGAATAAAGAATCCGGAAAAGTTGATTCTTCAAAGGATAAGGATAGTAAGAATTCCACCGATAAGAAAGATGATTCCGGCACGAAGAAATCTGAAGATACGAAACCTACTACCAAAGGTGGCGGCGGATCTTCTTCCGGTGGCGGCGGAGCCGGCAATTCTGCGCCTCAGAGTCATACCATCTCTATACCTGAATTTTCAGGAGGAAAGGTTACGTCCAATTATTCTTCTGCCAAAACCGGAACCGGTGTAACCCTTACGATCCAGGCTTCTACGGGATACAAACTGAGCGCTCTTTCAGTTACGGGAAAAATCTTTAATGTAAGCAAGAACAGTGCGGTGTCCTCTTTTGATTTCACAATGCCGGATGAAGATGTCAGCGTATCTGCGACATTTGTTCAGGAAGAGTATGCATTCAGCGTTCCTGAGAGCGTGAACGGATGCAGTGTTTGGATCGTTGAAACGGGAAGTACGGCGGAAACCTTAAAGTCCAAGTACTTCCATGCCGGTGATGCTGTCTATTTCGCAGTCCGTTTAAACACAGGTTATTCTCTGGATTCTGTCTCGGTTTCGAACGGAGCACAGCTGCTCGAAATGGAAGAAAGCGGGTATTCGGTCTATACATTTACGATGCCGGCTTCTAACGTAACGGCAAGTGTTTCGACACGTTCTAATGGAAAAACATATTCGGTAAGTATCGAATACGATGATAACTGCAATTTCCTGCATGATGAATACGGTGAAGTAATTGTTCCGGATTTCAGTTCCGGCTGCAAGACTTCGTATGCTGCAGGTGATGAGATTGAACTCATCATCGAGAATCCGACAGCGGAGAGCCTAGATAATTTCCCGCTCTACCTCTACAAGGGTTCGTTGGAAGATGAAGACTTCTGGATGGAAGTTGCGTATGAAGTGGATCATGAAACGATGATGATTCATGTATTTCTTGTGATGCCGGAGTCGGATGTAATCGTGTATTTCCCGGCAGATACTGATGCTATCGAACCGATTGGATAAACAGCAGGAAGAATGGAGAGTAGCCTTGGAGGATAAAATGACTGAGCAAATGAAACAAGCGATGAGGGCAAGACACACCGTCAGAAAGTTTGATGGAACGCCTTTGTCTGATTCAGAGAAAAGCACTCTCAAATCAAGAGTTGATGAATTGAATAAGCAATTGAATCTTTCCATTGCTTTGGTCGAGAGCGAGAAGACACCCGTCAATTTTATGGGTAAAGTTGTTCTGGGCGGAGAGGGAGTGAATACCTATTTCGTTCTAGCCGCAGATGACCGGGATGGTATTGATGAGATGCTCGGCTATGCCGGGTCTGACCTGTGCCTTTTTTCTCAGATGAACGGTCTCAACACATGGTGGATGGCCGGGACTTTTAACAGGAAATATGTGGAAGGATTTGTCAGTGGCAAAAAGATCGTAAGCATTATCGCTGTAGGCCACGGCAAGACACAGGGTGTGCCGCATAAGAGCAAGGATAAAGATCAGGTCAGCAGCTATTCGGGTGAAGCACCGGAGTGGTTTAAAAACGGTGTTGAGGCCGCTCTTCTTGCGCCGACTGCGCTTAACAAGCAGGCTTTCACTATCACCGGAGAAGGTAATAAGGTTAATCTGACATATAAAAGCGGACCTATGTCCGGCATCGATAAGGGAATCGTAAAGCATCACTTTGAGCTTGGAGCAGGCAAAGAGAACTTTGAGTGGGCTTAACGTATGACTATAACCAAGAACAGACAATCCAATGAAACGATTTCCGGTATGGCGAAAAAAGCTTTCCCTGGAAAGAGAATCGCAGCGGTAAAAGAACTGACTGAAGGCATGTGCAACGTCACGTACGATATCTCGTTTGAAGATGGCAGTGAAAGCATATTGAAGATCGCGGCAAAAGACAGAAGCGGGAATACGTCCAATGAAGTCAATCTGATGCAGGCGGAAATTACTGCCATGAAACTGGCTTCCGAAAACTGTTCTTTTAAAGTTGCAGACATCCAGTATTACGATACGAGTAACACCATATGCGACGGAAACTATTTCTTTATGGAAAAACTGAAAGGAGATAACTTCCATTTCGTTAAAGAAAAGATGTCCGAAGAAGAGGTCGCCACAGTGGATGCGGAGATCGGAAAGATATCGCGGGAATTGTCACAGGTGAAGAACCCGGAATTCGGCTTTCTGGGAGAAGATAAGAGATACGATTCTCTGTTTCTCTTCGTAAAGCATATGCTGGAAAACCTGATCTCAGATGCCGGGAAAAAAGATATTGATATCGTATATGACGGACAGACATTACTGAATCAGCTGGAGACGGATAAAAGTGCTTTTGAAGCGGTAAAAGAGGCTTCTCTGGTCCACTGGGATATGTGGGAAGGGAATGTCTTCGTGAAAGACGGACATGTGTCCGGGATCATTGACTGGGAACGGGCAATGTGGGGCGAACCGTTTATGGATGACCGTTTCAGGATGCATAACAAGGGGGAAAACTTCCTTCAGGGCTTTGGTCAGACTTCGTTCTCGGAAGATGAGTTAAAGAGATTGCGCTGGTACGATATCATCTTATATTTAACGATGATGATCGAAGTGTATTACAGAGAGTTTGAGGATGAGGGGCAGTATTTCTGGGCCAAAGAGATGCTAAAGAAGTGTATGTTTCACCTTTCATGACGACGTAGTATGTATGCAAAAAAAGTTGGTTATTTGAATGAATAAGTTGATATAATCCCGTATCCTATAATTTATGATTAAGATCATTCTATTATGGCTGGCCGGTATATTCTTAGCATTTGTCGGCATCATACTAAAAGTGCTGTACAAGCCTGTACGGAAAGTGGCAGACCTGTTTCTGACACTGTTTTTCATGTTTATGCTGTTCGTACAGCTGTCAGCTGTCTATTTCACGGCGCAGAAAGCACCGTTTGTGGCGGCGATCGGGATATTCTTCTTTCTCCAGTACTGGTTCAATTTTGCCCCCTTTTATCCGAACAGCGATCCAGCCGGCAACGGTATGGCTCGTGGGTTTCGTGCCTTTTTCCACATGGTTGCCAGCATCATCCTGGGATTGGTATCATTTCTACTGATCCGGTTTGTTAATCTCAATGGCGGTAAGCAGGGACTGTATATTGTCTTAGGTGTAGCAGCACTCATCGGATTATGGAATATCCTCGCGAATCAGAAATCATACGTATCCGGAGATTCATTTGAAGAAGATGCCAGATGGGCACGGATGAGTGTGGATGACTATAGAAAGACTCTCTTCAGGAAAAGCATGGTGGAAAGGAGAGACTCGTGGGAAGCCAAGGAACTGGATGCTGTTCCGAAAGAACTGAAACACTGGAATGTATACGGATGTAACAGCATCAGGGTGACGACATATGATCTGTATCCGGCTCTGCTCGTCGAAGGAAAATTTGAACTATCCGATGAAACACATGAAATCCCCCACTCGGGATTTCAATTCGGGTGTCTCGGATCTACAGGCGGGGAGGATACAGATGATCCGGACTCCACTGTTCCGAATAGCGTGATGATGGTATGGCACGATCTGGCAGAAGGAAAGACCTATAAGCTTCAGGCCGGACTTCCGAAGGAGCTCAATCGCTATTTTGCGGACAGGGAGAGGTTCGAATACGATGATATAGAATTCCGTATCATGCCGACGGGAAGAGTCCTGATGTTTCATAACAGGATTAATCAGATACATAACATCATGATCGATTATCCGCTTCAGGGAGAAGTAACAGACGATTATGAGAAAGATGTTTCCGATCTGATCGAGAAGAACAACATCGATATTTCGAAGTGCACGGCTGTGAAGATCCCGTCTGCTGAGACCATCAGCGATTATACTAAACGTTTCAGGTATCATATTTCTTTTCTTACGGAAAACGACAGCCTGAAAATCACAAAGACGATCTGCAACTTCTTTAACGGGGAGAAGATCCTGTCCGGCGGAACGTGGGAAGAAGAGATGGATCCGTCACGGATAAAGGATGTCTTTCTTCGGTTTGAAAGTGAAAAGAGAAGATATGCCTGCTTTATCTATTTCAATGAAGATGAGATAAACCGGGCGTTTGAGGAAATTTGCGGGAACGGCTGCGATGGTGATCGGGCGGAGTTTACAGTCACTGTCGGAAGTGGAAAGGGTGCTTTTGCAGCAGAAATCTCGCTGGGCAAGAAGCACTTCCTTCTAAAGAAAACCGAGATCAGGCTCTATACGGTCAATAAAGATGAACGTGGAAAACTTGTTTTCAAGAACTATAACGGAAGGCATAAAAACCGGTTAAAAGCGATGGTAAACATAATACCTGAGTATAAGGCATGGCATTATGGAATCGTTTTATAGAGGTAGAAAAATGGTAAATGGAATATTCGTCTTATCCAAAGAGGATTCTGTGTCCTTAGTCGGCGATCAGATATGCGTCGTATCCGGATCGAATAAAACTTATTATGATCTGGAAAAAGTGCAGGGTATCGCTATTAAAACAGTAGACGAAGGACCGTTTTTTGATGATATGGCGCTGGTGATTTATATCAAAAATGGTAGTGATACGCTGATCTTCGTACCGTCGGAACACGCGTGTTATGAAAAGTTCCTGTTTGATGAGATCAGTAAGGTCCTGCCGATCGATAATAAGAAGATCATCGAGGCCTCTTCTTGTACGGAAAGTGCTACATTCACACTCTATAATCGGTCGCGGCAGAAGAAAGAGGCGACAGAAGAAAGTCAACCCGAAAGCGGGCTGAAAATCTATCTGGAAGACGATGAGGTAAAAGTATCGGGAAGTATCGATCTCGGCTACATCGGTACCTTTACGGATGAAGAGATCGAGATCGACGATTCATTGGAAGAAATCAGAGAATGGGATATTGTCACAGAAAACCTGGACGAAGACTGTTCTGACGATGAAGTTATTTCTTTTCTCAATAAGTATTTCAACGACTTTGCCGCGAAAATATGCCGGAATATCGAGAACATTAACGGAACATTTCTGCTTCATGTTTTTACGGATATGGATGCGAGTGAGATCAACTTTATGCTGATCGACGAGCTGTTCATCGAAGAGAATCTCCGTTATGGCAACGAAGAGGATATCGCCGAGATCTATAATCCGGTAAGAGAGGGATTAAACTCGCTTTCTCCGTATATCGGGACGCCGAATGACGGCACGATCCCCAAGGGCCATATTGAGAGTGTGCTTAGATCCTTTTATCCGATGTTTGACTTCGACTGTTTCATTGAAAACATCTTACCTGAGTGCGTCGGCCTGCATGACGGAGAAATATCATTCCAGTGCTCGGATGACTTTGATGAAGCGATCCTGTGTGGCGCATATGCTGAGCTGCATGAGGACCTGAGCTTCGATGACTGGCACAATTTCTGACCGATAAAGCCAGGCAGGATCACTCTGTGAGCATCTCGTAGGTGACGCCGTATTTCTCAGCGATGTCTTTCGCGAAGCTCATGCCTTCCGGAGGTGCAACCTCGACCTTGAAGGAACGCTTGGCGCCTTCGTTTTTCACGATCAGGGAAGAAGCCTTTACCTTGGCATCGCCCTCATTAAGAGAGTCAACATCGTAGGCGAGCTTATGCATGTGCGTGTTGTAGATCGTACGGATGCCTTTTTTGAGTATCGCACGTACGGAGTCTCTTGCGATGTAGTATCCCTCTTCAAAAGAAGTGGTGGAGAAGGTTTCGTTTAAGAGCATCAGACTGTCTCCGGTAGCTTCTGTGTAGAGCTCCTTAAAGCGGACACACTCTTCGCCGAGACGGCCGAGATCCATGGTCTTGTCTTCATCAGCAGGG
>JAFWSW010000122.1 GCA_017519205.1 Clostridiales bacterium | reverse complement strand
CGATACATTTGAGACGGCAGCTACGGTCAATACCGGTAAACTCGGTATCTTCCACGGCATGAAGTCTTACTTCTGCCAGGACGAAGACGGACAGATCGCACCGGTATATTCCATTTCCGCGGGTCTGGATTACCCGGGTGTCGGACCGGAGCACGCGAACCTCCACGATATCGGACGTGCGCAGTATGTACCGGTTACCGATGAAGAAGCAGTAGAAGCTTTCGAGTATCTTTCCAGAACCGAGGGCATCATCCCGGCGATCGAGTCGGCGCATGCTGTCGCTTATGCAAGAAAACTCGCTCCGACGATGGGAAAAGATAAGATCATCGTCATCAATATCTCCGGCCGCGGTGACAAGGACTGTGCCGCCATCGCCCGCTACAGAGGGGAGGATATCCATGAGTAATATCAGAAGTGCTTTTGAAAACGGAAAAGCATTCATCGCTTTTATCACCTGCGGAGACCCGGATCTTGCAACAACAGCTGCTTGTGTCCGTGAAGCCGTAAGGAACGGTGCGGACCTTATCGAACTCGGTATCCCGTTTTCGGATCCGACCGCAGAAGGCCCGGTCATCCAGGGCGCCAATATCCGTGCACTTGCCGGCGGCGTAAAGACGAAGGATGTATTTGAACTGGTAAGAGAACTTCGAAAAGATGTCTCTGTACCGATGGTCTTCATGACCTATGCCAATGTCGTATTTTCCTACGGTTCCGAGAAGTTTATCTCTACCTGCGAAGAGGTCGGCATTGACGGTATCATCCTGCCGGACGTTCCTTACGAAGAAAAAGAAGATTTCCAGCCGATCTGCAAAGCCCATGGCGTGGACCTGATCTCTCTGATCGCGCCGACTTCCGAAAACCGTGTCGGCATGATCGCGAAAGAAGCAGACGGTTTTATCTATCTTGTCAGCAGTCTCGGTGTGACCGGTGAAAGAGCGAAGATCACGACAGACCTTTCAGACATCGTTTCCCATATCCGTTCGGTAACGGATGTGCCGGTAGCGATCGGCTTCGGTATCTCCACACCGGATCAGGCAGCGGAGATGGCGAAGATCTCTGACGGTGCCATCGTCGGATCCGCGATCGTCAAGATCGTAGAGAAGTACGGAAAAGATGCACCGGGTCACGTCGGTGAATATGTAAAGAGCATGAAAGAAGCGATCAGAGATCTCTGATCGCTTCTTTTTTATCGCTTCTTATGTGACGGATACTAGTTGATCGTTCCCTCAATTTTCGGGGAACTTTTTATTTTCGAAAAGGACGATCTTGTGATAAAGATCGTTTCGCTTGAATTCACAGTCATTGATCTCACGGTTATACTTCATGACCTCTTTTTGCGTGTCACTCATGGCGCTGTGCATGACGTCTGACATATCCTGCGCACTCTGAAGAGCATTAGGTACGGGTGTGTTTCCCGGACGGTCGAGAAGAAGATCCGTAAGCGAAAGGTTACGTGAACGGGTTCTCTCATAACTCCTTTGCATATCGGATACTCGAAGGTCGACATCAATTGCACGATCGGAAAGAATTTTCTGTTTCTCCTTGATCGGACGGGCCTTGTTCTTAGCGATATGGTATTTCTCGGAGAAATCCACGAAGTCCCGGATCATCTGGAAATACTTTCTGTCTTCTTCGGAGACTTTCTTCATCGCCTCATCGCAGCGCTGCCTGACACTATCTGCACGGACACCGGTGAGTTCGCCTTTTCCTGTTCTTAAATCAGTCGTCCACTTCCATTTGCCGGCACAGAAGACACGGCCGCGAAGCGCGGTAAAGTCATTCGGATACATCGAAAGTACGAAGGTGTAGTAAAGATCAGCATCATTAAACTCACCGATCGACAGTGCTTTTGCAGCCTTGTCTGCAGCGGTTCCGTCAAAGAGACCGTAACCGTATGCCACGCCGCAGTAAGCACATTTATAGATGTGCTTTTCTTTGTCGGCGACCAGATCTCCGCCGCAAGTGGTGCAGGTCAGTTTCTTATCTGTTTCCATTTCGGTTTCCTCCATATTCCCACGCAGAAGTGCGAACTGTTTACTTGCTGACTTTCGCATCCGGCTCTTTCTTTAACGTCGGATCGAGATCCTTGAGATGTAGATAGATCTCGTCGTACTTTCTTATCAGTTCGAGTTCCTTTTTGCTGTTCTCGGAGATATCGCTGTGGATCTCCTGTAAGGCCTCTTTGTGAGGTTTTTTCTTATGCTCGATCACGGCGAGGATCACGCCCCGGATCAGGAAGGCGAGGATCGCGATGCCGAATGCCGCAAATAAACCAATGGGGCCTAAGAAATAAAGGTTGCCTTAGGATCAATAAACCGCGTTATTCCGTACTCGGACTGCAATCCGGCCCCCGATATTTTCCGTCCGGAAAAGAAGGCTATATTTTTATAACTTGAATTGATAGTCTTTCTGATAGATAATAGAAGTCAGATATGCTTGATATCTTGGAGGGTAGTAGGTATGAAGATCTGTCCGAATTGTCAGCAGGTCATGGAGGACTCATTCACAACTTGTGAAAATTGTGGAGCCGATGTTGTCACTTATACTGAGGAGATGGCATCGAAAGACTTTTCCTTTGCGAGTCTGAAGAATTCTGAGGAAGACTCGGAAGAAGCAGAATCTGATGAGAAGAAAGTTGATTTCCCGGAAGTATCCCGGGAGAACCAAGTGACCGAACAGGCACCTGTGCCTGCTAAGAGAACACCATCTGCATTTGCAGGAAGAACACCGGGATCCATGCCGAGACCTGCGGCGCCGAGAGCCGCTGCTCCGGCGAGAGCATCTAATGTAGCAAGAAGAAGTACACCGGGAAGCATCCGCCGCAGACAGGAAGCTGAGGAAGCCGAAGAGAGCGCACAGAATGATGTTGCAGCACCGTCTTCCGGTGTGAGCGGAATTAACGGCACCACGGAAGCAGAGTCGCTTTCCTCCATTTCTGAAGAAGCAAACCATTTCGCACCTGATACCACGAGTGAGGAGACCACCTCTTTCACACATAAAGCTCCGACCCTTCAGCAGAAACTGATGAAGCGCGATCATCCGGAGTGGGATATGGATTCGATGGCCAAGAAAGAAAGCTCGTTTACCCCTGTCCCGCCGTTTGTATCCCAGGAGGAAGCCGAGCGTCCGTCTCCGTTTGCTCCGGCGAAGAACACGGCAACATCAGAAAAAGCAGCTGCTCCGAGAGGAAAAGCATCGTTAGACATCGCCAATAATCCGGCAAAACGCATCGATACTTCGGCCGATTCCGGAGAACTCGCCGTATCGGTTCGTCTCTGCCCGAGTTGTAAATCCCGCTGCCTGAGCACGGATTCGACCTGCAGAAACTGCGGTTACCGTTTCCCGAAGGCAGGCGCCCTTGCTGCATTTAATGACAAGAGCATCAATATTCTTGCTATGCTGGCAGCTCTTGCGATGGCGGCATCGATCTTTACGAATATCATTAACTATAAGCTGGATGAGACCATGCATACGGTCAAACTGATCGACAGTTACCATGGATTTGGATTCCTAGCGCTGGCGGCACTGACGATCGTTCTTGCGATTTCCGGCAAGAATATCCCGATCGTCGTTACGGGTATCTTATCGGCCCTTGCCGCGACTGCAGAGAACTACTATCTCTGGTATGACATTACTCAGGTGAAAAAAGGTGGTCACGTAAACCAGGAGATCGGTTTCTGGCTTCTGGCTGCCGGTGCGGGCCTGATCTTTATTTCCGGTATCGTCGGCATCATGAAAGAGAAGAAGAAGCGTGAGAAGATCACCGCGGATTATCTGAAATCGATATGAGTCTTTTTCATCGAAAAGCACCCGCCCCGATCCCCTTTGATCCGTCGAAGGAAGAACCGGTGGTCAAAAAGAGTATCTGTACCGGGGAGACCACGGTCGGCTTTGCTGATCGGGCGACAGGCCATTTCCGGGATGTGAGCAAAGTCACAAGTCTTTCCGAGATCAGGGAGTTCTGTGAAAGGACCGAAACGGATCCCGTGAAGATCCGGACAATTTATTAAGAAATGAAAAGAGCCGGCGGATCAGCCGGCTCTCTTTTTTCGTTCATTGAAGATCACTCTTCGTTCTTTCGGTCTTTCTTCTGAAGGAAGATCACTGTGAGGAACGATACCGCGATCATTCCGATTCCGAAGAATGCCAGCATGCTGATGGCTTCACCGGTCTTCACGATACCGCCGGTCGTTTTTGCCGCGGTAGTCGTCGTCGTGCTTTCGTCCGTCTGTGTGTTTCTCAGTGCGTTTGCCACATCGCCAGTACTTTCCGACGGTGTTTCCGGAGTGGTCTCCGAAGGTGCCAGCGTGGTTTCCGAAGGTGCCGCGGAGGTGGATGCCGTCGTCGGATCCGACTGGGACGTCGGAGTCGTAGCGGAAGAGGACGGAGTCGTAGCGCTGGTCGTCGGGGTCGTCTCCGGCGAATTACTGATATAAGCATCAAAAGAATAGTGGGAGAAATCCACGACCTGTACCGGATAAGACTTGTTGTTATAAGTTACCGTGGACGGATATGTCGAGGAGCTGGTCTCCGCGAAGATCACGAAGTTCGGTGTATCATCCAGTTCATATCCATCCGGTGCTTTTGTCTCGAAGAAGAGATAGCACTTACCGCGGACGAGTGAATCGAAGGTGACCTTACCGTCCGTTCCGGTCGTCTTGGAGCCGATGCTGGTGGTGCTCTTTACGGTCTGACCGTCAAGCGTTACAGAAGAAGCATCGAAGGTCGCACCGGAAAGGAACTTGGTCGTAGATGATTCGTCATGCTTAAAGATGTTGTATGTCGCATAACCGATATTCGAAGAGGAGCTTGCCGCACTGTCGTGAACCTTGGAACGGATATAGTTATAGGCATCGTTTCCATAGGTGACTACGCCGACGAGCTCACAGGTGTTCAAAGAGTTATTACGGTTGAGTGCTCCCGGATCGTCACTTGGGACGAGGTTGACTCGTGCCCTGTATTTGACGACATATCGTGTGGAGTCCTTCAGTTTGATCGAGAAAGTATGGGCCTGCGGATCGAAGTTCACCTCGCTGGAAGGAAGTGGAACACCATCGATAGTGATCGAATTCGGATCGAGATCCAGCGTAGAGGCCATATTATCCTTAAGGATCACTTCGTCACTGTTGGGATCCAGATCCAGCCCCATCGGATTAACGACGATCGCATAGTATGCATACGGGGCGAGCGCCGCATCGTAGGAAACCATCTTGTTGAGCTCGGACGGCTTCTTGTTCTCGTATCTTGCCACACGGGTCTCCGGGTCTTCGCCTTTATATGTGAGTGTGGCAGTATTAATATATTCGAACTTCTCTGATGTCTGTTTGTCTATGTGTGTGCGGTACTCGATATAAAGCCCCTCTGTGCGGTTCTTCAGTTCAGCGATCAGCTTCGATTCGAATTTGATCCGGAGGACCTTTTTACCGTTTTCCGTGGTGACCCTATAAGTGAAATACGAGGAAGGATCGATCTCGTTCCAGCGGGAATCGTGGAAGAAGAGGCTGGAATCATCGAAGGAGGAGTTCTCCGGAAGAATATCGACGATCTCTCCCTCGGCGATCGAATCTTTTCCGATCGGATTCAGAAATAACTGCCAGCGGATATAGCCGAGTTCCAGTTCATCGATACCTGTATTCTTATCGACAACCGAGGCAGCACGCCACTTGACCATGTTATATCCGGCACCGTAGATGTCTGTGGTACGTACCACCGGCTCCGGCACCTGCGTGCTGGAAACTTTGACACGGTTCGGGATGGTTCCGCTGTAGCCGTCTTCGTAGAAGTTTCCGGGTGTGGTATAGCCGTTGGATTCAACGAACTGCTGGCCCTTGTCCTTATCATACATATCGTCATTGACTTTTACGTGATAGTACAGATAAACGGTCTGACCGTTAGTGAGCTTATTGATCGTTCCGCGGAAGGTTCTGATATTCGGATCAGCATTATATGTGAATCCGGAGTGGTCGGAAAATTTCGTCTGGTGACCGGCATCCGTGTAAAGATCCGGCGTATCCGTAAGCTCCATGCCCGGCCACATCGTATCTTCAATCAGAACGTTGGTCTGGTTTCCTGTAGCGGTGATCTCGATGATGCACTCATAGATATGGTTCGGATTGTCTACTACGTGAAAGACCTTGTCTACTTTAAGTGAAGCATTTATCGGATTATCTTCCACAAGAAGAGTGATATCGCGGGCACCGGTAAAGGAGATCACGATCGGGTCCGGACTTGTTGCCGGATTCGGGTCATTCTCAATGGAACCGTAGAAAGAGAGTTTACCGACACGATCCTTCTGCGCGCAGAAATCAGGGTCAGTGTAGGTGAGGGTGATCGTATGTCCTTGGATCACGTAGTCACCGAGTTCCTTGGTGCCGTTCATGATCTTTCCGGTCTTGGCATCGAAATCTACATTCGACGGAAGCTCATAGGTGAGAGAATCTCCCGGTGCCAGCGGAAAAATATCGTTATTGGGGATCTTCCATTCCAGCGTGCAGACGAGCGTATCGCCATAGTGAACGGTCGAGTTATTGGTCAGCTCGATGCCGCCACAAGTGATGGACGCCTTAAGACCGTCCTGCATTTGGGATGTTGCATCCGTCAATGGCCTGCTGGATGCGGCACGTACAGATGCTTTTCCGATAACGGGAATAGACGCGGCAACAAACAGTACCGCCGTAAGAAAGGCAAGTAGTTTTCGATACATGATGTCAATCCTCCGATGAACCCAGTGATGATTCAAATTTTCTGTCACTTTATACTATCGATGATTAACATTAACAGAATTTACAATATATGTAAATTAAAAAATACAATTGATTTACATGAAAAATTCTAGGATTTTGCCCGATTTCAGGTTTTTTCCTGTGCTTTTCGGAAACCATCGAAGAGATACACACCTAAAACGGCGTTATATCCTACTGCGGCGACCGTGCTGAAGCGCTCGAAGATGCCGAAGTATTCCTCGGGAAAAGCACCCATCCCGATCGGTCCCATAAACATCATGGCGAGTGCGATCGCTGCCCAGATGCCAATGCCTCTGACTTCCTTGTGGCGGCAGCCGGATACGATCAGCATGATCAGTGAAACGATCGAAAGAACTACGACGAGTGCAGTGACGACCATATGCATTGTTTCCTGAAATCCCGCAATATCCTTGCCCGAATCGGAGAGGGCAAACATCTGATACCCGACCTTGGAGATCCAGTTCATGATGGTGAACAGGTAGATACCGAGACGGAACAGCTTTGTGGATATCTTCTTTTCGGAGACAAAGATCGCGATGCATGTCGCGCATACGACGCTTCCGGCGTCATACAGCGCCGACAGCTGATTCCACAGGTGACGGGATGGAGCAGACTCGGCTGACAGATCACTTGCGGCCTGTTCCATCCAGTTATATCCCGGAAAGTCCAGGGGAGAGAAGATCAGGGCGGCGAGATAGGACAGAAGTGCCAGGATTCCCAGTAGTCCGATCCAGTTGATGAGTTTCCTTTTGGCAGATGTTTCTTTTGTCATTACCATTTCGTTGTTCATACTAATATCCTCATGTGTTTATTTCTGATCCGTTTTTCGCCTTAGGCGAGACGGCTGCTGAACCAGTGAATGAATTCTGTGATCTTTTTCGGTACGGGACTCTTTCCGTCACCGAAACTGTCCTTATCTCCTGCGGTGATCTGATCCATCCTGTAATCGATCAGTGAATGCATGGTGAGTGAATAGGTCATCGCTGCTACATCCACGTTCTCGTTTTTAATCTTTCCGTGGACGGCCAGAGCATAGAAGAGGTCTCTGGATTTGGTGATCATCCGTTCTGTCTCCTCAACCATGATCTTCGCCGCGGTAGGATTTGTCGATCTCTCGGAATAAAGCACCTTAAAGAACTGAAGCATATACTTGTCGGAGACGATCCCCATATACGCCGACAGTGATCCCAGAAGGATCTCTTCCAGACTCTTTTTCTCAAACATCGTGGCATAATCGACAGGTGCCTGACTGTTGTTGTTCTGTGCCTGCTGCCGAAGAAAACTATACATTTCCCGGATGATGTCATCCTTCGACTTAAAGTGGTTATAGAGAGAAGGCGCCTTGATACCGACCTTGTCAGCGATCTGCGACATGGATACACCCTTCATGCCGTTGGCAGAAGCAAGTTCCAGCGTCGCGTAGATGATCTCTTCTTTTCTGTTCATGATTTATGTCTCCTTACGAAAACTTCTATTTGTTAGCAATGATACTAACGGTTATTAGTTTTGTCAATATGTTATTAATAGAAATACAATAAAGTTCAATGGCGGTCTTGACATTCTTTGACTTTAGAATTATAGTAGGTTTAGCACTCGAGAAGATAGAGTGCTAAACCGTACTTTGACACGAGATGAAGGAGGTGCGGACATGGCTTTGGACAATCGAAAAAAAGAAGTTCTGCAGGCGATCGTGGACGATTATGTCGCAACATGTGAGCCGGTGGGATCGAAGGCTTTGATCGATCGTCATGATTTCATGGTCAGTTCCGCAACACTCCGTAACGATATGGCCGAGCTGGAGCAGATGGGGTACCTCGAGAAGCCACATACTTCCGCAGGACGTATTCCTTCAGATAAAGGATACAGGGAGTATGTCGATTCCCTCATGAAGGTCGATCACCTTTCCGATGAGGAGGGGCGTGAGATCAAGGAGAAACTCAGTATGAGTTTTGATGAGATCGCAGGTCTTCTGAAGGCGGCGTCCTCGACACTTGCCGATCAGACCGGTTACATCTCCCTGGCGATGACACCGAAGCTTACGAGCAGCTATCTGACACAGCTGAAGATGCTGATGATCGAACCGGGAAAAGTCCTGGTGGTCGTAGTGCTCTCGGCAGGTGTCGTGAAGAACCGTATGGTACGTATCCCGGATTTCCTGACCCAGGAGCAGATCGCGCAGATCAGTAATGCGGTCGAGCAGGGACTTTCCGGACTTCCGCTGTCGGAGATCTCCCTGATCACAGTAGCGACAGCGGCCAAAGACAACCAGAAGGTCGAGCTTCCGGAGTCGCTTCTGAACCAGGTGCTTTATGAGGCGTATACAGCGATCAAGCAGGCGGATAATCTGGATGTCTATATGCAGGGCAAGCACCGTATGCTTTCTCTTCCGGAGTTTTCCGATACGAAAAAAGCACAGGGCCTTTTCGATACGCTGTCGCATGACGGACTGGTTGCCGGATATGTCGATGAGGTCACGAAGCAGGATGAGAAGAAAGAGTACATGATCCGTATCGGTCAGGAGATCACGCTCGAGGGACTCGATAACTGCAGCTTCATTACCACGACATATAATGTCGGCGGCAAGGTGGCCGGAAATATCGGAGTCATCGGACCGAAGAGAATGGAATACAGCAAGGTTATCTCGCAGATCAATTTCGTGCGGATGATGCTCGATGAGAAACTGAATCAGCCGTAGCGGGGATCCGGGCGAAACCAGGAAAGTCGCAAGGCTGTTAACGATAATAAGAACTGAAAAGAGGCAAAGGAATG
>JAFWSW010000121.1 GCA_017519205.1 Clostridiales bacterium | reverse complement strand
GAGACAAAGGACGGCATGAAGGGTTACGAGCAGTATAAGTTCCGCATTCAGGTTTCCGCTATGGACTGCCTCTCCTGCGGTATCTGCGTAGAGTCCTGTATCGCTAAGGAAAAGGCAATCACAATGGTTCCGCTCAAGGACAACCTCAAGGAAGCCGAGAACTGGGATTACTGTGTTGCTCTGTCGCATAAGGATAACCCGATGAACAAAGCAAGCATCAAGGGTTCTCAGTTCGAGCAGCCGCTCCTTGAGTTCTCCGGTGCATGCGCAGGCTGTGGTGAGACACCTTACGTTAAGCTCCTTACCCAGCTCTTCGGTGACAGAATGCAGATCTCCAATGCTACAGGATGCTCCTCTATCTGGGGTGGTTCCGCTCCGTCTATGCCGTACACGACCGACTACAGAGGTTTCGGTCCGGCTTGGGGTAACTCCCTCTTCGAGGATAACGCTGAGCATGGTCTCGGTATGTTCCTTGGTTACAAGCAGCTCAGAAACAGAGCGAAGGCTCTCGTTGAAGAGACTGTAGCTTCTACAGCTTCTGAGGATCTGAAGGCTGCTGCTCAGGCTTGGATCGATGGATTCAATTCCGGTGATCAGGCTCGTGAGAATGCAGAGAAGCTCGCTGAGGCTCTGAAGGCTGAAGGTTCCGATTCCGCTAAGAAGGCTCTCGAGTATGAAGACTTCTTCATGAAGAGATCCCAGTGGATCATCGGTGGTGACGGATGGGCTTACGATATCGGTTACGGCGGACTCGATCACGTTCTTGCTTCCGGTGAGGATGTTAACGTTCTCGTACTCGATACTGAGGTTTACTCCAACACAGGTGGACAGGCTTCCAAGTCCACACCTCATTCTGCTGTTGCCCAGTTCGCTGCAGGCGGTAAGGCAATCAAGAAGAAGGACCTCGGCATGATGGCAATGAGCTACGGTTATGTATATGTTGCTCAGGTATCCATGGGTGCTGATAAGAACCAGCTGATCAAGGCATTCACAGAGGCAGAGGCTTACCATGGTCCGTCCATCGTAATCTGCTATGCTCCTTGCATCAACCACGGTATCAAGGGTGGCCTGAAGGTTGCTCAGATCAAAGAGAAGCAGGCTGTTGAGTGCGGTTACTGGCATCTGTTCAGATTCAACCCGACTCTTACAGCAGAAGGTAAGAATGCATTCACTCTCGACTCCAAGGAGCCGACAGGTGACTTCATCGCCTTCCTCAAGAGCGAAGTTCGTTACAACTCCCTCTACAAGAAGTATCCGGAAGACGTCGTTGACGGTATGTTCGAAAAGACACACCAGGATGCGATCGAGCGTTACGGTTCTTATGTAAAGAAGGCTAACGAAGCTTAATCGAAGGCTGAATTAAAGGCTTGATCAAAGGAGCGGTTTCCGAAAGGGACCGCTCCTTTTCACTTCTTTCGAAGGGGAAAAGGTGCTATAATGGAAACACTTATTTTTCCTTGGAGGTCAGCCATGACAGCGGACGATAGAGAGAAGCTTCTGCTTTCGGACACACCGGTCCCGGATCTGTTTATTACACAGTATATGTCTTCGCTGACTGCATCCTCGATCCGTATCTACCTGATGATCCTGATGAACCGAGGATCTTTCGGGAAGATGAATGTCCAGACGATCTCAAAGAAACTGGGATATACACAGGCGGAAGTTGAAGAGCAGCTTTTCTACCTGACTTCAGCCGGCCTTCTGGAACAGTCGGAGGATGGTACGCTCCTTCTTGTGGATATTAAGGCCAGAGAGGTCGACAGATATATCGAGTCAAAGAAAGACGGCGATCTGGAGATGCCGCCGCAGCACAGGGAGCCCGAGATGGTCAAACTGTCGGCGAGCATTGCGGATTCCTTCTTTGCCGGCCATATGGGCTATATCTGGTATCGTTTTATCGACGACTGCCATAGCGTATTTAAACTGGATCCCAATGTGATCTACGCTCTTTTTGCCGATCTCCAGGAGAGAAGAAAACTGTTTGGAAAGAATACCCGCCCGGCGGAGGAACTCCGTGAGAAGTGGGTGAAACGCGGCGTCCGTACGGAGACTGATCTGGAGAAGATCCTGGGCGATGACAGACGTCTGGAAGAGTGCCGTGATCTCCTTGGCAAGAAAAGAAGAAAAGCACTGGATGATGTCGATCTCGAATATATCCGCACATGGATCCTGACCTATAAGATGGAACCGGATGTTCCCGCATACCTGTATACATTCCTTCGTAAGGACAAAGGCATGGAGAAGGTCTCGATGAAGCAGATGGATGAGATCCTCCAGGAGTGGTTCTCACATAACATCCATACCATACAGGCTGCTCAGGATTATGAGATTAAGAAACTGGCGGCTGACAGAACACAGGCGATGATGGTATTCTGCGGAGAACTTTTCAGAAAGAGACTGGACGGCCCGGATCTTCAGATCATCGAGAAATGGGCAAATACCGACTGCTGGGAAGAGCCGATCGTACGCTATGCGTATGAGGTCCTCCATAAGTTTATGGGATCGATCACGCTCTCGGCGGTCGATGAGCGCCTGATGCTGTGGAAAGAAAACGGAGTTGCTTCTGTAACGAAGGCAAAGCAGTTCGAATCAGAGCAGAAGAAAAAGAATAAGGAAGCCTACCAGGAAAGAAAGTATGCCAATCCGTCCGCTACAAATACGGAGAGTGCTTTTCTGGAAAACGAGTATTCCAAGGATCATCTGGAGAAGAAGGAACAGGATTCCATGGCGCTTCTGGATGAGCTTCTAAAGGATGAGTAGGGAGATGCCCATGGACAGTATTTATGAGGATGTAAGAAGCATCCTGGAAAACAGACGGATCCGTAGCCAGATCCTTCAGGAACAGAAAAATGAGCAGATCCTTAAGGAGCATCCGCAGCTTCAGAAGATCGAACAGGAGATCGCCGAGACGACGGAACAGATCCTTCTGAATTCTCTGGAAAGTAAGAGCAGTGATGATCTTTCTTCCGAGCTCCGCCGGCTGAATAGAAAAAGAGAGGATATCCTTAAGAGCTGCGGGCTTTCTTCGGATGAATTTGAGGCACAGCCGTACTGCAAAAAGTGCGGAGACACAGGCTATATCCATATTATGAATAAGGACGGAAGCGAGACAGATGTACTCTGCGAGTGCATGAGAAGTCTTCTGGCTCCGGTCATGACTGCCCGCTCCGGTGTCGACAAGTATCCCGGGTATTCATTTGAAAAAGGATCCGATGCGTTCTTCGCTTCCGATCCGACTATGCTCGAAACATATACGAAGATCCGTCTTCTTGCCGAGAAGGAAAGGATCCCGAATGCCATCTTCTATGGTTCTTCCGGAAAGGGCAAGACCTTTACCGCTGTTTCTATTGCACGCCAGTATGCCAAGCAGGGACGCTCTTCCTTTGTGATCCGTCTGGCTGAGGCGCAGGAGCTGCTTATGGAGCATAGAAAGATGATCCAGTCTTTCTATACTCCGGCAGACAAGGAACGCGCCGTGGAGCGTAAGGTAGCTTATCTTACCGAGGCTGATATTCTGGTGCTGGACGATCTTGGAGTCGAGCCGAGAACGGCGAATACGGAAGCGGATCTTCTGAACATTCTGGATACGAGGATCCTTTCCGGGAAAACGACGATCATTACGACAAACCTCGATATGGATACGCTGAAAGACCGCTATCGTGGAAGAGTCTTTGACCGTATTGACAGAAGTTTTGCGAAATTCCACTTCTCTGCGGGAGGTAGCCGCGCATGATCACGAACGGCGTGGACATTGTCTCGATCTCGCGTGTGGAAGCAGCCTCTAAAAGAAGCGGGGATGCTTTCTGGAGGCGGGTGCTTTCCGAGGAGGAAAGAGCGATCATTCCGTCCCATGAGACCCGAAAAATCGAGTTTCTCGCAGGCCGTTTCGCCGCGAAGGAAGCCGTGTCAAAAGCACTGGGCACCGGCATTGGCGGACAGGGCGTGGCCATGACGGATATGAAGATCTTAAAGAAGGAAAACGGTGCGCCATATGTACGTCTGTCCGGACGTGCGCTGGAAGTATACGAGAAGGCAGGAGGAAGATCCATCAGTATATCGATCTCTCACGACGAGGGGATGGCTGTGGCTTTCTGCTGCATCGAATGGGACGCTGCGGAAGGTGAGTCATGAAACAGGAATCCCGCTGGCTGAAACAGGTAAAACTGAAGTTATCTTCTGCATTTAAGAGAAAAACGAAAGATGACGGCGTCAAGGGCGCGGGTCTTTTTATCGAGCCCGATGGAGAATACGGAAAGGCAGAGGACCTTGCCAATGTATGGTCGCTGGATAAGGCGGACTCATCGGTCACGGAGGATTCGAAAAAACGCTGGCCGCGACTGGTGCTTGCAGGATCGATCTTTGTTATCATCATGTTCTTTGTATTCCTTCTTCTGCCAAAAGTCCTGCCGGGATTTTTCAAGAATACGGATATCGCTCTCTTTATCGAAAAGGACCCGGTCTTGATCTATGACGACACCTATCGCGTGGTAAAGGTCAGTGCGAGCTCCGTAATGTCGGAAGACGATATCTCCAGTAAGCGAATTACGCAGGTCCTGATGAATGAACCTGTACACTTCATGAGTGATGACTGTCAGAACGGCTATGTGCTGATCCGTACGATGGACAATATCGTCGGATATGTCAAAGGGGAAGACTTAAGTGACGACATGTCGTCCTGCGAGCCGGAACTCCATCTGTTTAAGATCGTCGTGGCGGATATCAGTAAACGAGTCATGTCCCATGCGAGTAACGGCACCCTCATCTGCGAAGTAACGATGAACACGGTGCTTTTCGCGGATGTTAAGCGTGACGGTGTATATCAGGTACAGCTTCCGAACGGGGAGAACGGCTGGATCAGCAGCAGTGGTGTTATCGAGCTCGATACGAAGAAGAATACCGACGTCGTCGGAGTTAGATACTTCGTCAGCTCCGTGCTGACCATGGTCAATTCCACCTATCTCGACGGAGGCCTCACGAAACGCGGTATCTCTATTCAGGGACTGGCTTATGTTTCTGCAAGCGTTAATGGTATTCAGATCCCGCGTGAACTGAAGGACCAGATCAGCTGCGGAACAGAGGTTAAGCTTGAATATGACGCGGTAACCGGCGCTCTTTTGATGGACAGTATCATCCCGGGAGATATCGTATTTCTTTCGGATCCGTATAACCCCAACAGCAAAGAGCCCTATGAAGCGGCGATATGTACGGATACGGGCGTGCTCCTGATGCGTTCTTCCACGGGAACATCCATCAAGCTTACGAAGTTTAATGCGGATTCTGACCTTGTTAAACGCATCATTACCGTAAGAAGAGTATTCTCCTGATCCATAGGATCAATTGTTGGGGTCTTCAATTTGAATGGCGCGGGATGTAAAGTACTCGTGCACGAGGCTTCGGAATCCCATCTTCTTAATGTCATCGTAAGTGATCTTATAGTTCCCCTTATAGTGGCGTCCGGAATTAAGGTATCTCACATACTCCAGAAGATAGGCGTCCAGTTCGTGAAGACTTCTGTCCGTGGTGATCACCGGGAAGAACCAGCGGCTCCAGGTAAAGAGATCCTCGTTCTTTTCATTAAAGTATTGCTTGTTGAAGGTTCTGATCAGAGCCCGTGCAGCTCGCTCATAGGAGGCATCCGTTTTCGTCTTCCAGCGTAAAAGCGCCTTGGCTTTTCTTCGGATCTTTCCTTTTAACTTGTTCTTCGTAACCGCCGAGATATCCACATCACCGTCCTGATAACAGAAGCCGAGGAACTCCCAGGGCTCTCCGGGAGAAGATATAGTGACCTTCTTCGGATTGACGGACAGGCCCTTTTCTTCAATATGGGAATAGAAGTCCGAGATCCGTGCATCGAGTTCCTCGCGGGTGCGGGCGAAGATCAGGATGTCGTCAGAGTAGCGGAAGTAGGAAGCGCCGATACTCTCAAAATACTGATCCATCGAGAGAAGATAGACATTTGCGAAAAAGGGAGAAACCGGGGTCCCGGCCATCGCACCG
>JAFWSW010000120.1 GCA_017519205.1 Clostridiales bacterium | reverse complement strand
GCGATGTCTTCTGCGATATGCTTTACATCCGCCGCATGATAGCCGTCTTCCGGAAGCGGATACTCCTTTCCGAAGGACTCAAAGTATCTGGAAATCAGCGATTCCCCCAGCATGTTGACCTGGTTGCCCGCATCATTGATGTAATACTCGCGGAGCACATCATATCCGCTGGCCTCCATCAGGCGGCAGATACTGTCACCCCATGCGGCGTTTCTTGCATGTCCGCAGTGCAGGTCGCCGGTCGGGTTTGCGCTGACCCACTCGACCAGTACCTTCTTTCCCTTTCCGGAATCATTGTGACCGTAGCTGTCCTTTTCATCCAGGACACGGTTGATGACCTGCGTCAGGGAATCCTCCGAGATACGGAAATTGATAAAGCCCGGATTGGCAATCTCAATGGATTTTGCCTGCGGAAAGGTTTCCTTCAGCACTTCAACGATCGGTGCCGCAATGTCAGACGGCCGCTTATGAAGCTGTTTGGCAAGACGCATCGCAACGCTTGTGCTGTAGTCTCCCATTTTCGGATCCCGCGGTGTCTCGACAACGATCACATCCTTTGCGTCGATGTCATAGACCTGCTTTACCGCAGCCTCTACCGCCTCAAAGATCAGGTGTTCAAAATCACTCATAAACCATACCTCGTTCTTTTTACAAAAAAAGCCCCTGCGGGCTTTTGTTTCCTCTTATGGCGCGCCGAGCAGGAGTCGAACCCGCAACCTTTTGATTCGTAGTCAAATGCTCTATCCAGTTGAGCTATCGGCGCAGACCTACGAGATTTTCATTTAAAAATCCGCCATTAATATATACACTATATTTCTGTTCTTTTCAACCGGATTCAGCGCAGGAGTGCAGAAAGACTGGTATCCATCAGATCCAGCATTGTTTTTGCGGTTTCCTCCTGAGTTTGGAAGTTGATCACATTCGAAAAGTTCATCACATGGCTTAACGGCCGTGTTTTTTTGTGTCAAGAAAGTTCATTTTATGTCTAGCGGCATCTAGCGGCTTATGCTATAATGGTTTCAGGAGGGTCCCCTTATGTCTGTTAACATGCGTGAAAACAAGCGAAATGGCCGCCCATACTTCCAGGTATATGACAATTATTGGGATGCCCAGTTGAAGCGTTCCCGCCAGCGTACTATTAAAACTCTTGGCTATCTCGATAATTACATGGATCCGTTCGATGAAAACGATCCTGACGCCAGAGCTGCCGCTGAAGCCAAAGCCCGTGAGCGTATCAATGAACTCTATGAAGAGATCCGGAAAGAATATGAAAAACCCGAGATCGAACATATCGCTGTCGATCTGTCTGAACAGATGCCTGTCGGTACCTCTGATCTGAAGAATGTCGGATACGGGATATTCAAGCTTCTGTACAAGGAACTTGAACTGGATAAGTTCTGGAAGAAGATGTCTGCCGGAAGAAAGTTCGAATATAACCCGGATAAGATATTCCAGCTGCTTGTCTACTCACGCATCATCAATCCCGGTTCTAAGAAGTACACCTATGAAACCAGAGATGTTCTGTTTGAAGATTTCGGTGATTTCACACTGGATGACATCTATAACGCACTGGACTTCTTCTCCGAATGCGAAGAAGATCTGCAGAAATGGATCTATGATCACTCTGTTACGAAGTATCACCGGGAACTGAATATCGGATACTTTGACTGCACGAACTATTACTACGACATTTCAAAGCCTGATATCGATGAGCTGGATGATGACGGTAACGTCATATTGAAACGCTACCGCAAGTATGGGCCAGAGAAGAACCACAGAAAAGATCCGATCGTAGAGATGGGATTACTCATGGATAAGAGCCGTATTCCTCTTGCCTATACACTCTTCCCCGGCAATGAATCCGAGAAGGTCAATATGTTGCCTGTTGTTAAACGTGTACGTACTCAATACGGCATCGGAAGGATCATCGTAGTTGCGGACAGAGGACTGAATACATCGGACAATATCTATCTGCTCAATGGAAAGAATGACAAAGATGATAATCCGAGAGACGGTTATGTATACGGGCAGTCTGTCCGAGGCGCGGATGCCGAGTTCAAGCAGTGGATTCTGGACAAGGATGGCTATATCGATACACATCTGAAAGATATCGATCCGGACTTTGACGAAAGTGATCATTCAAAGGATGTCGTCTTCCGGCATAAGTCACGCATCTATCCCAAGACGATCTATATCAGCCGTCAGAAAAGCAACGGGAAAGTCGCGAAACAGAAGATCACTGTCGATCAGAAACAGATGGCATATTATTCCGCAAAGTACGCAGCGAAACAGAAGTTGGAACGGGAACGTGCTGTTGCCCGGGCAGAAGATCTCATAAAGCATCCAAGGAAATATGACATCGTATCGGCCAAAGGTGCTTCCGGTTATGTTATGAATCTCAGTTTCAATAAAGACACCGGTGAAGTGATCGATAAGAATCTTGAACTGAATATCGAAAAGATCCGGGAAGAAGAAAAGTACGACGGCTATTATGCCATCGTCACCAGTGAACTGAAGATGAGTGACTTTGAGATGCGGGATATCTACCGCGGACTGATTCATATCGAAGATACCTTCAAGCTGACAAAATCCGAACTGGATACACGTCCGATCTTCGTCTACACCAATGAGCACATCGAAGCACACTTCACTACATGTTTTACAGCGCTTGTACTGATCCGTTTACTGGAGAAGCGGCTTGATGAGAAGTATCCTGTCGGACAGATCCTCGATTCTCTCCGTAAATACAATGCGGCACTCTTCGACAAAAACCTGTACACATTCACCTACTATGATCCGATCCTGGACGATATCGCCAGGGCTTTCGATATCACTCTGAACCTCAAGAAAAGGAAGCGGGATTCCATACGCCGCCTCCTGAAATACTGATCATTACCGGATATACCGCCTGTAAGTGCTGGTACACTAGACAGGCAATTCGCCGCAGAGCGCTTAACCATCAGTTCTGCGGCGTTTTTACTTCTAAAGATGAGTTACAGTAAACGCAGAAAACGCCAATTCTTTATGAATTTGGCGTCTCCATGCATCAGTTATTTTCGATTTTTCCGGTTTCAATCAGAAAGCGGACACTGCCTTTGGTCCCTTCCGTGATTCCTGCATAGTTTACATACTCACCATCCGCGAAGCGAAGTGCTTTTGCGCGGCGGATCATATCCTTCATCTCCTGAGTTTGGAAGTTGATCACATTCGAAAAGTTCATCACATGGCTTAACGGCCGT
>JAFWSW010000119.1 GCA_017519205.1 Clostridiales bacterium | reverse complement strand
CCACAGCCTCAGCCGGTGCCGCAGTATCAGCCACAGCCGGTTCCACAGCCGCAACAGCAGGCCTACCAGCCACAGCCCGTGCAGCCACAGACCTACCAGCAGCCACAGGCGGGTGCTTTTCAAGAAGTACCGATGCAGGGATATCAGCCGGCACAGCAGCCGCAAGCTTATCAGCAGTTTAGTCCTGTTGAAAACGACTACGAAGACGACTATGAAGAAAACGATTACGACGAGTACGAGGCCGCGAAGAAGAAAAAGAAGCTGATGGCGATCCTGATCCCGACGATCCTCGCAGTGATCGCGGCGCTGATGATGCTGTTTATTTTCGTTGTTGTTCCGATGCTGAAGAAGGACGATACTCCGAAGAAGACGAAAAAGACCCGCGATACGGATATCGAGACGTCTGAGCCGGACGACACTTCCGATACGGATGAGACGGACGATACTTCCGAGACCGGCGATACCATGACCACTACGCCCTCTGATACGGCAGGTCCGGTTCCGACAGATAAACTGACGCCGAGCACGAATAAAAAGGTCGAATCTGTTGCGGATATTTCCGTAGACCTTCTTTCGGATCTTAAGACACATGCAAAGAAGTCCTGCGATGCGAACATGACGAACAGTCCGACTGTCACGGTGATCCAGTTCCAGTACCTCGGCGCGGCCGTCATGACGGAAGAATCGCCGAAGGATCCGAACGACCCGGGAAATATCGTATATCTGTTCTATCAGATCATCGTGCAGGATAAGACCGGCGCATACTGGCAGTTCTTCTGGTTCAGCGGATCCGATGGCGTCACCACGGACGGAAAGATCGAGCATCCCGCAAGCTTAAGGTCCAACAATCAGTACGAGTGCAACGGCTGCTTTGTCATTGGAAGCGACAGCCTCGAAAAAGCGAAGACAGAAGCATTTGGCATACAGGGGTATAAACTTCTCGATGATAAGGTCGATCCTTCTCTGATCGATCCGGATCTCCCGGGACCGGGACCGACCGACCCGTCGGATAACCCGGAGCGTGCGGGCTTTATCTTCCCGGATATCGACACCGTGGAGATCCCGGACGAGGATATCAAGAAGCTTTCCGATGACGATATCCGCATGGCGATCAACGATATCTGCGCACTTCACGGCGTGAAGTTCTCTAAGGCCGAGAATCAGAAGCGATACAGTCAGTACGCCTGGTATAAGCCGACGATCTCGATGGATGACTTTAACGGAAATCCCGGAAAGTACATCACGAACGCGACGGAGAAGAAGAACTTCGACAAGCTCGTGGCCGAGCGCCAGAAGCGCGGAGGAAACGGAGCCTGACAGCCGGCCGACGTCAGTAAACTAAACACAAAACAGGCGCCTGTTTGCCAGCTGAGAAGCGACAACGGCGCCTGATTTATTTGACTCAAATTGATAGCTGATCAGATCTCGGAGATATTGATCATGATGAGCGGACGGCGCTTCGTGCTCTCGTAGAGCATGCTCTTGAGCGCGTCCCTGATCTGGTTCGACTCAGCGGCTTCACGGATCGATTTGGTCGATTTCTGAGCCTCCAGACGGTGCAGATAGTTATAGAGCTTCTGCGCGCATTCATGCTGGATCGGACCGGCTTCACTCTCGAAAAGGAATCCCACAGACTGCATGGCCGGCGGGCAGAGAAGCTTGCCGGAGACTTTGGAAAGTACGATCGAGACGGAGACTACACCGTCGTCCGCAAGGATACGTCTGTCGCGGAAGACACGGTTGTCGATGTCACCGGCGCCGGCACCGTCGATGAGAACAGGCGCGGCCGGAACATAGCCGTTGATCTTCGCGTGATCAGAAGTGAGCTCAAGTACATCACCATTATTCAGAATAAATGTCCGAGACTCCGGGATGCCGAGGCGCTGTGCAAGATCAGCATGGCGGAACAGCATTCTATATTCGCCGTGGCAGGGCACGAAGAACTTCGGCTTGACCAGGGTCTGGATGAGTGTGAGCTCGTCGCGGTAAGCGTGGCCGGATACGTGGACGTCTGCGAGGGACTCGTAGATGACGTGTGCGCCACGGCGGAAGAGCTCGTTGATGACACGGTAGATCGGTTTCTCGTTGCCCGGGATCGGATGAGCAGAGAGGATAACGGTGTCGCCCTCGTGGATGTCGACGACGCGGTGCGAGGCAAAGGCCATACGAGACAGCGCGGACATCGGCTCGGCCTGCGATCCGGTAGTCAGGATAACGACCTCCTCAGGCTCGTATTTATTGATGTCGTTGATATCTATCAGGGTGCTGGGATTCATGTTGATGTATCCCAGTGAATTTGCTACGGAAAAAGTGTTCAGCATCGATCTTCCGATGAGCGCGACTTTGCGGCCGTACATCTCAGCGGCGGTGAAGATCTGCTGCATGCGGTGAACGTGCGAAGAGAAGGTCGCGATGATGATGCGTCCTCTCGTGTTCTGGAAGATCCGCTGGAAGGACTCGCCGACGTGCTTTTCAGACGGGGAGGAGCCCGGGATCTCGACGTTCGTGCTCTCGGAGAGCATCAGAAGAACGCCCTGACGTCCATACTCTGCGAAGCGTCCGAGGTCGATCGGATCGCCGTTGATCGGTGTAAAGTCAATCTTAAAGTCACCCGTATGGATGACGTTTCCGATCGGTGTTCTGATCGCAAATGCGAAGGCATCCGCGATACTGTGATTTACTCTTATGAATTCTACGGCAAAAGCACTTCCGGCCTTGATGGTGTCGCCGGCTGCGCAGTAGACGAGCTCGATGCCGCGTGTACCGATACCTGCTTCCATGAGCTTATGACGGCACAGTTCGATGGTGAGTTTACCACCGTAGAGCGGGCATTTCAGATCACGCATCAGATACGGCAGTGCGCCGATATGGTCCTCGTGTCCGTGCGTCAGGAAGATGCCGCGGACACGGTCTTTGTTCTTGATCACGTAGGTGTAGTCCTGGATAACGGCATCTACACCGAGCATGCTCTCTTCCGGGAAAGCTACGCCGACATCGACGATGATGATGTCGTTGCCGTACTCAAAGAGCGTCATGTTCTTACCGATCTCCTGCATGCCGCCTAAGGGGATGACCTTCAGGCTGTGCTTTTCCTTCTTGCTGGCAAAAGCTCTCTCCGCGTCCTGTACAGTCTTAAGGAAGGTGCTGTTGAGCTGGGAGAGTACTTCCTCCGATGCACTCATCTTAGGAGTCTTCTTGCTTTCTCCGCGGTTGATCGGAGTTCTGGATTTCAGCTTCCCGGATTTCTTCGGAGCAGCCGCACGGGCGGGTGCTTTTCGAGAAGAGGAAGCCTTCTTGGAATTAGCGGAATTCTTCGAGAGAGAGGCGCGGGAAGAAGATTTCTTCGCAGTGCTTCCTTTCGACGAATTGGAGTGGGATCCGGATGCGCGGGACGCAGACGGAAGCCGGACGGCGTTACCATATTTCGCGCCATCCGAAGTGTCCATAAAGGACTCTTTTCGGTTTTGAGATTTTGTCATTTATACCTCTTGTTCTATCTCGTGAAAAGCACTTGTTGCAGTGGTTTCCGCGGGAATAAGTTTGTATTTTTTACGTCCTTTTCGAACGTTGATAGTCGTTGTTTTGTAACGCGCGATCGTGCGATGGGCGCGTCAGTTAACGATGTACACCTTGTAGTTGTACTTCGTGTTCATGCTCTCGCCGTTCTCGGCGAAAATGTCGATGTGATGGCCGTCTACGCCGCCGCCCTTGTCCTCGACGACATAGTAACCGTCTCCACCGAGAGGATCGTTCTCGATGTAGATCTTCGTGCCGGCGGGGAGAACGCCCCAGTCGGCGGCAACCGTTCTGCCCTCGACGCAGGTGGTCCTGGTCGCGGTCGT
>JAFWSW010000118.1 GCA_017519205.1 Clostridiales bacterium | reverse complement strand
GGTATCCTTGTCACGATCGGAATCGATACCGGCATTTGTCTTGGCATCACTCAGTGTCTTTCTTGCCACCTGCAGGGAGTGCTTCGCATCTTTCAGAGCTCTCTCCGCTTCTTCCACGGTCGTGATCTGTTCGAACTCCGTAAGATCTGCTTTCTTCTCTTCGAGCTCCGCACCCTTCTTCGTGTATGCGTTTTCCTTATCGACCAGCTGCGAGCTTACGCTCTTGAGTTCATCTGCACAGGCATTGTATGTCGCCTGTTCCTTCTCAACTGCCTTCTGTGCATCGGCTACATCCTGATTGGCCTGATCGAGAGCTGCCTGATCGAAGTTCGGATCATTAGGATCCGTGATACATGCAGCAAGTGCTTCCTGTGCAGTTGTAAGTGTCTCTTTGGCTGCCTCGATACGATCGTAAGCAGCATCTCTTCTTGTTTCAATTTCCGTCTTCTTGCTCTCGAGGACCATCTTATCTTTTTCCAGCTGAGTGAGCTGATCTTCGAGTGCCTTGATGTCATTTTTGGTCTGTGTGATCGTAGTGTCTTTATTCTTGGCGGCTGCGAGATTCTTTTCTGCCTGCTTAACGGCTTTCTCCGCATCGTAGACCGCCATCTCCATGTCATAGTAGTCACTGCTTTCAGCAGGCTTTCTGGACGCGTATTCCATTTCCTTTTCCAGTTCGGCAAGCGACTTCTTCGCCTCCTCGAGGTCTGCTCTGTTCTCCGGGAGTTCAAAGCTCGCCAGAGTATCTCCTTCCTGAACTTCCTGATAGAGGTATACCGGAATATCTCCTACCGTCAGTTCACCGGGGGCCTTGACCTTCACCTCCGAATTGGCATGAAGTGTTCCGTTGGCACGGGTGATCGAGCTCAGCGTCGCACCATAGACCTGCTGGGTGCTGACCTGTGTCAGTGTCATGTTCATGATCGTATTAGAAAAGAACGTCAGGATCCCCATCAGGATCAGGAATGCGACCAGTGCTTTTATGATCCACTTTCTGCTCTTTTTCTTTTTATTCTCGTCTGACATAGTCAAAACCTCCTAAAAACCTCGATACCTTATTTGATTCCCGATCGGGAGATACCCTCGACCAGATACTGTTCTCCATAAAGGAAGATCAGAAGCGGCGGCAGCATGAAGATGAATGATGCCGCGAATGCGACGCCTACTTCCGAGGCGTTGATCTGCGATAAGAATACGGACAGCGGCTGTTTGCCGGAATCCTCCAGAAGGATGAGCGGCTGCTCGACCATGTTCCAGTAATCGATAAACAGAAGGATCGCCATCGCATAGATCGCACTCTTACACATCGGGAGACAGATCTTCGTAAAGATATTCCACTCATTAGCGCCGTCGAGCTTGGCCGCCTCGATATATGAGGACGGGATCTGCCGCATGTATTTACTCAAGAGGAAAATACTGAATGTGGAGAAGACGCCCGGGAGAATGATCGCCCACCATGTGTTATAGATACCTAAGTGGTTCGCGATCAGGTAGTTCGGAACGAGTGTGACCTGGAACGGCATAAGCATCAGGATAACGTAGGAAAAGAACAGCACTTCTCTTCTCTTTCTTCTGTATCTTGCGAAACTGTAGGAAGCCAGGCATCCGACCAGGATCTGTCCCAGAACGATCGGCACGACCAGTGCCACCGAGTTCCAGAACTTAAGAAGATATGTCGGGCTCAAAAACAGAAGCGTCTTGTACTGGGAGAACGATACCATGTCCGGGATCATCTTCAGTTTCGGTGTGGAGGAAAGATAGACCTTCGCCTCCGCCGCAGTAGAAGACAAGCTGTTATATACCGCACTGTAATTGGTCTTGATCTCATCGGTGGACATAAAGGAATCCAGGATGGTCAGGACGATCGGCATCAGTGCGAAGAGCGCTACGATGAATGCGATGATGAATCCGATCGTTGTCCAGAAACGTCCGACCGCAGATCTGACACGCTTTCTTCTTTTCGCATCGGCACGGCCCTTCTCGTGCATCTTCTCCAGTTCTTCATCGGAGAGACGGACGATCTCGACTTCTTTCAGGTCACGGATCGATCCGTGATCGTGGTTTTCTTCCTGAGTCCTGGAAGGAATGGGATTCAGCGGAGTGATTTCATTTCTTTTCATATCGTCACTCCTCCGTATCTCTTCCGAGTTTATTCTCTGCGATGAACAGTGCGCCGACGATGATGATCATGGCGATACACATGATGATCGCAGCTGCGGTCAGTTTCGCATTATCCAGATGCGAGAACATATTGTTCATGAAGTTCTGAAGCATGTAGAGCGCATCGTACGGATAGTCTCCGGCGAGAAGATATACTTCACGGAAGATCTTAAAGGAGTTGATCAGGGACATGATCCCGACGAAGAAGATCGTCGGCCAGAGGTACGGGAGCTTGATACTGAAGAAACGTCTTACGGCATTTGCTCCGTCCATCTTCGCGGATTCCAGCTGTTCCTGAGGAACGGCGGATATCGATGCGATAAAAAGGACCATGTTATATCCGAGGTTTTTCCACAGGAAGAGGATCAGGATAACCAGTCTCGACCAGTCGGATTTCATCCAGTCGATCTTGTCGATGCCGAACCATCCCATGTAGGTATTGAGTGCACCGTTATAACTGAACATGACCTGCCAGATCAGAACGATGGAAGCAACCGGAACCATCATCGGGTTCAGCATGATACTTCTGAAAGCACTCTTGCCCGGGATCTTGGAACTGAGAAGCAGCGCCAGGAGCAGAGAAAGAAGTACGGCCAGCGGGACGGCGATTCCGGCAAAGATCAGTGTGTTGAGGGATGCGGTACGGAATGCCTGATTGTTCCAGACATTTACATAGTTATCCAGTCCGACGAATTCCGTATTCGTGGCACTTCTCTGAAAAGACTGGACCAGGACGATCATCATCGGCCCGAAGAAAAAAAGCAGTACACCGAGAAGACTTGGAGTCAGGTATCCGGTGAAGACGAACCATTCGCGGATCTTTCTTTTTCTTCTTCCGCGGATCCTTCTTTTTCGAACTTCTTCCGGATTATAATCGTGTGCTGCCATTGTTATTCCTTTTTTATTTCTTACGCAAGCCAGGGTACCGTAATTATTTTACTATACCTTATGCTGTCCTGCGCTGTCATTTTCTCGTATGTAAGAGGAGGGGGTGGGAGCGAGGGGGGTGGTCCTCGCTCCCGGGTATGAAAGTAAATAGAAGATAGTAAAGGTTCTTCGCTTCTATCGTCTTACGGGAGAACTTGATTTGGAGGTTTCTCTCCCTTTCGACATCTTCATTGTCTCATCGCGGTATGACTTTGAAGTGACCTTAAAGTGACAGATTAGTCACTTTGGGAAATTATCTCTCGCGGACCTTCGTCGTCGCCTTGTTCTGGATGATCTTGCAAACATCCTCAGCGCTTCTCTGGTTCTCGAAATAGCCCTGGACTTCCTCGTTAATGATCACCATGATGCCGGTGTCGATCGAGCTGATCGTAGAGACATTCTCGACGAGAGCTACGAGTTCTTTTGCATCGTCTTCGTTCACCTCGGACAAGCGGCCGAACTTGGATAGATCCACGCTC
>JAFWSW010000117.1 GCA_017519205.1 Clostridiales bacterium | reverse complement strand
CCCGGACTGTGATTATGCCGCTAACGAGGAAAAAGCACCGTGCCCGGAACTCCCGAAGGCTGAGGGATTTGAGATGCTGCCGATCGAGAAGATCGAGACTCCTCACGTAAAGACCATCGAAGAACTCATGGAGTTCATGCACTCCGAGCCGACTGCTTTTGCAAAAACAATTCTTTACAACATCGACGGTAAAATCGTTGCTGTTATGGTCCGTGGTGACCGCGAGATCAACGAGACCAAGCTCGGCAATCTCTTTGATGCAACAGAGATGAATCTCGCTTCCTTCGAAGAAGTTGAGCGTGTCACAGGTGCTGCAGTCGGATTTGCAGGCCCTGTAGGTCTTAAGGAGAAGGTTGAAGTCATTGCTGACTACGAAGTTGCCGCTATGCAGAACTTCATCGTCGGTGCAAACGAGACCGACTTCCACTTCAAGAATGTAAACTTCGGCCGTGACTTTACTCCGGACCGTGTTGTTGATATCCGCTGTGCAGTAGAGGGTGATCCGTGCCCGAAGTGCGGTAAGCCGCTTGCTATGTGCAGAGGTATCGAGGTTGGACATATCTTCAAGCTCGGCACCAAGTATTCCGATGCACTCCACTGCATCTACCTCGACAAGGATGGTAAGGAGAACTCCATGATCATGGGCTGCTACGGTATCGGTGTTTCCCGTACACTCGCAGCAATTATCGAGCAGCACTACGATGAGAACGGTATCATCTGGCCGATGTCGGTGGCTCCGTATCAGGTCATCGTTGTTCCGACAACATCTCAGGATGAAACAGTTGTGAAGATGGCTGAAGAGATCCACGATGCACTCGAGAAGGCCGGTGCCGAAGTTCTGATCGACGACAGAGAAGAGCGCGCAGGCGTTAAGTTTAAGGATGCCGACCTCATCGGTATTCCTGTACGTATCACAGTCGGCCGTAAGGCAGCTGAGGGCAAGGTCGAGTATAAACTCAGATCCGGTTCCGAAGTTGTTGAGATGACTGCCGAGGAAGCAGTAGCTGCTGCTCTTAAGGAAATCGAGACTTCAAAATAATCGAATAAAAAAGTATTATCGGGAGGCCGTTTCAGTAGTGATGTGAGATCACGAAGAAGCGGCCTCTTTTCTCTTGTAAAGGAAGTACGTGTCCGTGCCGACTTCGTTATTCAGATCGACCTCAGTCAGACTGGCAAAATCGATCAGTTCGTACTTGTCGAAATAATAGACGTGGTTCTGGGTGATCACATATTCTACGCGTCCTTCAATGACGGCTTTTTCTCTTTCTTCCGGACACTCGGGAAGAACGGGATCGAGACCGGATTTACAGAAGTACTTTTCTGTCGGTATAGAACCCGAGAAGAGATAAAAGCCCATGTCCGGGAAGTCGTAGTTTAAAATGGAGACATTTTTTGAAGTGTCCATATGTTCAGCAAAGATATACATCGGGAGATCACTTTTCTTAGATAGAATCTCGAGAGTAGAACATGAAAAAGCAAATGAATACGTACAGAAAGCGATAAGTGAGCAGGAAAGGACTGCCGTCAGAAGTCCTTTCGACTTTTCATGGGACAGTGCTTTTCGAACAAGGATCGTCCAGGGGATCAATCCGGGGAGTGAAAATGCAGTCAATGCGAAGATGTAGTAAAACATCTGGGAATCTCCGAAAAAGACGAAGAACGCAGTCGAAATAAATGTTACCGCATAGAAACCCATGAAGCGCTTGTCTTTCAAGATAATGAGATAGATGATGGCTGACGCTGTCAGTGCGGCCAGAACATGGTTGGCATCCAGGCGCATCATAGTAAGAATGAGCGCATAGGGGAGTTTGGCGATGAACGGAACTCCTTCGCCGGCCAGATTCTTGTAACCGAAAATGTTGTTATAGAAATACACCTGGAACATAGCGCCGAGGTTTGAATTCGCGGCGAAATAAATAAGTACGGGAATGGATACTGCGACGCATGGAATAGCGAACCAGACCGCATGCTTCAGGAGCTTCTTTGCATCGTGTTTCTTGATCTCCCAGCCGATCAGGAAGAGGATCGCACCGATCCAGAAACCGCAGAGAGTAAACTTGACCCAGAAGGCAAAAGCGGCACCCAGACCGAGAACGATCATGTCTTTCCGGGAAAGATCCTTTTCCGTCCGGAATGCTTTGAAGAAAATGTAGATTCCCGCAATCACGAAAGGAAGCATCAGTTCTTCCGTCGAATCCCCGTAGAAATAGGCGTTTGTGGAGTAGATGAGAAATATCATCGGGACGGACAGAATATACGAGCTCCGGTCATTTTCCGTGAAGAGAGCGGTGGTCTTCACGATCAGTCTATGAGTAAATACGCAGCAGATGGACTGGATGATGTACATGCCCAGGAAGGAATCCGGAGAGATGATCGCAGCAATCACGTGGATCAGATAAAGAAGAGGTCCTTTGTGATCAAAGATCTCGCTGTATACTTTGGTGCCGCGGAGAGAAGCTCTTCCGACGGTCATGAAGTAACTCGAGTCCGGCCAGTTGTTGTTGGGATATAAAGGAGACGACTGCGACAGGATGGCAATCGTGAGAAAACCGACGGCGATAGAAAAGATCCAGAGGGGAAGTGCTTCTGACTTGGAATCCGTATCCGCGGTATAGGAGGGGAGAACACTTTCTTTGGATGCAATAGTTAGTGTGAAAGGGAAAGAACAAAGGAAGAGGACAAGTCCTCCCGCCATCGGGATCATCGGGGAAAGATCCGAATATCTTCCGAGACAGTTAATGATGAAATACACGACAAGAATAAACGAGAAGGAAAGAGCACGGATCGCCGGCTTCTTTTCAATCTGCTTCGAACCTGAAAACTTGATGCTCTTTGATTTAGCGAGGATCAGGAGGAAAGCCGGAATAAGAATGAGAAGAAGCTCCGGTCCTTTCGGAAGGAGCATCAGAGATGTGCATATGAAAGAGATGATCATCAGCGCAGACTGCATTCCTTACCCCTCCGAATTCAGACGAGGATCTGTCGCAAGATTCTTTTTCTTGGCTTCTTCCAGCAATCGGGCAAGTTCTTCCTCAGTATGTTCGACCGGAAGGGTCGCGCCCTGCTTGGTCTTCGCATCCTTCGGGAATGCCTTATGAAAATAGTCTTTACGGTATTCCTCAGGAGTCAGGCCGGTCTGCTTTTTAAATGCCTGGATAAAGTGGCTCTGCGTGGAAAAAGAGAGGAACTGCGAGATGCTTAAGCATGAGTAATCCGAGTGCTTCAGCATATGCTTTGCCGCATCGATCTTCTTCAGACGAATGAAATCACTGACGGAGACACCGGTCTCTTTCTTGAACAGTTTGGAAAAATACGCATCATTCAGGCCTAAGTACTCGGAAAGATCCGGAACCAGGATACGGTCCTGAATGTGGCTGTAGATATATTCGATCGCACGGACGACGTGTTTGCTGAAGATGTTATCGAGACGGAGAGCACGCATTCTCGTGCAGTAGTCCTCGATGCATTTCTGCTGGATCATATCAAGCTGGCTCGTGGTCGTAGCCGCGTCACACTGCTGAATATAGATATCGGACAGAGAGTATGATGTCTCTACATCCATGCCGTAATTGATGCAGTAACGGGCGATCATGGCGATGCTGATGATCAGATGATAACGGACATTTCTGAGACGGTCCGGGGAGAGCATACCTACACCGCGGAGCTCGGAAATGTGATACTCCCTGACCTGACGCATAACTTCCTCGAGTTGACCTGTAGCTACGAGATCGTAAAAGTCGAATTCATGCTCATAAGATGAACGGACCATCAGGCGTTCGCGCTGCATGAAAAGAAGCCGCTGTAGTTCCTTGTTAACATCCTGATCCATATTTGCCTCCTGTATTTCCGGTCCAACCCCATGACCGTGACACATTTGTAATGTAATAATCTTACGCCATTATTATGACATAAAGTACAAAGATTTGGTATCGCTTTTTCAGATATGAAGTAAAATAAACTTAAGTAAGGGGCGGTGTGAACAGACAACCCCAATGCCTCCGTTAGAGAAAGTTTGCCATCTTTCTGACGCACACGACTCTAGCCCCCTACGCTTGTTGACAACTTCTTGCATTATCATCGACACACTTTTGATGCAGGAAACGATTTCGAAACTAGATCCCGTCGAGATTCCTCGGCGGGATCGGTCTTTTCTTAAGATTATTTCACTTGTTCGCGGCACATCCGGTTAACAAAAAGACAATGAATTTGACATGTGCTGTTTTTCGTGTAAATCAGCCTCTGGAAAAGGGTCATCCTAATCCGAGAAGTGTTCCGATAAGATATACGGCATATGCGGCGATCCATGCGATCACACACTGGAAAACCACTACCGCGGCGGCCCACTTGGCGCCAAGCTCTCTCTTGATCGAGGCAACAGCAGCGACGCAAGGTGTGTAGAGCAGGGAGAATACCAGAAGGCTCATCGTGGAAAGAGAAGACAGAAGAGGAAGAACAGCGTCACCGTCTCCGACGAGAACATTGAGTGTCGAGACGACGCTTTCTTTTGCCATAAAGCCGGTGAGTAGTGCGGTGGAGAATCTCCAGTCACCGAAACCGAGCGGTGAGAAGACCGGAGCAATATAGCCTGCCAGCGTCGCCAGGATACTCTTACTTGAGTCGTCGACCAGTGTCAGGCTCGGGTCGAAGGACTGCAGGAACCAGATAACGATCGAAGCGATGAAGATGATCGTAAACGCTCTCTGCAGGAAGTCTTTCGCTTTTTCCCACAGGAGCTGGCTGACGTTCTTGGCGCCCGGCATACGGTAGTTCGGAAGCTCCATAACGAACGGAACGGCTTTTCCCTTGAAGAGAGTACCTTTGGTAATCAGTGCGACCAGAATGCCCATGAGGATTCCAATGAAATAGAGGGAAACCATGATGAGTCCGCTGTATTTCGGGAAGAACGCCCTTGCGAAGAAACCGTAGATCGGGAGCTTCGCCGAGCAGCTCATGAACGGGGTCAGAAGAATCGTCATCTTACGGTCACGCTCGGATGGAAGCGTGCGGCTTGCCATGACACCCGGTACCGTACATCCGAAGCCGATGAGCATCGGAACGATAGAGCGTCCGGAAAGCCCCAGTTTTCTTAAGAACTTGTCCATGACGAAGGCGATACGTGCCATATATCCCGTGTCTTCCAGAAGTGACAGGAAGAAGAACAGCGTCACGATAACCGGCAGGAAAGAAAGGACGCTTCCTATACCGGTGAAAATTCCGTCAACGATCAGCGAGCGGATGACATCGTTGACATTCCAGGAGGTAAGGGCAGAACTGACCTGATCGGTAAGTGCAGAGATTCCCTGTTCCAGGAGGTTTTGGAAAAAGGCGCCAATGACGTTGAAGGTCAGGAAGAAGACGGCGGCCATGATCAGGATGAATGCCGGGATCGCCGTGTACTTTCCCGTCAGTATCTTATCGATACGGCGGCTTCTCTGGTGTTCTTTGCTTTCCTTCGGCTTGATGACCGTTCTGGAAACGAGTTTGTTGATGAAGCTGAATCGCATATCCGCGATGGCTGCGGAACGGTCCATACCTGATTCTTCCTCCATCTGAAGGATGATGTGCTCGAGCATTTCTTTCTCGTTCTGATCGAGGTTAAGACGATCCAGGACACGAGTATCGCCCTCGACCAGTTTAGTCGCGGCGAATCTTTCCGGGATACCGGCGGCTTTGGCATGGTCTTCGATCAGGATCATGATACTGTGGAGGCATCTGTGGATCGCACCGCCACGATCGTTCTCGTCGCAGAAGTCCATGCGTCCCGGTGATTCCTGATATTTCGCCACGTGAATGGCGTGGTTGATCAGCTCGTGGATACCTTCGTTCTTTGCGGCGGAGATCGGTACGACCGGGATGCCCAGTTCGTGCTCCATCTGGTTTACGAGGATAGAACCACCGTTTCCTCTGACTTCGTCCATCATGTTCAGCGCCAGTACCATCGGAACGTTGAGCTCCATGAGCTGCATGGTCAGATAGAGGTTACGCTCGATATTCGTCGCATCAACGATGTTGATGATGCCCTTCGGCTTCTCGTCGAGGATGAATTGACGGGAGACGATCTCCTCGGCAGTATACGGGGACATGCTGTAAATTCCCGGAAGATCGGTGATTTCCGTATTCGGATTATCTTTGATGGCGCCGCTTTTCCTGTCGACTGTAACTCCAGGGAAGTTTCCGACATGCTGGTTGGATCCTGTCAGCTGGTTAAAAAGCGTGGTCTTACCGCTGTTCTGGTTTCCTGCCAGGGCAAATGTCAGTTTGGTTCCTTCCGGAAGAGGATTCTCGTGTGTCTTAACGTGGTATTTACCACCTTCGCCGAGACCCGGGTGATCGATGATGATACGTCTTTCTTTTTTCTTTTTTTCTTCGGCAAAAGCACTCTCCTCGGTTGCTTCCGCGTCCTTTATCTCTTCGATCTCGATCAGTCTGGCATCGTCCAGACGGAGAGTCAGCTCATATCCGTGGATGCGAAGCTCCATCGGATCTCCCAGCGGGGCAAACTTTTCCAGTTTCAATTCAGCTCCCGGAATAACTCCCATATCCAGGAAGTGCTGGCGAAGTGCTCCTTCGCCCCCGACTTTTATGATCTTTGCAGAATGACCGGTTTTTAGTTCGGCAAGATTCATTTTGTACCTCTATGTTTGTGTGTTTTTATAGTGTTCTATTGAAGATCCTTACGGAAGAAAAATGACAAGGAGTGCGATCACAAGACCGATACCCAGTTCGATCAGAAACCTCTTGAGCCGGGTATCTCCATCGTCGTTAGCGTGAACCATTCTATCAAAAATGTTATCAAATAAACCGTGTCTCATGCTGCTTAGTTCCTTCCTTGTGACTACTTACAGTTTTACATCATACAGTGGCTCGATCGAGAAGGATCTCCCGCTGAGTCTGTGATGGATATTCTCTTTCGGGATCTTTCCGAAGAGAAGGGTGGAAGCAAACAGCTGCTGGTATCTGACTTTTCCTCCGCGGAGGTTCTTGAAGTGCAGATTATATTGGTTCCTTCCGTAGTTGCCGTCGCCGATGATCGGATGTCCCATATGGGCAAACTGCGCACGGATCTGGTGTGTCCTTCCGGTGACGAGTTCGACTTCGATGTCCGAAACGTCTTCGCCATCCGGACCGGCGCCCTTATAAGTCTTAAGCACCCGGTACCGTGAAGTGATCGGAAGATCGCCGTTCTTCGGGACGTCGTGGATGAAGACATTTCCCGTCGGAGGTTTCTCGAGATAGGCGGAGACCTCTTTCATGATCGCATCATCCGCGCATATAACGTTGGTTCCGACTGTCGGTGTGCCTCGTACCAGACAGCGGTACCGCTTGGTGATCAGATCTGCCTTAAAAAGTGCGATGGCATCTTCGAGGCTTTTCTTATTCTTGGCCGTGAGGACGATGCCGCCGGTATTCATATCGATACGGTGGCAAAGATCCATGGACGGGTTATGTTGGTTTTTCCGGAGGATATCGATCAGACAGTCGCCGGTCATTCCTTTTCCGCCGTGCACCGCAAGACCCTGACGCTTATTGACTAAAAGAAGATCGTCGGATTCAAATACGACCTTATAATCATCGTATTCCGGCTTTTTCGGTTCGGATGCTTTTTCGAAAAAAGAATCCGGGATCCAGAGCTCGACTTTATCTCCCTCGGAAACGACCGTATCGGATGAGATACGCTTGCCGTTAATACGGATATCTTTGTGTTTCAGTGCTTTTTGAAGAGAAGAAGGGGTCAGGTTCGGGAACTCGAGGATCGCAGCCCGGATGACCTTTTTCCCTGCATTTTTGGAAGATACGATGAAATCCCGCATGGTTCCTCTCCTATTATCCAAAGTTTACGCGTGTATTATAGCATATAAAAAAGGTAATCTAGTGTATAATAAGTATCTGCTATTGAATTGCTATGAAAACTGGAGGAGATGAAATGGATAAAACACCCTGTCTGGTATGTATCAAGACGGCTTTTGAAGAGGAAGAGAAGAGATACGAGGGCTCCTTCGAGCAGACGGAGGACCGTATCCGGGTTTCCTGGATGCAGCCGGAAGAGCAGCAGGGAGAGGGGGATACAAGATTCCTTTTGAGTTACCGTGTGACGGAAAAGCTTCTTCGCCTTTCGAGAAAAGGATCGGCCGAGATGGATCTGACCTTCCTCGAAGGAGAAACCACGGAAGGAACGCTGAAGACAACTCACGGCGACTTTGATATCTCAATCCAGACATGCAGCATCCTGTTTTTCCCGGAAGCAGGGGATGAAGAAGCTGAAATCGACGGGCAGAAATACTGTGTAAAGAACGCGATGCTCGAATATGATCTTTGTTTTCCAAATCAGGATCCTATGAGAAATACGATGTTTTTTAAAGTGCATCTTGCCAAATAGAAAATTTATGTATAAAATCTATCGGTAACTCTTTGAAAGTTGCTTGACAAAGGGTTTTCATTAGTGCATAATATCATTCGCGCCTCAGGGATTTAGTGTGGCTGCGAATGAATTAGAGAGATCTAAGATTTGTATTGGAGGTGGATGCGATGGCTCATCCGAAGCGTAAATGGTCGAAAGCTAGAACTTCTCGTCATAGAAGTGCCTGGAAGCTCGTATTGCCAGGTTTGGTAGAGTGCCCCAATTGCCACACTAAGATGTTGCGCCATAAGGTCTGCAAGACCTGCGGTTATCTTGATGGCAAGGAGATCATCAATAAAGCAGATGAGATGGCTTAATAGCTAATCGACGTACTACTACGAATAATCGGCAGTGATCCTACTCAAACAAGTTGAATCACTGCTATTTTTTTGTAAACCGGAAAGGAGAAGACACATGACAAAGCCCGTGGTGGCTATCGTGGGACGCCCGAATGTGGGAAAATCGTCGCTGTTCAATGCGCTCTATGGCGAGCGTATCTCTATCGTACACGATGAACCCGGTGTTACCCGTGACCGTATCTACGCCGAGACAGTCTGGCGTGAGCGTGCATTTGTCATGATCGATACAGGCGGTATCGAGCCGGAGTCGGACGATGTGATCATCAAGGGCATGCGTATGCAGGCGGAGATTGCGATCGAGACCGCCGATGTCATCCTTTTCATGTGTGATCTGCAGTCTGGCTTAACGGCTGCCGATGAAGAGATCGCGACGATGCTTATAAAAGCGAACCGTCCGGTCGTTCTGGCAGTCAATAAGGTCGATCATGTCGGCGAGCCGCCGGCAGAGCTCTATGAGTTCTATAATCTCGGTCTGGGAGAAGTCTATCCGATTTCTTCCTCCCATCGCCTGGGCTTAGGTGAGATGCTCGATGCGATCTATGAGCAGTTTCCGGAAGAAAAACCGGAAGATCAGGAAAATGATACGATCCGTGTCGCCCTGATCGGTAAGCCGAATGCGGGTAAATCCTCTCTTTCCAACTATATGACCGGTTCCGAGCGCTCGATCGTCTCCGATATTCCCGGAACGACGAGAGATGCGATCGACTCACTGGTCGAAAATAAACATGGTAAGTTTACGATCGTGGATACAGCCGGACTTAGAAAGAAGGGCCGTATCGAGGACGCTGTCGAGAAATACAGCATGATCCGTTCTCTTTCCGCGATCGAGAAAGCCAATGTCTGCGTCATCCTGATCGATGCGACAGAAGGTGTTACCGAGCAGGATACAAAAGTTGCAGGTTATGCCCATAATGCGGGCAAGGCCTGCATTTTTGCTGTGAATAAGTGGGATCTCGTGGCGAAAGATACCGGAACGCTCGAGGTGATGGAGAAGATCCTTAAGGACCGTTTCTCCTTCATGAGCTATGCACCGGTCGTCTTTATCTCCGCGAAGACAGGACAGCGCGTCGATAAGCTTTTCGAGCTGATCAAGCGCGTCTATGAGAATGCCGGAAGAAGACTGAAGACCGGTATGCTCAATGACCTTATCACCGAGTGTGTGGCGATGGTGCCGACACCGCAGGATAAGGGCAAACATCTAAAGATATACTATGGAACGCAGGTGGCCGTGTATCCGCCGCAGTTCATCCTTTTCGTCAATGACAGCAATCTGATGCATTTTTCATATGAGCGGTATCTGGAAAACCAGTTCCGAAAGATTTTCGATTTCGCCGGTACGCCGATACGAATATATATGAGGGAAAAAGATAGAAAGAAAGATCTGAAACCAGAAGGGGAAAAGAAGTATGACAAAGATTGAGAACTTAAGAAACATCGCTATTATCGCTCACGTTGACCATGGTAAGACCACGATCGTTGACTCCATGCTCAAGCAGGCGGGTATCTACCGTGAGAATGAGCAGATCGTTGAGCAGGTCATGGACAGCAACGACCTCGAGCGTGAAAGAGGTATCACGATCCTGGCGAAGAATACCGCTATTTCCTATAAGAACTACCGCATCAATGTTGTAGATACTCCCGGCCACGCGGACTTCGGTGGTGAGGTCGAGCGTGTCTTAAAGATGGTTGACGGCGTTCTTCTGGTCGTAGATGCTTATGACGGACCGATGCCGCAGACCCGTTTTGTTCTTCGAAAAGCACTTGAAATGGGACTTAAGCCGATCGTCTGCATCAATAAGATCGACCGTCCGGATGAGCGTGCTCTTGAGGTCGTGGATATGGTCCTCGAGCTCTTCATCGAACTTGGCGCGGATGACGATCAGATCGATTTCCCGATCATCTATACATCCGGTAAGGTCGGTCTCGCAACCACTGATCTTCAGGAATATATCGATGGAAAAGAACTGAATTTCTGCCCGCTTCTGGATGCGATCATCGAGAATATCCCGTGTCCGGAAGGAGATACTGAAGGACCGCTTCAGCTCCTCGTAAGTAATATCGACTCTGACCCGTATATCGGACGTATCGCGATCGGCCGTATCGAGAGAGGTACGATCAAGCAGAACCAGCCGGTCGTTGTCTGCACATATGATGACAACACCACAAAGAACGCTCGTATCGTTAAGCTCCTCCGTTTCCAGGGCCTCGGCCGTCAGGAAGTCCAGGAAGCTTCCGTTGGTGAGATCGTCTGTGTTGCCGGTATTCCGGAGATCAACATCGGTGATACCATCTGTGCGCAGGACTGCCCGGAGCCGCTGCCTTTCGTCGATATCGACGAGCCGACGATCGCCATGACGTTCTCCGTAAACGACAGCCCGTTTGCCGGACAGGACGGTAAGTTCGTTACTTCCCGTCACCTCCGTGACAGACTCTTCAAGGAGATGGAGACCAACGTTTCCATGAGACTCGAGGAAACAGATACAACAGAAGCCTTCGTAGTTAAGGGAAGAGGTGAGCTCCACCTTTCCATCCTCATCGAGACCATGCGCCGTGAAGGATATGAATTCCAGGTATCCCGTCCGCAGGTCATAATGAAGGAAGTCGACGGCGTTCTCTGCGAGCCTGTCGAGATGCTCCTTATTGACGTACCGGAGGAATTCGTAGGTGCCGTTATCGAAAAGCTCGGCGCAAGAAAAGCGGAGATGGTCAATATGTTCCCGCCGGAGAAAGGTTATACACGTCTGGAGTTCAAAGTACCGTCCAGAGGTATCCTCGGCTATCGTACCGAGTTTTTGACCGACACTAAGGGCAATGGTATAATGAACAGCGTAATTAGCGGATTTGAGCCGTTTGCCGGCGAGATCGAGACACGCTCCCACGGTGTGCTGGTTGCGTTTGAGAGCGGCGAGGCAATGACTTACGGTCTTTATAATGCACAGGAGAGAGGACAGCTCTTCATCGGCGCCGGAACTCCGGTCTATGAGGGCATGATCGTCGGTATCAACCCGAAGAATGAGGATATCACGGTCAATGTCTGCAAGAAGAAGCACGTTACCAATATGCGTGCGGCAGGTTCTGACGATGCACTTCGTCTGACTCCGCCTCTCAACTACAGCCTCGAGCAGTGCCTCGAGTTCGTAGGTGATGATGAGCTTTGTGAAGTAACACCGAAGAACATCCGTCTTCGTAAGAAGATCCTTTCTACCGAGCTCCGTGCGAAGGACCGTGCCGCGAAGAAGAACAGCTGATAAGGCAGGTGCTTTTGCCGGAAAATAGGGCGTACGGCATCCGCCGGAAGGAGATATAACGGCATGTTTTCGAGAAAAGTATCGATTGCATTGCGTGTACTGATCGTAGTTACCGCGCTGATCGTGTGCGGTGTCATCGGTGTGTTCCTGGGCTATAACTATGTCATTTCGCAGAATACGCGATTTAAGACGCTCGAGAAGAATATCGCCACAAAAGAACTGGTCATCAATCAGGATACGCCCGGTGCGGTCATGATCGTGATCCGTTCCGGTGATACCACGAGCGATATTGCCGATAAGCTGAAGAAGGCAGGTCTCATCAAGAACACCATGACCTTCTCCATCATGAGTAAGTTTAACGGCTTTGACGGCGGTTATCTTGCCGGTACGCATTTCCTTACACCGGAACTGACATATGATGAGATGATGTATCTCCTCTGCCAGGAACCGGAAGTCGTTCGTATTACTTTCCCGGAAGGTATCACGTATCGTGAGGTAAAGCTGAAACTGAAGGAGAAGGGCCTGGCCTTTGACGAGAAGCATCTTGACGAGTGCATGAACAGCCCGAATCTCTTCGTCGATTATCCATTTGTATCGGCAATTGCCGCAAACGAGAACCGTGACTATATCCTGAGCGGATATCTGTTCCCGGATACTTACGACTTCGATATGAACGCCAGTGAGGAAGAAATCATCGCGACGTTCCTTAGAAACATGAATTCCAAGCTCTACGATGAGTTCTATGAACGTGCGCAAAAGCTCGGTATGACGATGGACGAGGTAATGACACTTGCTTCCCTGATCCAGAAGGAAACGACGGATAAGACGGACATGCTCTTTATCTCGGCGGTATTCCATAACCGTCTGAAGTCGGAAGATCCGGATATGCAGTTCCTGGGTTCGGATGCATCGATCAACTATCTGCGTGAGCTCGAAGGCATGAGCCATGTATGGGCGGCATCGGGCACGGACCTGGAGTGGGACAGCCCGTATAACACCTACAAATACAGAGGACTCCCGCCGGGACCGATCTGTATGCCGAGTCTTGATGCGATCCAGGCAGCGCTCTATCCGGAACCGAACTGTAACTTCATGTATTTCTGCGCGAAGGGCGACGGAAGAACGGCCTTTGCGGTTACGAAGGAAGAGCATGAAGCCAATGTTGAGAAATATAAGGACAATTGGAACGATAATGCGGTCATCGATGACGAAGGACCGACAGGTGATGAGGGCTGATCCCTTATCCCGCCTATCCCCGGAGATGTAATATGACAAGAGATCCTCGCGCGCCGGAAGTCTTAGCTCCGGCAGGTAATCTGGAAAAACTGAAGACGGCCGTCGCCTATGGCGCGGATGCTGTCTATATGTCCGGAAAATCTTTCGGACTACGTACTTTCAGCGATAACTTTACCCACGAAGAGATGGAAGAGGGTGTGAAATATGCCCATGACAGAGGCGTCAAGTGCTACTGCACAGTCAACGTCATGGCGCATGAGGACGATATCTCCCGTCTGGATGACGAGATCCTGTTTCTGGCGGGCATCGGCATGGATGCCGTGATCGTATCCGATGCCGGTATTTTCCGTAAGGTAAAAGCACTGGCCCCCGACCTGGAGATCCATATCAGCACCCAGGCGAGCGTGACCAACAGTGAAGGCTGTAAGTTCTGGTACGAGCAGGGCGCCAGACGTGTCGTTCTTGCCAGAGAGCTGACGCTCGATGAGATCATTAAGATCAGAAAAGCCATCCCTGCGGATCTGGAGCTGGAGTGCTTCGTCCACGGTGCGATGTGCGTCTCTTATTCCGGAAGATGCCTTCTTTCCAATTATTTCACGGGAAGATCCGCGAACTCCGGATCCTGTGCGCAGCCGTGCCGCTGGGGCTACTATGTCGTCGAGGAGAAGCGCCTCGAGGCACCGCTTCCGATCCAGGAAGACGAGCGCGGCACATATATCTTTAACTCCAAGGACATGTGCATGATCAGCCACATTCCGGAGCTCATTAAAGCAGGCATTACGAGCTTTAAGCTCGAAGGCCGCATTAAGGGTGCTTTTTACGCGGCATCCGTAACGAAAGCCTATAGAGAGGCAGTGGATCTCTACATGAAGGATCCGGAGAACTATAAAGAGGACCCCAGATGGCAGGAGATGTTGAACAGGACTGTCCACCGTGAATTCGCGACTGGGTTTTATTATGACAGACCGGGCGAAAATGCCCAGATCTTCCCGGATAAGACCTACCACAGACCGGCATTTGTGGTCGGAGTGGTCACGGCATATGACGAAGAGAAGGGGTGCGCGGTCGTATCCCAGAGAAATAAGATCTTTAAGGGCGATACGCTTCATGTCCTGACGCCAAAAGGGTATCCGGAGCCGATCACGGCAGAAGAGATCTTCGATGAGAACGGGGATCCTATTGATTCCACGCCGCATGCGGAGATGACCTATCTTCTTAAGGTGGCAAAGCCGCTACCGGCCTATTCTTTCTTAAGCCGGGACGGTGATAAGGACGAGGGGATCTTTAAGAGCGGAGAACAGCCTTCTCAGACAAAGCCGTAAGAGCTATCGCTTTCCCGGATAAGGCGAGAGGCGGATGCATGTTCCTGTCAGGACATGATCCAGCTCAGAAGAAGACAGCAGACTCCGATGATGAAATCAGCGTGAAAATGCTCAGAAAGAGGGATGAAAAGCGGCTTTCCTTCCTCTGTTTCACAGCGCATATCTTCGTTCTTCTGAAGATAACGGAGATAACGGAGCTGACGGATCAGGACCAGAAGCATTACGATACCAAGTGCAATACCGATCAGAGAGGCGTAGATCGTCATGCGGTTATAATCGATCGCATTTTGTACCTCGGAAGGATCCTGCGTCGGAAGGATCGGCGCCATCAGGATCTTCGTACAGAAGAATCCCAGTCTCGTAATACAGGAGCAGATCGTATTATCCGTGAAGTAGCGAACCAGCGAGCAGAGAAGCCCGATCACGAAATATGCCGGAAGTTCCAGTCGGTTTACGGCAAAAAGAGTGCTTAAGACCGCGGGAACAAAGATCCGGATCCACCACTTGTCCGGAAGGACCGAGAAGACCAGCCCGCGGAAGAATAATTCCTCAATAAGGATCGGGAAGATGACTACCATGATGACCATGAGAATAAGTCCATAGACCGAGCCCTCAGAGGTGATGTAGTAGTAGAGCTGCGGAGGGATGGGGTTTCCGATCTTCAGCTCGAAGTAGATAAAAAGATTATGAAGGCCGATGGCGATCAGCATGGCGGGAACACCGACCATAAATGCGATGAAATGAGCGCCGAGACCGGGATTTCTTCCCCAGGTGTAATGCTCGGATATCTTGTAGTGTTCGGTCACGAATACAAATACCAGCAGAAGCGCCAGAAGACGGAACAGCGTGATCACCGAGAATCCGATCAGAGACGTCTTCGAGAAGAAAAGCTTCTCATCCGGGATCTCCTGCCAGATCATCTGAAGAAGGAATGTAAGACCAAAGCCTCCCGCCATGACAATACCGATATTCGGGTATGACGATGGCAGAAGGAATGGAAGGATGTTGTTTTTCAGGATGAATGTAAATCCGGAGGAACCTCTTTTCTGATGATCCGACATTAGATTGCCCCCGTCAACTGACCGAAGTATTGCTCAAAAAGTTCCAGGAAGTACGGTTCGTACAGCAGGAAAAGCACTGTTCCGAGTACGAGAAACGGTCCGAATGCCAGATAGTCCGGGTCGTCAGCAAAGTGCATCTCGCGCTTCTTCTTGGCGAGGATCTTTCTGGCTTTAGCCGGATCCGGACTCTCCCGGATCTCTTTTTCTTCTTTTGCGATACGGATGCGCTTTCTGATCACCATCGGTACTGCCACGATACCGGCAGAGACGAAGGCGATGAAAACGACGAATATCAGTCCTTTTAGACCGGAAAGAAGACCGCAGAGAAACAGAAGCTTGACATCTCCCATGCCCATGGCCTCTGTCTTCGCGATGGCGGAGGAGAGAAGACCGATGAGAAGAAGTGCGCCGCTTCCGACGATGGCAGCAAGAAGACGGTTAAGAATGAAGTAATACCAGGGCTTTCCGCTGCTGATCCAGAGACTGCCGTCTGCAAAGTCGCTGATAAAGTAGAACACGGAAAGGGCGATATTGAACACAATCACGTGATCGGGGATGATGCGGTTCAGTTTGTCTGACATGATGATCACGGTAAAACCCGGAAGCGCGATAAATAAGCCGATTACGCGCAGATAGTGATCGAAAGAAAGGAAATCCGGGTATTTGGCAGAGCTCAGGAAGACCAGTGCAGCATAGATAACGGCGAAAATCGCGATATGGAAGGGTTTCAGACGCTTGGCCCACCGGACATTCTCCGCTTTCGGATCGAAATCATAATCCTGAAGCCAGGCCTCTGGCATCTTATTAAACATGAAAAAAGCCGGAACAGCCATAAGGGCTGCAATCAGCGTCAAAACAATGGTCTGTGACGTAACGGTCATATACTGCCTCCCGAAAAATCCTATATATAAGAATACATTGATTTGCAGAAATTGTGAAGTCTGATACAATAGCAAATGTGGTTTTATAAATGCCTATGGGGAAAAGGAGGTGCATCGTTATGAGTGAACGTGCACAAAAGAAAGAAACACAGAAGAAAGTAACATTGAAGACAGCTTCCAAGAAGCCGGCTACCGCGAAAAAAGCAGCTCCGGCAGCAAAGAAGACCCAAGCCGCCAAGAAAGCAGCACCAGCAGCGAAGAAGGCAGCTCCGGCAAAGAAAACAACGGAAGTGAAAAAAGCTCCGGCAAAGAAAGCAACGGAAGTGAAAAAAGCTCCGGCAAAGAAAGCATCTACTGCTAAGACATCTGCATCAAAGGCTCCGGCAGCGAAAAAGGCACCTGCAAAGAAAACTACAGTAACATCTGCAGCCCGCCGCGAAATCACTGTCGATCCGAAGACAAATACCCACAGTATCACAGCGCAGCAGCTCCACGATATGATCGCGTTCCAGGTAAAATCCTGCTCCGGTAAGAGTGCGGATAAGGGAACTATGAGAGACTACTGGCTTGCGCTTTCCCGTTCTATCGTCGAGATCATGGCGGATGACTGGGAGAAAACACGTGAGAAATATGCTAAAGTCCGTCAGGCACACTATCTGTCCGCAGAGTTCCTGGTAGGACGTTCCATGCTGAATAACCTCGTAAACTTAGGCATCTATGAGCAGGCTGTTGAAGCTATGCAGGCTTTCGGCATCAACCTGACCGATCTTCTTGAGGAAGAAACCGACGCAGCTCTCGGTAACGGCGGTCTTGGCCGTCTGGCTGCATGCTTCCTGGATTCCTGTGCGACACTGGATCTCCCGGTAACAGGTTACGGTATCCTCTACCGTTACGGTCTGTTCCGTCAGACCTTTGAGAACGGTTTCCAGAGAGAGCATCCGGATTCCTGGATGGAGAACGGCTATCCGTTCGTTATCCCGAGATACGAGGATAAGATCCGCGTTCATTTCAATGACTTCGACGTATGGGCGATCCCGTGCGATATGCCGATCACCGGCTACAATACACATAACGTAAACCGTCTGCGCCTTTGGAAGTGCGAACCGGCTCAGGAATTTGACTTCAATCTCTTTAACTCCCAGCGTTTCGATGACGCAGTGATCGAGAGAAACCGCGTACACGATATCTTCCGAGTGCTTTATCCGAATGACACATCTTACGATGGTAAAGTACTCCGCGTACGTCAGCAGTACTTCTTCGTATCCGCATCTCTGCAGGATATCGTAAGAAACTACAAGGCTGTTCACGGCAATGACTTCTCTAAGTTTGCCGAGCTCAACAGCATCCAGCTCAACGATACCCACCCGGTTATCGGTATTCCGGAGCTCATGCGTATCCTCGTCGATGAGAACGGCGTGAAGTGGGAAGATGCATGGGAGATCGTACGTCATACATTTGCTTACACAAACCACACCATCATGGCAGAGGCTCTTGAGAAGTGGGACTGCAACATCTTCCGCTTCCTGTTCCCGCGTATCTTCGAGATCGTCGAGGGCATCAACAACCAGCAGAGAGCACAGTTCTTCGAGATGGGCATGTACTCCGAGCTTGTTGACCGTCTGTCGATCCTTTCCGATGGAAAAGTACAGATGGCTTGGATGGCGATCTACGGTTCCTATTCCGTAAACGGCGTTGCTGCACTGCATACAGAGATCCTCAAGAGAGATACCCTCAAAGAGTGGTATGAGATCTATCCGGAGAAGTTCAGCAATAAGACAAACGGTGTTACACCGAGAAGATGGCTCCGTGTCTGTGACCAGGGTCTGGCGGCTCTTATTACAGACCTCCTCGGTAATGAGGATTGGGTCACCGATCTTGATCAGCTCAAGAAACTCGAGAAATACGCAAACGATAAGAAGGTCATGGAGCGTTTCCTGAAAGTTAAGAGAGACAATAAGGTCGCTCTTTGCAACCACCTCGAAAAGACCAAGGGCATCAAGGTCAATCCGGATTCTATCTTCGACATACAGATCAAGCGTCTGCATGAGTATAAGAGACAGCTCCTGAATGCGATCTATGCACTGAACCTCTACGACAGGATCAAGGAGAATCCGAAGCTCGATATGCCGCCGGTAACCGTATTCTTCGGTGCAAAGGCTGCTCCGGGATACTTCCGTGCCAAGGCGATCATCAAGTTTATCAACGAGATCGCTAAGATGATCGACAACGATCCGGATATGGAAGGACGCCTGAAGGTCGTATTTATCGAGAACTATAACGTAAGTAACGGTGAGAAGCTCTTCCCGGCAGCAGATATCTCCGAGCAGATCTCCACAGCCGGCCTCGAGGCTTCCGGTACAGGTAACATGAAGTTCATGATGAACGGTGCGGTCACCCTTGGCACATGGGACGGTGCAAACGTTGAGATCGCACAGTCTGTTGGAGATGACAATGTTTACATCTTCGGCTGCCGTGTCGAGGATATGGAAGCAACCCGTGCTTACTACAATCCGAAGTGGCAGTATGAGAACATCCCGGGTCTGAAGAAGGTCCTTGACCGTCTCGTGGATGGTACCTTCAACGATGAGGGAACAGGCATGTTCCAGGATCTGTTCAATGGCCTTATCTATGGCAGCAACTGTCAGCCTGGTGACACCTACTATGTACTCGGTGACTTCGACGATTACAGAAAGACCAGAGACAAGGCATACAGAGACTATACGAACCGTATGGCTTGGGCAAAGAAGTGCTGGATCAACATCTGCAATTCCGGTAAGTTCTCTTCGGATAGAACGATCAGCGAGTATGCGAAGGGGATCTGGATGATCAAACCGGCTAAGATCAAGTAAGCAAGCTATTTAGAATTCAAAAGGCGGGAATCTTTCTCGTGCTGGTCCTCGGCGCTATGCGCCTGCGGAGGCACTTCGAAATGATTTCCGCCTTTTTTATTTCGCTTGCTTACTTGATCTTACGTGGCTGTGATCGGGGGAAGCACGGCGAAGGTGTTTTTCTTTCTCTTTTACCTTGATATTCGCGTTACTTTTCTTCTCCGTTATTTCTGCAAAGGCTCGGAAAACTCTTTTTTTATTCGGGAAGATTACTCGGTTTGACCGACTATCTCATGCAAATTTGCCTGTTACACTACGGTTAACAGGTTAGGAAGCTCTTTTCAAGAGCTTCCTTAACTCGAGTCTGTTAACAACAAGGGAGGAATAGGAAAATGCATAAGTTTACGAGGTTGGGTTCAGTGGTCTTGGCTTCGGTCTGCTTACTTTCGATGGCCGGATGCGGGAAGAAGAAAGAGGAAAGCAAGTCTTCAAAGGATGATAAGTCAGCGACCGTAACGGAAACGACAAAGGATACAGAGGAAGAGAGTGAGAGCGCCGAGAAATCAGAGGGAAAGACAACAGCTGATCCGGAGATGGAGAAAGACTACTCGAAGACATACTGTATAAAACTGTTTGAATTGTATATGAATTATCATAAACAGGCTAATGAAGATCAGCATGGTACTGTACTTTGTTTTCAACCCCGAGGACAAAACAAATGTATTCCCGTTTTGGTTTGGTATGATGAGGAGGCCTTCGGGAAGAAATTTGATGGCAGTCTGAAAGATGTTTTCGATCTGTATAATAACGGGAAAATTTTCGAGGCTGCTTCGCGTTGCACTTGCCTTTCCACCCCGGCTCGTTATGATCAAGATCCGATTATCATCGAATTGGATTCCAGTGAAGAAATCAAGGTGAACGAATTTGATACGATGCACTTTAAAGGACATGCATCCAGCGTTAATCATGTCACCAACGAACCGTTGGATTTCTATGCTACCGGTTATACCTTTATATTTAAAGGTGAACCTTATATGCTGGTCGGAATTATATACGGAGAAGAAGACGGAGAAGACCTTCGCGCCGATTTGGATAAACAGATCGACTACATGATGAGAACTGTCAGAACGGAACAATAAATCTTGATCTAGGATATAAAAATACCAGTATGAGGAGCTCATACACGGTTTATGGGTATTTCTTCACGAGGAAGAATTCCAGCTTATAAAAAGCACCGTATTAATAATTCGGCGCTTATTCCATGATTTGCACCAAGCCAATTAATAGTTCATCCAAGCAGGGTCGATCCCATTCAGTAGATCCGTAAGATTATTTCCTTTTTTCACATATCGATACGTAGCGTTCGGATCTTCCGTATCGACCGGACCATAGTTGACGACCCATCTCTTGTCCGACATGATATGCGCGGTACCAAGATACGTTCCAGTGGCATTCGTAAAATGAAATGCATACTCACTGTCGTCACGAACAAGCATTACGGTATAACCAAGACTTTTAACTTGGGAGATACCAGCACTCTGTTCAGCTTTGAAGTCTCTTCCAGGCGGATCAGTCGGCTTTGGCTCCGGCGTAGTTTCCGGTGGCGGCGGCGGATCGGTCGGCTTTGGAGTTGTCTCCGGCGGCGGATCGGTCGGCTTCGAAGTCGGTTCAGTCGGAGCCTTAGTGGGCTTCGGCGCCTTAGTCGGCTCCGGAGTCGGCGTTGGCGTCGGTTCGGGCGTTGGTGTCGGCTCTGGAGTCGGAGTGTCAGTCGGCACAGGTGTCGGCGTCGGCTCCGGAGTCGGAGTATTCGTCGGCACGGGCGTCGGTGTCGGCTCCGTCGTTGATGTTGTCGGCTCTTCTGTCGGTTGACCTGTCGTTTCTTTTGCATTACAACTACAGCTAACGGAAGAAAGCATAAAAGAAAAAGATAATAGAGTGGCTAAAAGAAATTTACTACGGCTGTCCATAATTTGTCTCTTATAATCATGATGCAAATGCAGGACGAACATCCTCAAGTGGGGTCTCCATACGAATAGCTCTGTCACGTTCGTATGTAACTTGAGTCACTTCTTCTATAAATGCTTTCTCCTTTTCTGTAGCACTGGCCCAGTTGATGTTATACTTTCTGCAATATTTGAAGAAAAATTCATAGAAACGCTCTTCTTCAGGATTTCGACTGCAATAGCTTTCTGCAACAGATTTAATCTCCTTTTCCATTTTTCGACACCTCTCTAACTTAAAAAACTAAATAAAACCTGTTTAGCGGCCTCATCAGCAATTATGTAACGAGGAGCACCTGCATCAAAGACGGGAAGCTTAACAGCTCCAAAATCATTAATATAATGTTGTTCAAGTTCTGAAGATTTTGCCTTCAAAACCACATCTCCTCCAAATCCATTATCTACTGATAGTTTGATTCCATACGCAATTAAAAGCCGACCAATACCTGTATATTTGCGGATATCCGTCATTGTTGGATTACTCTGTGGCTGTGATTCCATATATACAATATGAACGATCAACAAAGAATCTTGGATTTCATAAGCGGCCAACGCAATAAGTTCATCGTCAACTTTAACTGTATAACATTTAAAAGAGTCTTGTAAAAGAAAATCACTTGTCCAAGAAGTTTGCCATTTAGGAAAAGTATTAGTACTTTCTGCATCTTCGATTGTCATTCGAGAAATGGTGATAGGTACAGACGATCCAGTTGAGTCATACACATAAGGAACAAACCGCACTGACATCACTTCCTTTCATAACTATTTGTAAGTTTATTCTATTATTTTCTAATACATCTAGCAGGTTGCAAAGGAAGAGAAAATTAGATTTGGCTATATTTAATCATCTAAAACAAAACACAACTATACTGTATGAGGAGCTCATACACGGTTTATGGGTATTTCTTCACGAGGAAGAATTCCAGAGAAAAAAGCGTCATCTTGGCAATAAATGACGCTCCCCCTTCTTTAATATGATGAGTCAATGCCGTCTAGAAGAGAAATCAGGTTATGACCCATTTTGTTGTAATAATACCCTTCGCCATTTGATACAGGAGTATACTTTACCATCCATCTTCCATCGATTGTGGGTATAGCATATCCTTGGTGTTCGTTGTTTTTGCGGAATTCGAACATGTGTTCGCTTTTATTGTAGAAAAACACTTCGTAACCAAGTGCCTTGGCGTGTGCCATGCCTGCTTCATATTCGGCGTCCCAATCGTGGTCCGATGGTGCCGGTGTTGTCTCGGTCGGCGGTGGCGGGTCAGTCGGTGGCGGATCCGTCGGTGGCGGGTCGGTCGGCTTCGTAGTCGGTTCGGTCGGAGCCTTGGTGGGCTTCGGGGCCTTCGTCGGCTTTGGAGTCGGCGTCGCCGTCGGAACTGGTGTCGGCGTAGGTGACGGCGTCTCCGTCGGTACCGGCGTCGGTGTATCTGTCGGG
>JAFWSW010000116.1 GCA_017519205.1 Clostridiales bacterium | reverse complement strand
CTTTTGAAGCAAATGATCTGATACAGTTTGCCAATAAGGCAGGTATGGAGGTTATCCTTTGCGAAAAGGGGAAAATATATATACCGGAAGACGGAACTGTTCTGCATTGTCTGTGCAGTAAACGAGTTTGGTAGATAAAATTATAATTTAATGCACTAAGCCTCGGAGTCAAATCCGAGGCTTATTTACTGAATGATTATAGCGGAAGATCATCAATGCACATGTATTAGTAGAGTCCCGTGTTTTCAGGGGTTTGCAGGAATTCTTCCACTTCTTTTTTCGTGGGGATGGAAGGGATGCCGCCGCGTTTTTGGACGCACAGAGCGGCGAAGGCGTTACCAGTGATCGCACATTTTTTGAGATCTTCCCGGGTCATCTCCTCGAGCTTTTTTCCTAAGGTGAGAAAACTGCCGATAAATCCTCCCCAGAACGAATCACCGGCACCGGTCGTGTCGATGCTATTTACGGAAAAAGCCGGGATCTTCTCTTTTATTCCGTTTCCTACGAGAAAAGCGCCTTCGCTTCCGAGCGTGACTGTGACGAGCTTCGGGCCCATAGCGAGAAGTTTCTCCGCGGCTTCCTCCGGATCTTTACAACCTGTCAGAAGAAGGCTTTCCTCGTCGGAAACTTTCAGAACATCCGCAAACGGGACCGCGGACTTCATCATCTCAACGGCCGTTTCTACATCCGGCCACAGCGAGGCGCGATAATTGGGATCATAGGAGATCACCGCCCCGGAATCTTTCGTGGTGCGGACGGCTTTTCGCGTCGCAGATCTTGCAGGCTCATCGGTCAGGGAAAGAGATCCGAAATGAAACACCTTACAGTTAGTTAGAAGTTCCATATCGAGTTCGTCTTCACGGAGCATCGTATCGGCGCCGGGCTTTCTTGCAAAGGAGAAAGTCCTCTCGCCATTACTATCTAATCCGACAAAGGCCAGTGTGGTGAACTGCTTGGGGTCACGGATCACCGCGCCGGTGGCGATGCCTTCTTTTTCCAGCGTCTCGATAAGAAAACGCCCGTGCATGTCGTCTCCGACTTTTGCGACGAGGGCCGTTTTCCATCCGAAGCGGCTCACGGCCGTGAGCATATTGGCCGGTGCACCTCCGGGATTCTGCTCAAAAAGCCGCATCCCGTCGGAGCTTTTCCCCGACTCCGTAAAATCGATCAGTAATTCACCCAGCGCAACTACATCGTAATTCATAGCATCCCCAACTGCGTTTATTTCAAGCTTTCCGGTACGCACGGACACGCTCGAGCAGTTTCGAATACAGGTTCGAATGGTCATAGGTCGTGTGAAAGCGCTTCGGTTTCAGAAGTTTAAAGAATGTCCTCTTCTTTTCTTCGCTGATATCCACGCGGCGGATCATGACGAAACCTCTAAACGGCGGCATATAGGTCACGATGTCATTGATGTCTGCGAAGTTCCAGCACTCCGTGCAGACCGTATCCAGATAGCTCTTCAGGCGAGAGGAATTCGAGCGCTTGCCCTTAAACGGACGGACGCTGCCGTAAGTAAAAAGATGCGGCTTCACACCGAAGTTATAGTTTAGATCCTGACAGCACAAAATGGCCTGGCCCGAACCCAGTGACCAGCCGACCACCTCGGTCTCCGCCGACGGGTGCTTTTCATGCAGTTCTTTCCACTTCGAGCGGACTTCTCTTTTGATGGTCTTATACATGACGCCCCAGCCGTGATGGACGCGAAGCTGAAGCGGGCGCTCCTCGTAGGAGATCGCGTCGTAGTATTTGCTGGAAAACTCGAAGATGTTCGCAAACCAATCCGTAAAGCCCGAGCTCTTCTCGAAGTTCAGCTGGATAACGTCGCGGTCTTCTTCGTAGTGGATCTCGTAATTGACTTCGTGCTCGATGTGGAAAAACTTCTCCATCTTGTTGCACGAATACCGGACAGGGATGTATTTGACGTCGTAGGTCGCCCGGCCGGTGTGGTTAAAATCGTCGCTGGTGTTGATAAAATACTGTTCAAAAGGCAGATGCGAATACGCCATATCTCTGGATTCCTTCCTCAGATCATCGATATTTCATCCCCAAATAAACATAAGTACTATATCCGCATTTCATTTTAACATAACTGATTTCAGATACGAAATTCGCGCGAGGTTCACTCTGCCCAGGCGATTCTGCAGGACGTGATCTCATTTCCGTCTCTTACGATCCTGAAAAGATCTCCGTCTTCGGTCGCCATTTTCTCGATGTCCAGCTTCTCTCCCGCGAAAGACTGTCCGCCGTAGTGGATCTCCAGTTTTAGAGGATCGTGGGTCTTGAAATGTTCGATATCATAGGTGTTCAGCATAAAACGCACATATTCGATATTGTTCGTGTGATAGCAGTAATCGAGGCTCGTGGAGCGGACCACGATCGAGTCCACAGGCTCGGTCCCCGTCTTCGGAAATCTCGTGAACTCCGGGCCTTCCTCCTCCGAAGGATGCGCCATGTCCGGCGTAAATCCTACCGTCTCGGCTTTCCGGATCCTGCCGCCTTCAAGATCGATTGCCGCAAGTTCGGTTCTGGCATGAAGGAATTTCTCTCCTTCTTTGCCCTCCACGATCGTATCAAGGACCAGCTTCACCGCAGAAAACTTCGATATAAAACACCTTACGGAAAACGCCTCTCGCCATACCGGCCGGCGGTAAAACAGGAAACTGTTCTTGGCAATGAGCCACATCGCCTTATACTTTTCCATCGCCACGATCCCATCGATGCCGAGATCGCCCATCAGCTCCGTAACGGCATTCTCCACGATCTCATCCGCCGCCAGGATCGAAAGCTTCAGTTTACTGTCACACATACTTCCCGAGACATAGGAATTCTTCTCATAAATCATGCTTCGTTTCTAATCTCCTTACTAGCCGTTTCTGAAGGATCGCTCCTTCGAAACAGGCAAGGATAATTATATCACTACCCGACAGGATCAGGAGTCCTCCTTCTTTTCCTTCTTCCCGGACGGCGGATCGCCCTTTGGCTTTTCTCCGGAAGGCGGAGCTTCATGTTTTCCGTCTTCCGGTCCGCCCTTACTTCTGTCAGAAGAAGATTCTGTCACCAGTGTGATCGCCTCACCTGTTGATGGCGTTCCTTCGCTATACGCTACACCGTTTACATAGAGAGTATGGCCATTCAGATCGATGGCATCCGCATCACAGGTAAGCGAGGTAACATAGGAATCGCCACTGAGGATCCACTTCGATCCAGACTCGATCTCAACATATACTTTTCCCTCGTTATCCGGGTTGATCGCGCCCTGATAATTTGAACCGGATGTAAGATACATATTCACTGCCGAGACACTGTCCACCAGGATGTCTCCATCCTGTTTCTGGTTCTTAAGAATGAGATTGACCTTTCCGCCGTTGGATCCTTCCGATCCCCAGCCGGCCGCGGCCGCACGAAGGAAGACTCCTTCGCTGTCCTGATTGGTGATCTCCACATTCTCAAGCGTGATCGTTGTGACGGTATTATTGACGAAGAAGATATCCCCGTTTTTATTCACCAGCGATCCGTCTTTCATGGAGAAAGAAGCTTCGCCTTCTTTGGCATCACCGGACATGGACTGGTAGATCATGACGGCCTGATACCACGATGATTTATCACTGTTCTTGGAGTTGTTATCCGCTACCAGTGTAACGTTATTCAGCGTTACGGAGTTTCTTCCTTCCACTACTACACCCTGGGATGAAGTGGACTCCATCTTCGCATCGTTGACCGTGATATCTGCCGTCGAGTAGATGACCGGAGATCCTTTTCCGTCCGTCGTATAAGAGCCGCCGGTAACGGTTACCGTACCGCCTCCACGGTCTGACCGGATCGCCGCGGAAGAATTCCCTGTTGTATGGATCGTAAGGTCCTCGGCATTCATCGTGCCGCCTCCGGTCGTCATCAGTCCGCCGGAACAATTCCCGGATGTTCTGATCTCGGAGTTACGGATATTTACTGTCGTTCCTTCACCATAAGAGAACACCGCGTTAGCATGTTTTCCATCCGTATCGACCACGATATCCGATAGATCAAGGGTCGCTCCGTTCGTGGCAAAAATCGCGGAATTGTCGCCATAGAAATCCGCCTCGTCGCCTTCCTCCGAATCGCCGGTTTTGGTGACGTGGACTTTAGAATAGGAAGCATCTTCACCATCTGCCTCGATGGCATGTTCACCATCTCCGCTATTGGAGATCTCTTCATCTGCGATAAGACTGCCGGTGCTTTTCGGTGCGGAAGATTCAGACTCTGCTTCTGCACTCTCACTTCCGTCCGGCTCGGTTTCCGATGCCGATGTAGAGGCGGTTGTATCTGTATTCTTTTCGTCCCGGTCCGAGCAGGCCGTCATGGAAATCATCATTGTTGCGGCCAGCAAAAGGGACAATGTATTTAAGTGTTTTCGGTTAAGCATATTCGTCGTCTCCCTTCTGGTTTATGACACCAGTATAGAAGGCGAACCTTAAACTAACTTCAAACCGTCTTCACTACCAGATTCCCTCTTCCCGGGATCGTGACATTGCCGTTGATCGTCTCGCCGGTGACCAGATCGATCCCGTTCAATCCCGAAAGAGTTACATCCTGTTCCGAGAGATTCAGATAGAAATCATAGGTCGCATTTTCCCCGTTCCGTCTGTGCCACTCGATGCCCGACGGAAGCTCCCGCGTCTTGATCCCTGCATCTGAAATCAGCATGTCGAGGAATCCCGCTAGCTCCTCCGGAAGGATCCTTGCCGCCTGATAATAGGCCTTGCCCTGCCCGTTCTTTTTGCACGTGATGGCAGGTGCACCGGCGTAAAAATCATCCTTATATTTTCCGAGCACTTCCGCATCCGAGACTCGCAGGATCTCGCAGTAATCTCTTACGGAAAAGCACTTGTCCCCGGTCATGCAGATCGCATTTTTATCCGATGGATAGAGTGTATCGATCTCTTCCGCAATGACGCCGAAAAGATCTTTCAGACCCGCACCCGGGAAGCCGCCCTCATAGCAGAGAGTGTTCTCATTGACGTAGCCGGTCATGTAGGTTCCGAGAAGGATGCCGCCTTTTTCTACAAAGGCTTTTAGTTTCTCCGCCGTCTCCGGTTTCACAGAAAAGAGCATCGGCGCAAGGATCAGTTTATACCCGTCAAAATCATCGTCCACGGAGATTATGTCAGCATCGTTCCCTCGCTTCATCAGGGCCTCCCAGTATTTCTGGCAGGTCACATCGTATTTTTTTGTCTTGCCGCTGAATCCGCCGGAATAGTCGATCGCCCACCAGTTTTCCCACTCGAAAATAATCGCGGCTTCGCTTCTTGAAGTGCTGCCTTCCACCTCCGCGATCTTCTTTAGTGTCTCTCCTGTATGCGCCACTTCGCGGAAGATCCTCGTGTCATTAGTTCCTAAGTGGCTGACCACGGCACCATGGAACTGTTCCCATGCGCCACGGGACTGCCTCCACTGGAAATACTGCACCGAGTCCGATCCGCAGGCCACCGCCTGCAGCGAGAACTGCTCGTGGACTTTCGGTCTTTTCAGCTTGTTATATTCCGACCAGTTGACGCTTCCCGGACAGCTCTCCATCAGAAGGAACGGTTTGTCCTTCCTAAGTCCCCGCATGATCGCATGGTCAAATGCACCTTCGATCATGGTATCTTCGTAGCTTTCCCAGTCGTTATGCATGAGCGGATAGCTGTCCCAGGAAATCACATCGAGTTCTTTTGCCAAAACACGGTAATCGATGTCGTAGAACCGCTTCATGAGATTGGTCGTGATCGGGACATCTTTCTTCTTCGAGCCCTCCCGGATCGCGCGGATCTCGGCTCTCGTATAGTCCGCATAGTTCCACGTGGTGAATCTCCGCCAGTCCAGCTTATGTCCCATAATGGCGATCTGCCCGTTGGCATAAGGCGGTTCTACCTCGGAAAAATCACTGTACCTCGCGCTCCAGAATGTCGCCCACCATTCGTGATTAAGTTTCTCGATATCCCCGTCGTAGCGCTTCCTCAGGAAGTCCTGAAACTTCGCTTTACACAGGTCGCAGAAGCATTCTCCGCCGAATTCATTCGAGATATGCCATGCCAGAAGACCCGGATGATCGCCGACTTCTTCTGCCAGCTTTCTGTTAATGATGCCTACCTTCTCACGATAGACTTCGGAAGAAAGGCAGTGGTTGTGGCGAAGGCCATGGCGTCTTCGGATACCCATGTCGTCGACGCGCATGACCTCCGGATATTTACTGTCCAGCCACGCCGGGCGCGCGGCAGATGGGGTTGCCAGGATCGTATAGATCCCGTTCTCATAGAGCCGGTCCATGATCTCATGGAGCCACTCCAGATGGAACTCGCCTTCTCTCGGCTCATACATGGCCCAGGAAAACACGCCGAGGGTCGCCTCGTTGACGCCGGCCTGCTTCATGTACTCGATGTCTTTTTCTAAGATATCTGGGCGGTCCAGCCACTGTTCCGGATTATAATCTCCACCATGAATAATTTTCCCGATCGGCTTTCCAAAAGCATATTCCGACATATCCGCGCCCTCGCTTTTCAATTATTTTCACCGGCATCTTCTCCATATACACGAACACCAGTTCATCGGTGATCTTTTTCTCATCGAAGATCTTGTAGCCGAGTTTCTCGTATAGTCTTATATTATCCACACTTCTCGTGCTGGTAAAGAGCTCGTAGCGCGTATCGACATAGTAGCGCTCGATCTCCCGGAGAAGCATGCTACCGTAGCCTTCGCCGCGGATGGTACTGTCGATGACGACCCCGACTTCGGAAACCCTTCTATTGCTTCGATTGCAGTCGTCAATCTTTTCCTGGTTTCGCTGATCTTCTCGCTTCTGACTCTTCGCTTCAAGAGCATCTGGGCGGCATGCGGTATGCACTCGGTCTGGAACTATATTCTGTACTGCATCTTAGGACTCAACCTGAGCGGGGATGCCGAGATCGTCGGATATATTGAGTTCACGAGCGACTTTCAGATCGAATTCAAGCATGACAAGACGTATGAAGAACTCGAGGAACTGGCAAAGAAGCTGGAAGATGAATACTACTTCATCATCAATGTATCCCTGAATCTTTCATTTCCAATGCAGACAAACGATTAAGAGACAGATTTTTGAGCTTCTAAAGTTTCGCGCTTCAGCTCGAGTGCGGCCAGGCTTAAGGGACGGACCTTATCCTGAAGGAGCGAGATGCTTCTTGATGGCAGTTTGTCGGTCAGTGGAATCGGAAAGATCGTCTTACGCTCGATAGATGGCGAGGCCAGTTCTTTTGGCACGAATCCGAGTCCCATACCATGCTCGACGATCGGGAGGATCTGGTCGGTCGTGGTGACCTCGATCGAAGGCTTAAGGGTAATTCCTGCTTTTAGAAAAAGATCAGTAAGATACTGGAAAGAGGTCGAGTCATGGCTCTGGGTAATGAGCGGATACTGAGAGATGTCCTCGAGGGAATGCTTCTTTCTGGAAAGAGAACGGTACGGCTCTCCGCCGATGAGGATCTCCTGGAAAGATTTGACGTGGGTCGCTTCGAGCGAATCGGAGACCTTAAGGGGCGAAGAAATGACGGCAAGATCGACAAGGCCCTGTTCCAGTGCTTTTACACCTTGAGGAGTCGAATGGTTATATACGCGGATCCGGATACCGGGATGCTTGGCTTTGAAGCTCTGGAGGATCGGAAGCATGAGAACATGCAGCGCGATCTCACTGATGGATATCGAGACACTTCCGCTTTGAAGGAGCCGGTCGGACCAGATCTCGTCCTCTCCCTTTTCGATCTGCTGATATGCCGATTCTATATGCGCGAAAAGCCTCTCACCTTCCGGAGTTAGGGTCACGCCTTTTGGGGATCGGACAAACAGGCGGCAGCCCAGGTCGGACTCGAGCATGTTGATCACACGGGTGATATTCGGCTGGTTGTTGTGAAGAAAGCGGGCCGCCTGTGTGAAGCTCCCGTGTTTGCCGACATAATAGAAGATCTTATAGTATTCCCAATTGCTGTTCATAATTCGCACCATATAAATATTGTATGACTGACATATAAAATATACTTTTTACATATATCTGCACACGCATTATAATCTAATTGAAAAATAAAAATCAAGGAGGACTGCATTATGGCACGTTTCACATTACCTCGCGATATTTATCACGGCAAAGGCGCACTTGAGGCACTGAAGAACTTCAAGGGAAAGAAGGCAATGATCTGCGTCGGAGGCGGTTCCATGAAGCGCTTCGGATTCCTCGATAAGGCAGAGAGCTATCTGAAAGAAGCGGGCATGGAAGTCGAGATCTTTGACGGTATCGAGCCGGATCCGTCTGTTGAGACAGTCATGAAGGGTGCAGATGCGATGCTGAAGTTCGAGCCGGACTGGATCGTAGCGATCGGCGGCGGTTCTCCTATCGATGCAGCGAAGGCTATGTGGATCAAGTATGAGTATCCGGATTGCACCTTCGAAGATATGTGTAAGGTATTCGGTATTCCGGAGCTTCGTAAGAAGGCACACTTCTGCGCGGTTTCCTCCACATCGGGTACAGCTACTGAAGTTACTGCTTTCTCGATCATCACCGATTATTCCAAGGGTATCAAGTATCCGATCGCTGACTTTGAGATCACACCGGATGTTGCGATCGTAGATCCGGAACTTGCCGAGACCATGCCGAAGAAGCTCGTTGCCCACACAGGTATGGATGCGATGACACACGCAGTAGAAGCATACGTTTCCACCGCAAACAGCGACTATACAGATCCGCTTGCGATCCATGCGATCGAGATGATCATGAAGGACCTCGTTGCTTCCTATAATGGTGACATGGCGGCAAGAGACAGAATGCATAATGCACAGTGCCTGGCCGGTATGGCATTCTCTAATGCCCTTCTCGGTATCGTTCACTCCATGGCACATAAGACAGGCGCTGCTTTTGCAGATTACGGCGCACACATCATCCACGGTGCAGCAAATGCGATGTATCTTCCGAAGGTAATCGCTTTCAATGCAAAGGATGAGACAGCGAAGAAGCGTTACGGCGTGATCGTGGACTACATGGGTATCGCTGATAAAAATGCTTCCGATGACGATAAGGTAAAAGCACTTATCGCTTACCTCAGAAAGATGAACGATGACCTCAATATCCCGCACGGCATCGGCACCTATGGTGCAGACAGCTACCCGGCAGAGAAGGGCTTCGTACCGGAGGAAGTATTCCTCGAAAGACTCCATGACATCGCAGTCAATGCAATCGCAGATGCATGCACCGGCTCCAACCCGCGTCAGCCTTCCGTCGAAGAGATGGAAAAGCTCCTGAAGTGCTGCTACTACGATACAGAAGTAGATTTCTAATCCCAATCCCAAATACTTAATGTAAGAAGGGGCTGTCTCTTAGGAGACAGCCCCTTCTTCTATATTACGGAGAATGGTAACAATTCATGGTATAATGTATCTGTTTCAGGTTGGGTGAAATCAGAGCAAAAAGAACGTGCAAACACAGATTTGGTTCGGAGGATAAGTACATGAACCATCGGATAGCGGTATTTACGAATGGATACAGCAACGAATTCATCGAGCACGACAGGCACGATTGAGTGGGAATAATTGATGGCGCTGTCGAAAAAGATTCACTCCCGCGTAAGGCGTGGGAGTCACACAATTGCATATGAATTATAAAGACCGGCTGAGGGAATCCTTGGCCGGTCTTTGTCTGTTACCTAATATTCATCAGATTCATGACCAGTGTGATCATGATCTCCTTATCTGACGGATCAGATTCCGCTATCATGAGTGTAATCGCAACCAGAGTTCCATCACTTATCGTCTTTTCACCATTCTTGAACAAACAGCCGTTTCGATTCAGAAACTCTAAAAACAGCGATGCGGCAATTCGTTTGCATCCATCATTAAAGGGATGATCCTTTATGATGAAATATAAAAGATTGGCCGCCTTCTCTTCCAAAGACGGATAAACCTCTCCACCAAAGACATCCTGATAAACTGCGCCAAGAATGCCCTCCACCTTGCCGGCTTCCTTCTCAACACCAAATACATCTGATTTGTATTCCGTTTCCAGGCGTGAGATAATGTCTCGACAGTCCTTGTATGTGAGTTTGTATAAAGGCTTTGTTCCCTCAGGTTTTTCCAGATCATGATGATCATATTGATCAAGAAGCAACAATGCTTCTGTATATTGACTCACCGTTCGAAGTACATCCTGCTGCTCAACAGACAACGTATCCGCGAGCATCCTCGACTGAATCTCCACAGTCTTCTGAAGGGCAATAAGTCTCTTCTCATTTATGGCATATCCGTTGATGATATACTGCTTCAATACTGAATTTGCCCACTGGCGAAATTCAATACCGCGCTGAGATTTCACTCTGTACCCAACGGAGATGATAACATCAAGCGTATAGAATGGCACTCTTTGCTTTACACCATCAACACGCATTTTTTGCGTGTTGTTTTCTTTGTTTAGTTCTTCCTCTCTAAATATGCTGTTGATATGTTTCCTGATCGTCTTCTCATCACGGTCAAAAAGTAGCGCCATCTGATTTGCACTCAACCAAACAGTGTCATCACCCACAGCCACACGAATACTAATCTCTTTGTCCTTTGTTTCAAACAAAACCATCTCGTTTTCCATACAAATTCTCCTTTCATATTTGCTAAACAAATGGTACAAAAAACGCTGTCCGTATATACGGACAGCGTTAATAATTAAGTAATCATTGATGACAATTACGTGATCACTTATCCATTACTTTTTTAATTCCGAAGAAAAGAATAATCGACATAAGAGAAATCCGTCATGATTCGCGGTCAGCTAAAGAGGACCGGCAGGAACGGATCTCCGATCATCTTGGTGTATTCGCTGACTCCCAGTTTTTCCGATAAACTCTCGTCCGTCACATCGATCCATTCACCATCCACCAGAACAAAGGATGTGTTAGGTTCAGTATGCGTCACATACTCAAGTTCACCTTCGACAGCGCCGCTATAAAAGAAGCGTTTCGTCGGAACGGTCATGGATTCTCCTTCAAAATAAACGGTTCCCGTTTTCCTTATAACGACAGTGCATTCCTTGACAGAAAGAGGTGTATCAAGTGTAACCAGGTGATATCCGGCATGCTCCATCTTCCCGCTGACCTTGGCAAGCGACTGCCCGAATTTTCCATCCAGGATCTCCACCTCATAGGTGCAGGTCTCTTCTTCCGAGAAGATCCCGACTGCAGAAAGTTTCCCCTCGTGCCGGATAATGCTGGCATAAGTGCTTTCACCAGAGCCAAGGCTCAGATCGATGTTACCGATCAAGGCACTTCCGTGATTTTCACCGGAAGAATAGGAATTGGTCATCTGATACGAAATCGCCAAGGGAAACTGCACGTCGTAGGAGACCCAGTAATAGGCAGGAATGTTAAGGGGCGTGATGGTATTCTGCACCAGCCATGCTCCGTTTCGGGAGGCTTTCGTGGAGAAGGCGTCTGCCGGAAAATCGTCATCCCAGCCGATCACACACAGGAAGTGATTCGTTTCCGTTCCCTTATAGTTCTGCGTCGGATATCCGTGGCTTCTGGAGTATCCCGATTCTAAGTTGATTGCTACGACCGGAGCCCCATATTCCCGGACCCATTCTTTCAGTTCGTCGATCTTAGGATTCAAGAGCCGTTTTGCATCCGAAAGCACATACCCGTGCAGCGAATCGGAACAAAGCACATCGAATACATGGAGCGGGTTTCCGCCATATTCACTCTTATTTCCAATGGTGACATACATGCCATCTTTTCCAGAAGACATGTCCTCCTTCGCACAGTACATACGGTCAAATATCTCCTCGCCGGTCGCCTCCCAGTTCCCTATCTTATTCTTCTGAAGATAGGCCTGCACAGACGTGACCGCGGAAAAAGCAAAGCATCCGCTCATACCTTGTGTATAGACGGGAAGGTCTAATCCTTCATCCAGCGAGCAGTAACTGGTCTTCTCATTCTGAAAGGGTGTGAAGTATTCCGTTTCTGCGTACGGAAAGAGGTCGATATATTTCGTATTCCTTTTTGTTTTCTTGCATCCGGCAAAAGAAGTTGTGGAAAGAATGAGAAGCATGGCGATCCCTCTTCTCATCAAGCTATTTCTATTCATATGTCTATCTCCTGAATTATTTTTCTGCTCTTCTCTGGACCGGAAGCCAGATCTCGTTATAAAAACCTTTCCCGTCTTCGCTCGGAAGGTTATAGCATTCGATATTGTACTCGGCAATAAGATCGTATTCGTCCGTATCCAGAAGCCATTCTCCGAAGATGAATCTGCGCATCTTCTGGATCTCTTCTGCAGAATTATCCTTACAGCGGAACTTTGCCCAGAGCGTCTCCGGGATCTCGATACAGGTCATATCTTCCGGGATTTCCCCGCCCTTACACTCGGATCCGGCAAGGAAAAGGAATCGTTCCGCAAAGGTGATCTTCTGGACTTCCTCTTCATCAAAATCCGAAAGCCAGGGTGTCCCCTGATTATTCAGAACGCTCTCACATTCTCCGACACTGACTCCGTAGAAAGGTCCGTAGTTTTTGCTTTCGAGCTGTTTCTTGACAAAATCGGTCACAAATCCGGGGATCCTCTGAAAGGAAGTCTCATTTTCAAAAACATCGGCTTTCCCGAAGAGAAAGAACGGCGTGGTCGTATCGATCACTACATCCACCGTATCGGCGCCTTTGACCGAGAAAGAAAGCTTCAGCGGAAGAAATGTCCGAACCGGTTTTTTCTTCTTTTTGATCTCATTGGGAGTCGCATCGTGAAAACGGCTGAAGGCTTTTGTGAAGCTTTCCGGTGTCTCGTATCCGTATTTAGCTGCAATATCGATGACTTTGACATCCTCTCCCAGAAGCTCCATCGCAGCCAGATACAGTTTTCTGTTACGGACATATTCACTGATCGAATATCCGGTAATCATCTGAAAACTTGTCTGAAGATAACTTGCCGAAACATGTACCATAAGGGCCACCTCCTTCGGACCTTGCACTGTCAGAAGATTCTTCTCCAGATATCGGAGCGTCTCGGTAATGACATTGACCCAGTCCATCTTGTGATTTCTCCCTTACTTTATCCTGTTTCAGAAGACAAATCCTGTCTTTTCATTCGAAGATTTGTCTCATTATAGCATATGGATATATCGTGCTATGTTAGAATGATTATAGTTTCGCTTTATGAGCATAATGCAGCGATAGCCTATAGATCCGTCGGGGGGGATGTAACATGAATCAAGAATGGTCTGAAATGAACAAGAAGATGCAGACCCTGATTGGAAAAGAAGCAACTTTCCCGGAAGGAATCGATGCGCTCATCGAACTTCGAGAAGTGCTTTTCGAGCAGATCACATCGATTGCGAAAAACTACCCGGCAGAGGCTTTTTATCAGATGCCTTTTTCTGGAGCGGAAGGATATCACAGTAAGACGCTCGTTTACTCGATGTGGCATATCTTCCGGATCGAAGATATCGTGGCCCATGAACTGATCGCCAAAGACAAGCAGGTGCTCTTTTCCGGCGGCTGGCTGAAAAAGACGAAGAGCCCGATCATTACTACGGGAAATGAGCTTCACGATGAAGGAATCGCTTCTTTTTCCCG
>JAFWSW010000115.1 GCA_017519205.1 Clostridiales bacterium | reverse complement strand
TTCTCCACTAGTCTGGCATTACATATTTCGATCGTACACTCACTTTTCCGTGTACTGTATTCGATCAATATTCCGGATATCAGCCGGTCCCGATCCACATCCTCACCGGATAGTTTTCTCGGGTCTTCCAGTTCCGGCATCCCGTAGAGGCGCAGCGCCTCAGATAATTCTCCCGGAAAGAGTTCCAGCACAATACCGATAGCAATGATCAGATCTCTTCTTTTTGTCGGTCTCTCCCGATTCAATATCTTGGGAAAAGAACTCTCATTCACCCCAAGAAGTCTCGCGATCTTTCTTGTACTCAGCTGTTCATGATGCAGTTCATTGTACTCGCGCCTCTTCTCACGTATAAAACTGGCAAATTCATTCTTCGCAATCATGTTCAACTCCTCAGGAATCGCTTGCCCGTCTATATTTCTCCCGGATCTCACAGTATCAGAACACATAAAAATTCCTCCGATCGTTATTGATTTCATAACGGCATCGGATTTTTACGCGAACCGAATTCAGTATAAAAATACAAATATCGGGTGACAAACAAAGCGGGACAAAATCTGTCCCGCTTCAAAATGAATCATATTGAACACTGATGACTGCACTTAGTTTTTTTCGTTCTTGTTGAAGATCCCCTTCGTCTTCTTCAGCGTGATTCCGAGAAGACCGCCTAGAACACCGCAGGAGAGGACCTCTCCGCCCAGGATCATGAGCATGATCAGAGGAAGTGCCATCTCGTCCGCATAGGCAAACTTAATAACGAACGGTACGATCAGGGTATTTGCGATGATCGGCGGAATCGTGCCGAATACCGGGTGCTTTTTCCGAAGGAGCCATGTACCGACCGCACCGATCAAGGTGGCCAGGCTTCCGAAGATCACATCGATCATGATGCCGCCGCCCAGAAGATTACCGAGGAAACATCCGACAAAGAGTCCCGGGATTGCCGCAGGGGTAAAGATCGGAAGGATCGTCAGCGCTTCCGCTATACGGACCTGTACCGCGCCAAAAGAAATCGGCTGGAATACATATGTCAGAGCCACGTACATCGCTGCGATCATGGCAGCCTGACAGATCCATAAGGTCTTATTCTTCATTTTTTGACGATCGGTCAGATTCTTATTCTCACTCATCAGAGGTTCAGCCCTTTCGCTTCATCGAGGCCGAGCTTGAGGTTCATGCACTGGATCGCCGCACCAGACGCACCCTTACCCAGATTATCAAACTGGGAAGATACGACGATGCGATCTTCGTTACCTGTAACATAGATCTTCAGGCCATCCCAGCCGGACAGTCCGTTTCCTGCGAGAAAACCACTCGCCGCTGTTTCATCGTCGTCTTCTGCCACAGTGATGAACTTCTGACCTTTATAGTATTCTCTGAAATAGGCAAGAAGTTCGGACGGGGTCATCTTCTTACTGAGCATATCTGTGTAGAACTGGCAGGATACGACCATGCCGCTGTAGTAATCGTCGATGATCGGAGAAAAGAGCGGCAGTCTGGAAAGACCCGTGATCGCCTTCATCTCCTTGAGATGCTTGTGCTTCTGGGCAAGTGCATATTCTCTTCCGGAAGAGAATTCGGAAGGACGGTCAGGGCTCTCATACACAGCGATAGTCTTTTTGCCGGCGCCGGAATAACCCGATAAAGCAAAAGCACTTACCGGGTAATCTTTGCTGATGATCCCGCCGGCGACCATCGGATAGATCAGGGAGATAAATCCGCTGGCATAGCAGCCCGGAACCGCGATAAGCTGACCCTTTGCAACTGCTTCCCTATGCTTTTCAGAGAGTTCCGGAAATCCATATGCCCAGCCCTCTTCCGTTCTATGTGCAGTCGATGTATCGATGATCACCGTATGGTGATTGTCCGGATCCAGAAGGCTTGCGGATTCGATTGCCGCAACATCCGGAAGGCACAAAAAAGTAACATCCGATGCATTGATCAGTTTCTTTCTCTCGTTTGGGTCTTTTCTCAGTTCCGGATCGATCTTAAGAAGTTCGATATCGTCTCTTCCCTGGAATCTCTCAAAGATCCTAAGGCCTGTTGTTCCTTCACTTCCGTCAACAAATACTTTCGTTTTCATTTTTCTCTTCCCTCACTTTATATTCTCAAGATATGCCAGGATCGTTTCCACGGCACCATCCACATCGACAAGATCTGAGTGTACGCACAGATGATAAGTGGAACTGTTGCCCCATTTTCCGTTCGTGTAGTGATTATAGTAATTCGCTCTTGCGGTATTCATGTCATTGATATACCGCTCCATCTGCTCGTCCGTGTAGCCGGCCTTCTCTACCGCTACTTTTCTCTTTCGGGCGATCTTGTACGGCATGCTCGCTGCGATGAATACGTTGATGCTGCCTTCATTCCGGAGCACGAAGTCGGCGCATCGTCCGACGATCACGCACGGACCCTTCGCCGCCAGGTCCTTGATGACCTTGCACTGCTGAAGATAGATCGCATCCGAGAAGTCCGGTGTATAAGACAGCGAGAAGAACGGCATACGGGATCTTCCTTTTTCAGAGATCCGGTGAGCTCCCTCTTCATTACGCTCGATCAGTTTCGGATCAAGCCCGCCCTGTTCAGAAGCAAGTGTAATCAGTTCCCTGTCATAAAAAGGGATGCCGAGACGCTCCGCCAGGCGCATACCGATCTCATGCCCGCCGGATCCGAATTCACGACCGATTGTTATCACTCGACTATTCATGCGAAAAACCTCCATGCAACATTTTAGCAGATTAGCGGAAGAAGAACCACGCGGAAAGCGTCATTACCAGAAGAAAGATTGCGTTGATCAGCGCAAAAAGACCGATGTACTGCTTCGTGTGGCCGGGACGGAGAGTCCTGTAGTGGGAGAACGTGATCAGGCTCGCAAGAGACGAGATCAGGGTACCCGTTCCTCCGATATTTACCCCTAGAAGGAGTTCTCTGTAGTTATCCGTGAACTTCGAAAGAAGGATCGATGACGGAACATTACTGATGACCTGACAGGATCCGATACTCACCAGAAGCGGCGATCTTCCGAGAAGATTTCCTACAAAATCCTGAACCGCCGGGATCCTCGCCATATTACCCGAAAAGACGAAAAACAGGGCAAATGTCGCCAGAAGACCGTAGTCCACCTCGCCGAAGGCTTTCTTATCGGCGAAAACCAGTACCAGCGGAATAACGATCAGGCCGGCCCAGTACGGGATAAGACGGAATACGATGAGAAGCGAAAAAGCAAACAGCGTCAGATACAGCGCCGTCCTCTTCTTATTCAGCCCCTGTCCGGAGTCGTCCTTTATGACCAGAGGTGTCCGCGGGAGCAGGAAACAAGCCGCCGTCAGCATGGAGATCGCCAGAAGAAACGGCGGGAACATGATGCTCATGAATTCTCCCGTCGGGATCTTGAAGTAGGAATACAGATAGAGATTCTGCGGATTCCCAAAGGGTGTCAGCATACCGCCGAGATTGGCAGAGATATTCTGAAGGATAAAGAT
>JAFWSW010000114.1 GCA_017519205.1 Clostridiales bacterium | reverse complement strand
TTGAAAAACTTCTTCTTCGTCTCCTCGTCCGGATCCACCGGCTGAAGAAGATTCTGTGCAACTCCCTGTTCCAGTGCTTTTTTCACATCAGCGATCATATTCTTATTCCTCCCTTTTCCGCATTTGCGGATAACGTTTAGCAGTATATCGTATTATTCTTCCGAAAAGAAGCAGATCTTTCGCTCGGCCATGATCTCCACGTCGCGGATATACTGGCTCGGCTCCTTGATGCAGGGGCACCTCTCAATCCGGACATGGGACATCGCATCCTCCGAAGCTGAATTATCCGGAAATATCCGCTTACTCATGCCGCCCGCGCCGAACGAAAGCACCGACCGCATATCGCTCATCATGGCAACATTATAGATACACTCCGTTCCCTCGCGGCAGTATCCGATATTCTCGTGCCCGCGGATCGTGTCCTTCTGTTTATACATGTAGTACGGGACATACCCTTCCGAAAGAAGCTTCTCCGAAGCGAATGACAGCATGCTTCCGACATCCCGAAGATCCTCCTCTTCCGACCGGACGACTTCTTCTCTCTTCATCGAGGAACGGCGTTTCTTCGACAGTGCATGCACGGTGATGTTTTCCGGTGAAAGCGAGATGATCTCGCAGAGGGAACTACGGAACTCCGATGCCGTCTCACCCGGAAGACCTGCGATCAGGTCCGTGTTGATGATGGTAAAACCCATCTTCTTTGCCATGCGGAAAGCACTCACAAAGTCAGCCGCACTGTGTTTTCTTCCGACACGTTCAAGCGTCGCATCGCACAGGGTCTGCGGATTGATGCATATTCTCGAAACGCCATTATCCCGGAGCACCTGAAGTTTCTTCTCCGTGATCGTGTCCGGACGCCCGGCCTCGACACATACTTCCTTTACTTCGGACAGTTCCGGATGGGAGAACACACCCTTTATAAACTTCTCGAAAAGCACTTCCGGAAGTACCGTCGGCGTACCTCCTCCGATATAGAGCGATTCGATCTTATATCCGATCTTCGGAAGGACCAGATCCATCTCCCGAAGGACCGCATCGACATAAGAGGGAAGCATCTCCCTCTTCTTCGGTGCCTCCTGCGAGATGAACGAACAGTACGAGCAGCGGCTCGGGCAGAACGGGATCCCGATATAGATGTGAAGCGCATCCGGAGAAGAAGCATCCAGCACAAGATCTTCTCTTTCCTTCGTAAGGAAAGCAAGATGTGCCTTATCCTTCCGGACGCCGTAGTTCTGTACCAGTTCATCCTCAGATTCGACTTCTCTTGCGACCAGCGTCGGACGGATCCCGGTAAGTGATCCCCACGGGAAAGTTTTCCCCGTGATCCGGGAAAGAAGGAAATACAGCTGACGTTTCACTTCCCGGTTCAGAGGAAGCGTCAGATCCTTTCTATCCACGGAGATCTGTTCCTTGTTTCTGAACACCGTCTCGACACGTTCATTAGAAACGCGGCTTACAAGGACGAGTGCTTTTTCCGAAGAAAAAAGATCAGAGGATGCGAGAGATCCGGCGGCGCATACCACCTGTTCCTCTTCTTCTCTCGGGATCTCACCGGTAAAGAGGCGGAGAACATCGCATACAGGATAGTAATACGCATGCCCATCCAGCCGGACAATGATCCGGTTCTGATTATTATCGGACGTCTCCGGCTTCTGCTGGTGCATCACGCCTCTCCCTTCACATAGATGAAATAGTAATCCGCGACGATGGATGTCGGCATATTGTAGCTCTTGACGCCTTCCTTCTGCTGATTGATCTTCAGGTAGGCATCGTTGGTGGCATTGAAGACTTTCTCGACGATCTCCGGCGGATCGATCGCGAGCCAGTATGCTTTGTCCGCATTATAATCCCGGAAATAGCCGTCGACGACAGGATACTGCGACAGGAACTTCGAAAGCCCGTCATTATCCTTGTTATAAGCGAGCACCAGATCCTTGATGATCAGCTCGACCGCTTCATAGTAGCCGCTGTACCGAAGCTCCGGACAGTCACTGCTGAGCGCGATCAGAAGACCTGCCAGGTTCGCGTCGTTCTCCACGGCATACCCGTGAAGATGCGACATCTCGTGGCAGGTATTGTACATCATCTCGACAAACGGAACATCGACATTAATGTTCGGCTCGGCGAAGAACGGGAAATATAATCCGACGATATAGGTATACGACCAGTAGTGGGAAAGCATGACCGGCTTGGGTCTTGCGGAATTTCCGCGGATCTGGGAAAACTTCTTTGCCGACTGCTCGTAAAGATCCTCCATGTCGGAAAGGAAAGCGTATTTTCCGCCGGGATAGGAAACGACACCTTTTTCATCTTCCGCACAGGAAGACCGCGATTCATTCAGACCCGAGATGACCCACGCATAGACCTCCTGAAGTTCCTCGACAGTGTAGTTTCTTCTTCCGAACCCGAGCTCATCATCGAGAGAATAACGTGTGTAGTTCATTCCCTGTAGAAGCATGAACAGGAAATAGATTCCCAGCACCGTCCAGGCGGCCGCTCTTCCAATATTAAAAAAGCACTTCTTCCCGCGTTTATTCTTCACTGCCCGGCGGATTCGGATGATCAGCCACGCCAGAAGGATCGGAGATGAAAGAACGAGTGTGACAACAAACACTTCCGAAAGGGAGATCGGAACGAGCGAAGAGATCTTCGCAGGAAGGAAGGACAGGACCACAAATGCATGCTTTGCATAGGCTTCGCCTGCTTCCGGGAAGTGGATCAATATCGTCTGAAGGATATAGATCAGGAATATCAGGAGCACAGGAAGGATCACGCCGAAAAACCAGCGTTTCCACGATGGCTTCATCGATCCCTTCAGATAGCGCCTCATCAGATTACCCCCAGATAGTGAAGAAGATAGAGGATACCCAGCATAACAGGCTGATGGAGAATATAAACCAGCAGCGAATGTCTGCCGATCCATTCAAAAGGCTTAGATACTTTAAGGACCGCTTCGGGGGCATCCGGGAAAAACGTCTCCTTCTTCTTATAGACATGACGTCCGATCAGAACTCCCAGGAAGAATACACCGACCCAGGGGATCAGGCCCATCTCATCACCGGGATTCAGGTTGAAGTCCTGATGCGGCTCGAGTCCGAGGATCGATACCCATCCGCAGCGGATCTTGTAGTTATAGAAAGGAAGCGCCTGAAGAAGCAGAAAGAAAAGCATCACGATGCCAAAGAGGATCATATCGCCGCCACGGCTGTCACGGCTTTTTGTCTTCTTCTGCTCCTGATGATCGAAGATCGCAAAAAGGAATGTCGCAACCGTCAGGAGATGAAGCACATTAAAGTAGACGGCACATCCGAGATTCATAAAATGATCCAGCGTGATCGTCACTGCAGAAAAAAGGACAGATACGATCAGCAGTTTCAGTGCACGCTTAAAGTTATTTCTCGAGAACTGGCAGCATATGCCGGAGATCCCGACGAAGATACAAAGGAAAAACGGATGCAGAAATGCCCAGAACCAGTCGGCATCAATGAATCCGAATGCATTGTACTCGAAGATATTGCGGATATCGTAAGCGAAGTGATGAAGGATCATCATGAAGATCGCAAAACCGCGAAGAAGATCCAGTTCAAATGCACGGGTACTCTTCAGTTTGACGGACTTTTCGGATCCTTCCATGTCCCGCCTCACTCGTTCGTCGCGATCGCCGCACCGATAGCTGTAGCAAACTCCGACATCTGAGGTACGACGAAGTTGATGTTATACAGTTCCGAGAATTTCTTATAGATCGTGCCGCACATCGGTGCTTTGGTAGCCTGTCCGGTAAAGACGACATCCTTGATGCCGGCATTTCTTGCCGCCAGAACTGCCATCGTACCGATCGACTGGAATACCATGTTGAAAAGACCGTATGCGATATCTGACTTGGTTGCGTCATCCTGCATCTTACCGAAGTTAGATGCGGTCGTATCCATAGTAAGACCCGGGATCGCAGCATGGGAAATATCTCCGATCGTCAGGTCAACATGATTGAGGTTACCATCTGCCGCCAGATCTGCGATCGTATCGAAGTCACGGATATTCAGCGCACAGTTCGCAAGACCGACGAGTGCACCGCCGCCGACACCGGAACCGATGATGTGACGGACTTCCTGACGGGTCGCCTCGACGAAAGCCGTACCGGTACCCATGCTGACTACGATAGCATGATCGAGTCCGGAGAGGAAAAGTCCGCCTTGTCCGGTTGCGAAGAATTCCTGGATACGTACAGTCGGGATGCCCAGAAGATTTCCGTTCGGGAAAGATGCGCCGACGCCGGTGATCTTGAGCTGTTCAATATCGGAGATCTTCAGATCATAGGAATCCATCAGTTTACCCAGTGCACCAAAGGCAGAGGTAACCGGATCGTCCGCTTTGACGATCTTGTTTCCGATGATCTTCGTTCCATCCATTCCGACGACTTTCGTGGTGCTTCCACCAACATCCAGTCCTACGATAATACCCATACTATTTTCCTCGATTCATGCGTTTGTCCGGAAGAATAAATCCCGGTTATCTGGTCTTGATCTCCGATGCCTCGCGATCGCCCAGATGGAAGACATTCTGCGGTCCGTTCTCATACTCGACCACATCCTTCGTGATCGGAAGACGATATACGGAATTACCTAAAGTAATGACATCCACATAGGTGCTGTTATCTGTCCTGCACCAGTAGAAGGATGCTCCCTGCGGCAGTACGCAGCTCTGACCGTTTATATTCACGCAGGCAATATCAACGTCTGCGGTGTATGTATAGGATGTCTGCTCAACGTTCGTATCTGCGAAGAAATACTCCGTCTCCGGCTTGAGGAAATCCGTTTCCGTGGTGATGTCATATGTTCTGTAGAGTTTATGTACACCATAGACCTCATCAAAGAACGAGAACTGGACCTTGCCGGAATTGGATACCGTACTTAATACACCGGGAACGACGGAAGCATGGATCGCCGAACCATCGTAACGAACCATGATCGTCTCCGACTCCTCCCAGGAATCGCGATTCAGTTCGAGAAATACTTCTGTATACGGATCACTGGAATCCAGATCGACCGAACATCCGTGGATCGCGCCTTTACATGCTTTTGCCTGATACTCCTCGCGGAAAGTAAACTCTGTTCCCGGAATAACATAATCAGTGAGAGTTCCCTGATCGTTGACCAGTACATAGAAAGATTCACTGTGATCATCCAGCGAGATGCTTACCGATTCGATCTGTCCGTCACCGTCCAGATCCAGATCAAGTTCAGAGCGGTACGCGGTATAGTATTTTCCATCCGCAGTCAGCGCTGATTCCTCACGCATACCGACAAGTGAGGGCGTCTCGTGGAACAGATTCATCTTATCCATATCCAGATCGTTGATATTGGAGACCGGGTTATCGGCATCACTTACTGTTGTGGTCGTATCCGTCGGATCCATGTCCGGTGTTACCTTGGCCTCAAACGGGTTCTTGACCAGGATAACGAACAGGATAACCAGCACGGCTACTATGTCAAACACTATAAATCCGATGATAAACTTCTTATTCCGCATGAGCTACTTTTCCTGTTACTTCTTCGGTACCAGCTTATCCTTGCCGCCCATGTACATGCGAAGCGGCTCAGGGATATTCACTGTTCCATCAGCATTCAGGTTGTTCTCCAGGAATGCGATCAGCATACGCGGCGGAGCCACGACGGTGTTATTCAGTGTATGAGCGAGGTAGTTGCCCTTCTCTTTATTTCTGATACGGATACCCAGACGTCTTGCCTGTGCGTCTCCGAGGTTACTGCAGGAGCCGACCTCGAAGTACTTCTTCTGACGCGGAGACCATGCCTCAACGTCGCAGGACTTGACCTTAAGATCTGCAAGGTCACCACTGCAGCACTCGAGCGTTCTTACCGGAATATCGAGGCTTCTGAAGAAATCTACGGAATTCTTCCAGAGCTTGTTGTACCAGTCCATGCTGTCTTCCGGCTTGCAGACGACGATCATCTCCTGCTTCTCGAACTGATGGATACGGTAAACACCTCTCTCCTCGATGCCGTGTGCACCGACTTCCTTACGGAAGCACGGAGAATAGGAAGTCAGGGTCTGCGGCAGATCCTCTTCGTCAATGATCGTATCGATGAACTTACCGATCATGGAGTGCTCGGAAGTACCGATCAGG
>JAFWSW010000113.1 GCA_017519205.1 Clostridiales bacterium | reverse complement strand
GTGGTCTTACTTACGAAGGCGTATTCCGTGATTTCTTCTGGAGAAAAGATCACTTTGAGGGAAGAAGAGTGTTCTCTATTTTGGATAACGAATATGAGAATAGAAAAAACAATGCATGAGGGATAAAAATGGAACTTAAGAAACTTTCTGAACACATATGGTATATGCCATTTGAGGAAGAGCGGGACCGTCCGAATCTTGCCTATGTCAAGGGAAGTAAACGCAGCCTGGCGGTCGATGCGGGTCACTCGGAATCGCATATCAGGGAATTCTACGATCTTCTTAAAAAGGAAGGTCTGCCACTTCCTTCGCTGACGGTAATTACCCACTGGCACTGGGATCACACGTTTGCGATGCACGCGGTAAATGGTCTGACCCTGGCAAACAAAACGACGAACGGATATCTTCTTGAATGTATGAAGAAGATCGAGACGAACGGCCCGGATGAATTCCTGAACCTGTACGACAGCATAAGAAAAGAATATGAGGGCGGTAAAGAGGTGATCGTTGTCCCTGCCGATATTGTTTACGAGGGGGACATGGCGATCGATCTCGGCGGATGCACGGTCAAGTTGTTTCAGACACAGGCGCCTCACACGGATGATTCCACACTTGTTTATGTGTGCGAAGATCAGACGCTTTTCGTCGGGGACGCCACCTGTTCCCAATTTCCTAACGGAACGAAGGATGCGAAATTGGCAAAAGCTCTGGCTGACAAGATCCGACAAATCGACCCGAAGACATGTGTCGAGGGCCACTGGCAGCCGGTTGAGACCGAAGATACCCTGTCGGATCTTCTGGCCTAGTGCTTTTGGAGCGGAAAGAATTGACTATGGATACATTTGTAGATGAAAGAGACTATAAGCTTCTGAGTGGAGATAAGTACACATTTTCTGTTTTATCGAGGATCATCGGCGGTGAGAACGAACTGCTGTTATCTGATCACGAGAAGATCATCGTCTGCTTTACCTGCCAGCCTTATCCGGTCTGGATCTGGACACCGGATGATGCTTCGGAAGAGGATATGGAAAGAGCATATAGACTTGCCGGTGAAAAAGGTTTTTTGGACGGGAATCACCGTTTCAACATCAAGTATGAACTGGCAGAATACTTCATCAACAAAGCAAAAGATGACGGACTGAACCTTTCCGTTACCACCAATCTGTTTGCTTACGATTGTCTGCATCCGATTGCTCCTGTATCGGAGACGGATGGAGAGATTCACCAGTGCACGATGGACGATCTGGATGAACTGGTCGACTTTTTCGAGATGTTCCGAAATGGGGTAGGAATCGATAAGGAGAGCCGGGAACAGTACCTGATTCAGGCAGAAGACGGGATAAAATCCGGAAATACGTATTTTTGGAAAAATGAATCCGGGAAATTCGTTGCAAGCTGCAACTGGCATCCCGCAAACGATATGGCTTCCATCGGACTGGTGTTCACGAGGGAAGAAGAGCGCAGAAAACACTATGCCGAGCATCTTGTGTATCAGGTTACAATAATTGTAAAGGAAAAAGGGTTTATTCCTATGCTGTATACTGATGCGGATTATGTCGCTTCAAATGCATGCTATGAGAAGATCGGATATGTATTAAGAGGCAAGCTCTGTACCATCGGGTAAAGCGGAACTTACAGCAACTGATACTAAAGGGGGACTCGCAAATGGAGGCGGTGTACGGCAAACCACAGGATATTCGGAAATGGATGGATCTGGTCCGGAGTGTCCGTGATAACTTCCCGGGACTGGAGACCGAGGAATCGCTGAAAGACCATGAGAACACTGTGTTGAAGTTCATGGGAAAGGATCAGGCTGTCTGTGTGAAACAGGAAGACCTGATCTGTGGCGTCATCCTTTTTTCAAGGAACAGGAATATGATCTGCTGCATGGCCGTGGATCCGAAGTTCAGAAGGAAAGGGATCGCTTCGCTTCTTCTGGAAAAAGCTCTTTCGGAACTTGATCCGGAACGTGAAGTTACGGTGTCGACATTTCGCGAAGGAGATGAGAAAGGAACAGCACCGCGGGCGCTCTATAAGAAATTCGGATTCCTCGAGGGAGAGCTGACGGAAGAATTTGGATACCCGAACCAGGTGTTTTTCCGTCCTGCCAGGATGAGTATTGTCCATTACTTCTTTCCGGGGACGGATCCGTGGAAGAATATCATGAACCTGCCGGAGGAGGAAGCTTTTGCAAAAGCAAAAGAACTTTCCGATGCGCATCCGGGGGAGACGAGTTTCGGACGATTTGCTGACTTTGTTAATTACTATCCCTCTCGAAAAGCAACGGATGAGTATGTTCGTGACTGTTTCATAGAAAAGGGAGGGAAACCGGAGCTTCTGCATCCGTTTTCATTCACTCTTTTGGAGTGTGAATATCTCCGCAATTGGTTCAGTGAAGGAGAGAAACTTGAACTGTATCTGGAAGACGTACCGGATGACCAGATCAGCTTTACGATCGGGGACAGCTGTGCCCGGTACGGATGGGGTGAGCGTCCTGAAGTACTGACAAAGACTGAACTTCTTCAGAAGATCCATGCCTGCGGTGGATCTGTGGAAACTTTTCTAAAGGAATCTCTCGGAAAATTCGCCTATGTGGAAGTACACGTCTGGAAGCGGATGGGCTAATTGTCTATGCTATAATCGATCTGGAGAGAAGTCTCCCGAGAATGGCGTTACAGGATAATGTGGAGGAAGTAGAATGAAAAACCTGATCGTCCCGCAAAAACTAAACGAAGGCGATAAAGTTGCATTTATTTCAATTTCAGGAGGCCGCGCAGGGGATGAGGATATGCTTCCCAGATATCTTCTTGGTAAAAGGAGATTCGAAAAGATCTTTCATGTAGAAGTGGTCGAAACGCCGCATGCACTCAAAGGAAGCAAGTACCTTTACGATCATCCTGAAAAAAGAGGCGAGGATCTGATGTGGGCATTGAAGGATGATTCCATCAAAGGAATTATCTGTAACCAGGGCGGAGATGATTCCTACCGCGTTCTTCCTTATATCGATCCGCAGGTCATTCATAATCATCCGAAGGTATTTATGGGCTTTTCCGATATTGCTACATGGATGGCTGTTTTCACTTATTCAGGTGTCCGTGCATATTATGGACCCACTGTTCTGACACCGATCGCACAGCCCGGAAAACTCGATGAGTATACGGAAGAGGCGATCAGACGGACACTGTTTTCCAATGAGGTGATCGGCGAGATCAAACCTGCGGAAAAGACCACGCCCATTGATTGGACGACCACATACACGATCAGAGAGGGAGATAAAGAAGTAGAGTATGAGCGTTTCCCGGATAACGATCAGATCGAAGATCTAAAGGATCCGATCCCCTGGACAACGGGAACCGGATACAAGGTATTGCAGGGTTCCGGAAAAGTCAGGGGCCATGTCATCCCGGTCTGCGGAGGACCTCTTTGGCAGATCATGGGAACGAAGTTTTTCCCCGGACCCGATATTTGGGAGGATTCCATTATCGCGATGGAACACTGCAGTATTTACGGCAGTAAACTGGCCGGATTACATGAGCTTCGTGCTTTTGCTGCGGCAGGTGTTTTTGATAAGGCAAAAGCTGTCATCACCGGTCCTCTGGACGATGACAGCAGGGAAACGATGCTGAAAGTCTTATGTCATGAAGTACACCGTCCGGATCTGGTTGTATTTGAAAACGTGGATTATATACACAGAACTCCGATGACTGTGCTTCCGGTCGGGGCGCAGATGGAGATCGACTGTGATGCTCCGGGAATTAAAATACTCGAAGCGGGAGTGAGATAATTAACAGCAATGAAAAATGGATGGGTCAAAGCTTTAAAAGCTGCGAATTTTATGGCCGGGAAGGCAAGTACAGAGTATGCATTCTTTAAATGTACTTGACGGCGGCTTTATTGCTTCTAAATCTGTAAAGAGATAGTTTTATTTCTCAGTTTGTTATGCAAAAATATAAGAAGTTAGCAAATTGCTGATTAGGGGATTATGAAGTTTTTTTAGTTTTAAAGTGAGGTGTCTTTATGTCTCGTTGGTTTACTCCGTTTCCCCGACTTTATGAGTGGAAACTTATCTTTAATCCCAAATATTGGATTTTAATGTGTCTTGTAATAGGCCCGCTTATGCTGATCCTGAGCGGTGTTAGTCACGTGAAATACAATAAGGAAATGAAAAACATCGATTCCGAAATGTACGGCGAGGTGGTTAGTGTTGAAATAATAGAAAACTCGCTTGATGTTAAGGATAGAACATATGTAGCAACAGTCGAGCCTACAGACTGGCGTGTCTTTAATAGTACTGCGCTAAAATCGGGCGAGACAGAATATGCCTATGAGAAGGGGGAAATCGTTGAGATTTATTACAATGCTTCTAATACTTCTGAATACTTTATAGAGCATAATGCTCCTACCAATGGGACATTTCCATTTATTGTTTTCGGCTCGGCTTTTACAATGATTGGTGTCGGCATTTGGGCTTGCACAAAGACAATAAAGAAATAAGTTTATATAACCTCTTCGAATAAGCAGTCCGCGTACTTTCCGGGCTGCTTTTTTATTAATGAAGGATATTTGATTCGATTCAGATGAGAAGTAAAGGTTTAGAGCCTGATTTTATACTGTTGGAATATTGTGGTATGTGCTGAAAACAGGCATTATAATGATGACGCAATAGGACTACAGCATTAATGAATTAGACCTCGAATGGAGAAATACCATGATAACAACGAAACAATTTCAGATCCTTACAGATATTGATCTGGTGTATAAACTCATGACGGAAGTGTATAACCATGAAGAGACCAATGGTCCGGCTGAACCTTTCTTTGAGTATGCGGTCACATCCCCGTGGCTGGAGAGGGACTTCCTTCGACTCAACCGCTTCTGGCTGGACGATGATGTTCCGGTTGCTTTTGTGTTTTACGAGCAGCCTGTCACATCGATCTACTTTGTACTCCGCCCCGGATATGAATACCTTGCACGTGAGATGATCGAGTATGCCGAGAAGAATTACCCGAAGTTTGAAGACCCGATGGAACTGGTCCTTATTTCCGGTCAGACGGCTTTGATCGATGCGGCAAAAGCACTTGGTTATGAACTTGCTTATGAGGAGCCGGAACACTATTTTGATTTCCGCCTTGGCAAACTGGAGTATCCGCTTCCACAAGGTTATCACTTTGTAGATCCGGTCACATCTGATCCTCTGAAGACAGCTAAGTGCCTCTGGGACGGTTTCAACAAATGGGAACTTGGTGAGTTTAAAGACTGGGATGTTCCGACAAAGAATGAGGGAAGAAGTCCTTTTGAACTCTATCAGAATGTTCTTGGCGCCACAATTGCGCCGGCGCCGCATGCGACATACGAGTATACAACGATCATAGCGGACGAGAACGACGATTATGTCTGCTTTTCCGGTATGTGGTGGTGTCCTGCGACCCGCCTGGCTTATATGGTACCGCTTTGCACTGTTCCGGATCATCAGCATAAAGGCCTTGCCGCCGCTGCGCTTTCTCATCATGACGGTGTACTAAGACCTCTTGGCGCAGAGGTGATGACCGGCGGCGGAAATGAGTTCTATAAGAAGATCGGGTACCAGCGTACCCGCGTTTACGGCCATTATGTGAAGAAAACCTGATCTGGATAGAGGAGAAATCATTATGAACGAATACAATGATTCAATCATCATTAAATCGGCTGAAACGGACGAGGAACTGTGCGGGAGAGGATATGTTCACTGTACTGCGTGGCAGGAAGCGTACAGAGGTATTGTATGTGACCATTATCTTGATACGATGACTGT
>JAFWSW010000112.1 GCA_017519205.1 Clostridiales bacterium | reverse complement strand
AAGTGGTTCTTCTCATAAGAAACCACACCGAAGCCTGTGATCGCATATCCTGGATCGATGCCTAAAATGACCATCTAAATACTCCTTTTTCGAAATCTGAACATTCGTTCTATTGGATTATAACAATCATTCTATATCTACGCAACTACTTAAAAGAAATAACATCCAGAATCTCTTTCGGCGCAGAAACAGCGGAATCCGAGATCTCGTACGCATCCTCCATTCTATAGAGCGCTTCATCGATCCGATCCTCACCTACCGGTGCTTTTGTACCGGTATACATGGTATAAAGTTCATCTCCACGGGAAACCTTGTCTCCGATCTTCTTATAAAGCCTTATGCCCGCGCCCATATCGATCACATCATCCTTTTCCATACGACCGGCACCGAGAAGACATGAAGCCTCTCCGACCGCCAGTGCATCACACTTGGATATGTAGCCGTCTTTTTTCGCATGGACAGTCATGACCTCAAACGGGCGATCGACATAAACAGGAGATCCGTCCGACTGGAGCATACCTCCCTGCGACAAGACCAGTTCACCGAACTTTTCGAATGCTTCGCCGTTCTGAAGTTTCTGATTGCAAAGTTCCTTTAACTCGTCTTCGCTCTTTCCTTTACCGACCTCAGTCATCTTCAGCATCTCGGCTGCCATAGTAAGAACAACGCTCTTAACATCCTCGCGTCCCCTGCCGCGCAGCACTTCTACCGCCTCCTGCATCTCCAGGATATTTCCTACCATGATCCCCAGAGGCTGTTCCATCGAAGACATCACACAGGAAACAGGCTTTCCGGCGAGTTTTCCGATAGAGATCATCCTTCTGGCCAGTTCTCTTGCTGAATCGATATCTTTCATAAAAGCACCGCTGCCACAAGTAATATCAAGAACGATCGCATCAGATCCGCCTGCAATCTTCTTACTCATAATACTGGAAGCAATCAGCGGAATAGACGGAACCGTTCCCGTCACATCACGAAGCGCATACAAATATTTATCACACGGAGCAAGATCTGCCGTCTGGCCGCCAAGAAGCAGTCCGCAATTCTCGATCTTACTTTTAAACTCCGAAGGATCGACCGAGGTGCAGAAGCCCTCAATTGATTCAAACTTATCAATGGTACCGCCTGTAAAGCCGAGGCCGCGTCCTGAAAGTTTTACACATGGTATTCCGAAAGAAGCAACGATAGGAAGAAGGATCGGTGTAACCTTATCTCCGACTCCGCCGGTACTGTGTTTATCGACCTTTACACCGGGAATATCCGATAGATCACAGATACTTCCCGAATTTGCCATAGCAAGAGTAAGATCCGTGGTCTCTTCGTCATTCATGCCTCTCCAAAGGACAGCCATTAGAAAAGCGGAAACCTGGTAATCCGGTATCGATTTATCCGTCACGCCATCAACAAAGAATTGGATCTCTTCTTTACTGATCACACCGCCATCACGTTTCTTTTCGATCAACTCGAGCATATTCATAGGAACAAGCCTCCTTATCAGGTAACCTACTGATATTGTACCATTTTATATTGGTTTCTCTTTTGATTATGATAGAATATCGATATAGTATTCAAGAAGTGAGGGCTATCTATGCCGGATGAAGCAGTAACCAGAAAACTAAATGTAGCCATTATCGGCTGCGGCAGAGTAAGCGAGAAGCATATCCGGGCCGTCACAGCTCTTTCCGACCGCCTCACTCTCTGCGCACTGGCAGATACAAATCCGGACGCTCCTTCAAACCTTCTTTCATCCTGCAAGAAGAAAATCAAGAAATACAAGGAAGTATGTGCTTCTTTAAAAACATATATCGACTATAAAGAGATGCTGAAGGATCTGCATCCGGATATCGTGGCTATTACAGTGCCTTCCGGTCTTCACTTCCAGATCGCGAAGGATTGCCTGGAAGCAGGAGCCAATCTTCTTCTCGAAAAGCCGATGACCATGAGCAATAAGTCCTCCCGTGAGCTGTATGAACTCGCCGAGTCCAGGGGTCTTCGTATTGCTATGGGTCATATTTACAGATATTTTCCAATCGTTTCCCTTCTGCACGATGATATGGTCAGCGGTGCTTTTGGAAAAGCGGGACACGGCTCAGTAATCGTCCGCTGGGGACATGAAAACGAGTACTATCAGCAGGCTGCATGGCGCGGAACATGGAAAAGCGACGGCGGTGCACTTATGAACCAGACTGTCCATGCTCTCGATCTGATGTGTTATCTGATGCATTCAGAAGCTGTATCCGTTAACGGTATGATAGCCAGACGTTTCCGCGATATGGAAGCAGAAGACACGGCTATGGGCGTGTATACATTTGCAAACGGCGCACTCTGTCAGGTCGAAGGAACCACAGCCACCTTCCCTAAAGAGCACGAAGCGTCATTCTTTATCAATACGGAAAAAGCAGCGATCCGCATCTCCCTGTATAAAGGAAAGCCATCGTATTCCATCCGCACAGCGAAGGGAAAGAATCTCGCATTCAAGTATCTGCGCCGCTATATCAAACAGTATGGTCTTTCATATCTTATCTCGGTCGCCAAGAATCCTCACTACGGAATCTATACAGACCTCTATAAATCGATCACTACCGGCACTTCTCCGATCGCAGACGGAAGATCCGGTTATCTTGCTGTAGATATGGTACTTGGTTTCTACCGTTCCGTTCTGAAAAAGAACGAAATAGAATTGCCACTTCCAAACGAGTTCAAAATCGAGGAAATGGCAAAACTGGATCTTTAATTCTAACTTATTTAATTTGTTTTACTGTTCAGCCGGAGCACTTGTCTCTTCAGGATTGGTGTTTGCCGGAGTTGTGTCCGAACTCTCCGAAGTCTCAGATGATTCGGAAGACTCAGGAGAAGTTTCAGAAGATGATTCCGGAGATGTCTCCGCTGAAGATGACGGTGTCTCAGAAGGCTCGGTTTCTTTACTTTCAGAACTCTCCGGAGCCGGTGTAGTTTCTTCGGAAGTCTCTGAAGGAGTTGTTTCAGAAGAACTCTCTGCCGGAGCAGATGTCGGCTCTGTCGCCTTTTTAGTCTCTTTAGTGATCTCTGTCGGAGTAGTCGGTACCGGAGTCGGATCGATAAACTCTGTCTCACTCTTCTCACCGATCGTCGGGTCTTCTTCCGAGATCATCTCGAGCGGGACATAACCCATCAGTCCATTCTCCTTACGGACTTTAGCGAAGTTGCCGTTGGAAGCAAGGAGCGTAACTGCCTCACCTCTTGCCAGTGTATCGATCGCCTGACTGTCCAGAGACTCTTCTACATAAAGAGAAGTATCATCATACAGGGCATACATGACCTGATTCAGGTCTTCATACGACTGTTCGGACGTTTCAATCGGCTTAAGATCACCATTCCAGTGAGCAATATTGAACAGAACATACATGCCGACATATCCGATCACGCCGCAGATCAGGAAGATGATCAGACCGATAAGGATATTCTTCAGAGCAGAACCCTTCTTCTCCTTATCCTTACTCTTCTTTTTTCCGGAAGATTTCACACGTACAGGAGCTTCTATCTCATCATCCTCGTAATCGTATTCATCATCCTCTTCATCACCAAAAGAAGGAATCGGAGGTTCCTGATACTGCTGATTCATACGGTAACGCAGCTCATCCGACTGGATCGTAGGAGCATCACTGGCCGGTGCCTGCTGCGGTTGCGGTACAGGCGAAACGGGCGCTGCAGCAGCAACAACAGGTCTTGAAGCAACTGAAAGATCATTGGTAACCGCTGCTTCCTCAATCTTCGCATCGCCAGGGAGAAGGAGCGTACTCTCAATACGGATAACCAGCGCGGTAAGACCGGATTTAACACCCTGATCCATAGCGTACTGGATGAGTTCGGAAGCTTTTGTTTCAGGCTGTGTCGGACGTGCAATCACTACACCGAGTTTCTGGATAGGAACTTCCTGATCCAGACCGGTACCTAACATGACAAGCTCATCGCCATCCATCAGTTTCAGATGAACTTTCTTGTCCGGAAGCACCTCGCCATCCTGAGAGAAACGGCCAAGATACTGCGTAAGTTCATTACGTCCCTCATGGGTATACTCTGCCTCTTTAGGAATAGCACCCATCTGAACATAACGATGTGCTACCGTCTGGTTCTCTGTCAGAGAAATCAGTTTTCCCTGGCGGAACATCCAGATATGCGTATTACCGATGTTCATGACACGAAGCGTATCTCCTTCGATAATGACCATGGACATAGAAACCCGGATACTCGCTCCATTATGCTTGACGGATTCATTGCAGACAGTGTTATTCAGGACGTTAACGACCTGATTGGTAAAGCTTTCATAATCGACCACGCTCATCTGCTGGATCGATGCTGTGATCTCCTGCATCTTGGCAAGAACAGCCTGCAGAGTCATTGCTGCGAGGGTATCCTCACCCTGAGCGGAAAATACCGCGCAGATCTGAATCGGAGCCGTAGATTTTGCAGAACGAACATATGTCGATCCGAATTCTTCCGGCACACGGAAAAGACTATGGAAATATACATTCTCCTGATTCTTACCCAGGATCTGATTTGTCTCGCATACAACTGCGGATGAAGTTTTACTCATGTTACTCCTCCTCCCAGATGAATCGATGCAGATCCGCGAGCTGACTGTCCCAGTCCACGATCATCATCCACGGATTGTCCTGAACTTTGAACATTCCGTCGGCAGGAGCACGGTATTCCTTAACATCTCCAAGAACATCCACGGCATCGAGTGCAACACGCATCATATCCATGGCATTCATGTTGGTCTCAAACATTCCGGCAGAATCCTCAAGAAGAGCGATCTGAGCTGTCTTCTTGTAGCTTGCCACCTTATGCATCAGGGCGATTGCCAGAGTACGCTGACGTCCGGAACGGGCATAGTCAGAGTCAAGGCTTCTGATTCTCGCCCAGGAAGTTGCCTGAACACCATTGAGTGTCTGACGGCCGCCATGTGTCAGATACGGAACATTCGTCTTAAGAAGAGAGTTTTCTTCACGGATATTCTGGTTGGCGTACTTGACCTCACCGGCCGTAACATCGATCTCGATTCCGCCGATCATATCGATAATGTCCGAAGAACTTCCGAAATCAAGCATTACAAAACGCTGGATATCCAAGCCGAAATTATCATTGATCGTATTGATCAGAAGTCCGACACCGCCGTAGGCATAAGAATGCGTCAACTTATCTGTTGCAGATCTTCCCTCGATCTTTACTCCGGTATCTCGCATAAGAGAGATCATCTTGACACAGTCTCTGCGCTTATCGATGGAAACAACGAGGATCGCATCCGCACGGCAGGTAACATCGTTGGTTCCACGGGAGTCAACACCGAATACAAGAATATTCTCGACCTTGCTGTCTTTCTGCGATACTTTCTTAATAGGATATTTCTTATTTACATATACACGCGTATGCCCGCCATTCTCCCAGGAAGATGCAACGTCACCGGAATCAAGATCAATATCATCAAGATTATCGAAATCAATGGTCTCATACTGGCTCTTATCAACAAAAGGTGTGTTTACAAAACCTACGGCACCAAGAGTCTTATAGACATATATAAAAGCACCCAGTCCGAGACCAAGAACGGCACAAAGAATAAAACAAAGTACCTTGATCAGGATCTTCACGGCAGACTTCTTCTTAGGAGTCTTGCTATTAGAATCGCCTTTCACGCGCTCATTTCTATTAGAAGACATAGTTATCCCCTTTCTTAACATGGAACATATTAACCGATTTTCTATTACATTTCAATGACATGCTATATATTTCAAAGGTTATGTTACAATAGAGTCATATTACTAATAAGGAGATCGCATATGAAAAAGCAGATAACTAAATTTGTGGCACTTTCTATGTCACTTATGCTTTTCGCATCACCTCTTATTGCATGCGGCAAAAAAGAACAAGAATCCCTGAGTTATGAGACATGGTGGACATCTGACGGAAGTGAATCCTCTGAAGAGACAACTGAGCCTTCCACTTCCCAGGCAGAGACATCCACGACAACTACCGGCGAGACATCTGATACAGCTCCGGTCGGTTTGATTGAGAACCCCTTCACCGGACTTATCGAAATGGACGAAGCCAATGCCGGTAAGCGAGGCATCGGTATCACGATCAACAACTGCAAGGTAGCTAACCCGCAGCGTGGAACTACTGAAGCATCCGTTATTTTCGAGTATGAGACAGAGGGCGGACAAACCAGACTTCTCTGCATGTATCCTGACATTTCCAAGATCCCGCTTGTCGGTGCTGTACGAAGCGGCCGTGTAGGTGCATCTGACATGTGTGCAGGCACCGGCGCTATCTTCGTCTGCTGGGGTTCCGATACGACTGCTGTTCCGGCTCATGTAAGAAATTATTCTATCGACTGGGTCGACCTGAACAACTATATTTACGACTCACTCCATGGTCATGATGCCGACGAGGTACCGGAAGGCCGCTTCTGCTGGAGAGACCGTGAATGGATGAATCAGCCCGGACATCGTACCGGTATCGAGCACTGCGGTGTTACAAGAGGTGACTTTATCTTAAAAGCACTAGAAAAAACCAATGTTGATATCAGCGGCACGGAGCCGAGAATGTTCAACTTCGTTAAGACCGGAACCGCTAAAATGACAGATGCTGTTGACTGCACAGAAATCAACGTATATTTCTCCGGTACGAATGACGACGGTCTGTTCACTTATAACGCAGCTGAAGGTGTTTACTACAAGAGCCAGTACAACGGCGATCCGCAGATGGACTGCAATGTAGACAAGCAGATCAGCTTTACCAATGTATTTGTACTCTATGTTCCGATCAATCCGAGACCGAACGATCACAGCGCTGAGCGTCATAAGGATATCCACTTCGAAGAAGGCGGATCCGGTTACTATGTTTCCAACGGAAAACTCGAGAACATCACCTGGACAAAGCCGACACCGAACGATCCGATCAAGTGCTTCGACAGTAAAGGAAACGAGATCGAAGTCAATGCCGGAAAGTCTTACATCTGTGTCGTAGATACAGATTACGCGAAGAAGACCACATATAAATGATCTTCAGGCAAAAAACAGAAACAAAAAAGGAGCGGGTAACCGCTCCTTTTTAATTGCGAAAATATGATTGTTAACCCTTCAGAAGACCGGAGATCTCAGCATACGTCAACGGACGGATGATCACTTCTTCCTTAGTTTCCTCAAGTTTATATGCATCGAGAAGTTTCAGTGCTTTTTCATAAGGAAGCATCCCGAGGATCTTCTTATCTGTCGAACTGATCAGCATCAGAACAAAACGGTCTGTTTCCTCATAGAAATCATGTGGTTTCTTAAGAAGTCTGGTGGCGATTCCTTCATTTAACGCAAAAGAACCGGCAGGATTACCGTTATTGTCTGCCTGATAATTGTAGGAAGGAATATAAGCATTATTCCAAAGCGGAGAATCCTTCCCATTTTCTTTCTTACGATCAAAAATACCCATTTATCACATCTCCTCTACATGAGATTCCGGTGCAATCATAGTAAGATTCTCTTTCTTATTCTTCACATATACGTAGATCGAAACTACAATACGAATGATCAGCATGACGACGACCGCACCGCATAGATCGAGGAATACATCAAACAAACTGGAAGAACGGCCATCGACAAAGATCTGATGGTATTCATCCGCAGAAGCCGAAAGAGCTGTGATCCAGAGAGAAACAGCAATATACACCTCGTTATCATTCTTGAGTTTATCCAGAAAACGGATTGCCGGCTGATCTTCCCTCGTCTGAATGTGATTGGTCGCAAACATAGCGATATAGGACAGTACGGAAAGGACAGTAAACTCGAAGATATGAGCACAGCCTCTTGCGAAATCTTCGTTTACATCAATATGGAAAAGATCAGAGATATGCTGAATAAGATCTTGAGAACGCAGAGATGACGCTTCCGCAGTTTCTGCAGAAAGCGAAAAGATGACAGCCAGCCAGCCAATCACCAGGATCCACATGATGAATGCAAATAGAAAGTATAGTGGATGAAAAGTCGCTT
>JAFWSW010000111.1 GCA_017519205.1 Clostridiales bacterium | reverse complement strand
GAATCTGGCAGCGCCCAGGATCTCCTGTTCACAGGATCCACGGGCCATCAGCTGAAGTCCGATCGGGAGCCCTTCTTTATCTTTTCCGAAGGGGAAGCTGATCGCCGGGATGCCCGCAAGGCTTGCCGGAACCGTGCAAAGGTCCGAGCAGTACGCGGTAAGCGGGTCGGAAGAGATCTCGCCCTTCTTCGGCGCCGTCATCGGGGATGCCGGGCAAAGAAGAAGATCGTATGTACTGAATACTTCGTCAAATGCCTGTTTTACGAGGCCTCTCGCTTTTTCCGCTTTCCGGTAGATATCTTCGAAGTGCTCGGACGAGAGGACGTAGTTTCCGAGAAGGATACGTCTTTTCGCCTCGAGTCCGAAGCCGGAAGTTCTTGTCTTCGTATAGAGTTCGGAAAGATCCGTAACATCGGGATCTCTGTATCCGTAGCGGATCCCGTCATAGCGCGAGAGATTCGAGGAAACCTCCGCCGACGAGAGGATATAGTAGATCGGAACTGCATACGAGAGGACCGGCATGTCGACCTCTTCTACAACAGAACCTTTTTCCAGTAGGAGCGCCTTCGCTCTATTAAGACTTGCGGAAACATCTTCGGAAACAGCGATGGAACCATCCGCCGCCAGGAGCTGTTTCGGGATACCGATGCGTTTGCCCTCGACGGAGTACCTCTCCATCTCGGAAATATCGACATCCGGGGTGAAAAAAGAGGTCTGATCCTTCGGATCTCCTCCCTTAACAGTGTTAAAAAGCACTGCGGCGTCTATGCTTGAGCGTGTGATGGGTCCGGCGGTGTCCATGGACGAGGCAAAGGCCACCAGACCGTGTCTGGACACGGATCCATAGGTCGGACGGAGGCCATACAGGCCGCAAAAGGCTGCCGGCTGACGTATCGATCCGCCGGTATCGGTGCCGAGTGCGGCAAAGGCCAATTGACCTGCCACTGCTGCGGCCGATCCACCGGACGATCCGCCAGGTACTCTTTCTTTATCTAGAGGATGAGACGTCGCACCAAAGTACGAATGCTCCGTAGATACGCCCATTCCGAATTCATCCATGTTGGTTTTGCCGATGATGACCGCGCCCGCTTCTTCCAGCTTTTCCACACATGTCGCGGAAAACGGCGGGATATAGTTCTCCAGCATCCTCGATCCGCAGGTCGATTTCTCGTCCTTGAGAAGAAGGTTGTCTTTTACTGCGACCGGCACGCCCAGAAGCGGCGGAAGTCCTTCCTTTCCGGCGTTTCTTCGCACCAGTTCATCGCACCTTTTCGCTTTTTCGATGGATTTCTCCTTCCAAAAAGTGACATAGGCATGGAGGTTATATTCACGCTTATCTATATTTTCGAAAATTTCGCGCACGATCTCTTCCGAGGTCACTTTTTGCTCCCGGATTTTTTCCGCAAGTTCTACGATATTCATGGAGAGGATCTCTTCAGAAGCACTGGTATTACGGGGTTTCGATGTCATTTTTCCACCTCACTCCACCGTCCTCGGCACAGTAAACATACCGTCCGTGCTTTTCGGCGCCTGCCGTAGTATTGCTTCGGAAATTCCGGATTCCACTGCCACATCCTCACGAAGAACGTCTTCACAGACCTCGTCCGGACCCGCCGATTTCACTCCGACGGGTGCTTTTGCAAAAGAATCGGGGTTCGTATCCAGCTCGGAGATCCGCTCCATATACGGAACGATGCACATAAGATCACGGTACAGGATCTCCTTCTCTTTTTCTGAGAGGGAAAGCCCGGAAAGTCGTGCTATACGGTTCAGTTCATCTTCGGAAAACTGTGTCATGGTCCGTTCCCTGTGGGATCACTTGAGGTTTCTGATCAGGTCCTGTGCGGCATCGATGTCCTTTCTTTTGACATAGACCGTCACCTGCGAGAACTTCGGATCGCTGCTCTCGCCGTATCTTCCGACGCCTGCGGATCTTGCGACATCCGCAGGATGGCCCGCATTCGGATAGTCCAGGTAGGTCTTGATCCCGGCGCCCTGAAGCGCAGAAACGATCGCCATTCCTTTTTCCTTCGGTCCATCAAATACGGCTCTTTTGATCAGCATATCCGCCACCCCTTTATCCACTGCAGATTCACTTTTCTGCATCTTTTTCGACCATTTCAGTATATCACACCGATGTAACCGAAAAACAATTCTTCATCGGCTCCATATGTAGTAAAATACTCGTTAAACGAAGAAGAAAAAGAAAGGAGACCGCGCATGGTTTCGTGGCTGATCCGAAGGCTCGTACCCGGAGTCCGGAAAACGAAAGATAAGACACAACAGGTATCGGCATCCGACCGCCGTTCTGTCGGCAGTATCTGCGGCGCCTGCGGCATCTTCTTTAACCTTCTCCTTTTCGCCGGGAAGCTTGTCATAGGTATCCTCACGCACTCCATCGCCATCGTCGGTGATGCGCTCAATAACCTCTCCGACGCGGGATCGTCGATCATCACGATGATCGGTTTCCGTCTTGCGGGAAAAGCACCCGACGCCGACCATCCTTTCGGTCACGGCCGTATCGAGTATATCTCCGGTCTTCTGGTTTCGATTCTTATCTGCATCATGGGCTTCGAGCTCGGAAAGAGTTCCATCGAGGGCATCATCCACCCCACAGCCGTGGACTGCACGGTCCTTGCCGTGGCGATGCTGCTTGCTTCCCTTCTCGCCAAGGCCTACATGATGTTCTACAACTTCAAGTGGGGAAAAATCATCGACTCGGCGACGATGCGCGCGACCGCCATCGACAGCAGAAACGACATGATCTCCACATCCGTGGTTCTCATCGCGGTCATCGCTACAAAGTTTACCGACCTTCCGGTCGATGCCTATATCGGTGTTGCTCTCTCGGTCTTCATCCTCTACTCCGGAATCGGAGCGGCCAAGGATACGATCGAGCCGCTTCTCGGCACGCCGCCGTCCAAGGAATTCATCGATAAGATCGAAGAGATCGTCTTGTCCCACGAGCCGGTTTCCGGCATCCACGATGTGGTCGTCCACGACTACGGCCCGGGCAGAAAGATGGTCTCTCTTCACGCGGAGGTCTCGGCCTTCCAGGATATGTTCTACATCCACGACGTCATCGATAACATCGAGCTCGACCTCGCCCGTGAACTGGACTGCGAAGCCGTCATCCACATGGATCCGATCGACACGAAGAACAAGGATCTCATGAAGCTTCAGGACGAGGCTAAGGGAATCGCGAAGTCCATCGACGAGCGTATCACGATCCACGATTTCCGTATGGTCCCGGGCGAGAGCCACACGAACCTCATCTTCGATATGGTCGTCCCGCACGACGTTAAGACTTCGGAAAAAGACCTGGTCCAGAACGTCCGTGAGAAGATGCTGGAGCTGCATCCCCATTATTTCTGCGTCATCAAGATCGACCGCTCCTACGTTTAGGGGGAGGTCAGACGATGAAAGATCCCGAAGTAAAAAACCTTGCTCCCGCTGAAAAAGCACCCTCCGGGAAAGGTGATTTTTCTAAAGGAAGCGTGCCTCTTCTTATCCTGAAACTGGGGCTTCCGATCATGCTCGCGGAGATCGTCGTCGTTCTCTATAACATCGTCGACCGCGCCTACATCGGCCACATGGGCGAGACCGGAACTCTCGCGATCACGGGACTCGGCGTATGCTTCCCCCTGATCACGCTGATCAGCGGATTTGCCAACCTCTTCAGTACAGGCGGCACCACGCTCGCGACCATCGCCCGCGGTGAGAAAAACGATGAAAAAGCCGAGCGCATGATGGCCACATCTTTCACGCTCCTTCTTCTGATCGGCGCGGTCCTTTCCGTCCTTCTTTTCGCCCTTGCACCGGTCCTTCTCGAGCTTCTCGGCGGAGAAGAAGACTCGCTTCCATATGCCGTCGAGTATTTCCGCATCTACGTGATCGGCACGATCCCCGTGCTCATCAGCCTCGGCATGAATCCGTTCATCAATGCCCAGGGCTTTCCGAAGATCGGTATGGCCACCGTCATCCTCGGCGCCGTCTTAAATATCGCGCTCGACCCGCTCTTCATCTTCGTACTGGATATGGGGATCAGAGGCGCCGCTCTCGCGACCATTCTTTCCCAGAGCGCCAGCGCCCTGTGGGTCATCTTCTTCCTTAGAAGTAAGAAGCCGCCGCTTCGTCTTAGAAAGCTCTGTATCGACCGCTCCCAGCTCGGCGGACTTCTCAAGCTCGGTGCGACGGGATTCACCTTCAAGGTCACCTCGAGCATCACGCAGGCTGTCGTCAACATCATGCTCAAGAGTTTCGGCGGCGTGCTAAGTACGCTCTACATCGGCGCGATGAGCCTGATCAACTCTATCCGTGAGATCATGAGCCTTCCGAACAGCGGTGTTACCGCCGCGGGCCAGAACGTCATGAGCTATAACTACGGTGCGAAAAAAGACGACCGCGTCTCCGAGTGCATCCGTTTCATCCTCCTTTCCGGCCTTCTGGTCAACTCGCTTCTGTGGATCCTGATGCTCTTCATCCCGGAGCCGATCATCCGCATTTTTACCGACGACCCGGAGCTCATCGATATGACCGTACGCTGCGGAAGGATCTACTTCGGTGCCTTCCCGTTCATGGCGCTACAGATGAGTGGCCAGACCACGTTCGTCGCACTGAACCGCCCGAAGCAGGCACTCTTTTTCTCCATGCTCAGGAAGATCATCCTGGTCACTCCGCTGACGCTTCTTCTCCCGAATATCGGACTCGGCGTCGAGGGCGTCTTCTGGGCTGAGTTCTTTAGCCAGATGCTCGGCGCCAGCATCTGCTTCACCACGATGTATTTCACCGTCTGGAAGAAGATGCGCGATAGCAGCAAAACAGAAAAAAAGGACCCGGCTTTGTAACCGGGTCCGATCTTCTTATTCAGTCTTCGGAATCTTACCTCTCATTAAACACGGTCTGTGTTCTGTTATTGATCGTCGCGATGACGGTCTCTATATCCTTCTGTCCGAGAAGATATGCCGGGATCTCTTCCGAGACGATCATCAATACCGAGTTATCCGAAAGAAGGATCGTATCGACCTCTTCGAGGGTCTGAAGGAACGTTTCCGGAAGCTTCGATTTCGGATCGAAAATGCTGCCCTCACGGAAGTTCTCTTCGGAGACGAGAGCATACGGCACCTCGAAACAGGAGCTATACGCTTTCTGGTTATATTCCTTCTCCTTTTCCACTTTCGAAGCAACCGCCGCGCGGTTCACCGGGATCGAATCCTTGACTTCTTTCTGGATCTCTTCACTCAGCATGAAATCGAGAAGTGCAAATGCACCTTCTTTCGCACCGGTGTCCTTCGTGATCGAAAACGATGTCGTGATTTTCGCAGAAGGACCGGTCCCGTCTTCTGACGGAAGTCCCAAGATCTTAAGATTATCTCCATAGCAGTTGATATGGGCAAGCTTTGCCAGCGAGTCGATATCTTCGAGGAAAAATGCTTCTTTTGGGTCCGGCGCCAGTCCGTACGCTTCCTTCATGATGTCATCGGCCGTCGGTGCCTCGGAAACACCCTCCGGGATCGAGTCCTTGAAGAATCCGGTCAGGTCACGGAATTCCTCCCGGCTGAAGTCCATCTTATTTTCTTTGATCCACTTCGAGTAGTTCCTCTCGATACAAAGATTCAGGAAATGCATGCGGCTGACTTCATCGGTGACCGGTTCTTTTCCGATGCACTGACCGCTTACGAAATCACCATACTGAGCGTAAGTAAATCCTTTCTGATCCGGAGCGAGCGAAGACCCGTCCGTCACGATACCGGTGATCGTATAGCTCGTCGGGATAAGGAAAGTCTTCCCATCCATCTTGGCCGAACCGATCACGTCCATATAGTAGGCCGATTCATCGAAGTTCGTGCCTTTCATGTACTCCTCGAGATCCAGAAGATACCTGCTGTCGAGCACATCGACCGAGTTCGCGGCACCGAGCACCACGTCCGGTCCGTTTCCGGAACGGATGTCCGCCGCGAGGCTTCCGCTGACCATGGCCTTCGCACTATATGTCCGGCGTTCCGATTCATCCGGATCTCCCTCCGCATCTCCCGTGGAAGAAGCGCTGCCCTGATCGTACAGGACCAGCTTCGCAAAGTATTCCGAACTCTGGTCATTAAAGGACTTCAGTGCCATGCCTTCAAAGTACGTAAGCGAATCGCTGAGGCTCGCGCAGGAAAGCACCGTTTTTCCCTCATTCGGGTTCTTCTCCGCCTTCTCAAGCTCATATATGATCGTGGTGGCCGAAAGCGCGTATTCACTCTCGACCGGCTCGTAGTATCCGAGGATCACCTTATTCTCCTCGCAGGAAAGCACCGACGCCTTCTGGCTCTCGAAGCGGTTCACATTACAGTTATCGAAATCGAGGATCTGTACTTCCTTGCCAGTCGTAACATCGTACTCATAGATACCTGTCGCCTTTGTAAGATACCCTTTTCCATCTGATCCGGTAGAGATGTTCTTGTTTTCGGAAACCGCATTTTCTTCGGAAAGGCGGGTCACTTTACCGGTCGCAAGATCCAGATTGGCACTCACCGACGACTTGCCGACACCGGTGATCAGGACTGTCCCGTTGCCGCCGCCGAAGTAATCCTTTACGAACTTCAGTTCCCCGAGGCCCAGTGCTTTATCAAAATCGACGCGATAGAGGACCTTCCCGTCTTTAGCGACCGCGATCGTTTCTTTTCCGCCGGTACCGTAAGCGAGCTCGAGCACTTCATAGCCATCGATTATTTTCACGTAAGCCACATAATATGCGGCCTGTTCATAGGACCCTTCCGGCTGATTGTGGTCTCCGTTATCCCAGGTACCCATGTTTTTCCCATCGTCTTCTTCGAGCTTCAGCGCACTGAAATCAAACGGTTTCAGTTCCCCGATCAGATGACCCGTATCCGGATCGACTTCACAGCTGTAGATCTCCGTCGTACCTGTTCTGCCGAAATAAATACGGATGCCCTGCTGCCCTTCGTTAAAGGACAGCACATTGATCTCAATGGAAGATGTGCTGATCTTCGAAGTGATCTCTTCAAGGTCGAACACTTTCTGGAGATTTCCGTCCTTGTCAAAAATACCCATCAGCGAGCTCATCGAGCTCTGGGAGGTAAGATCCTTG
>JAFWSW010000110.1 GCA_017519205.1 Clostridiales bacterium | reverse complement strand
CATCAAGAAGGAAGAATTCTTCGAGAAAATCTGGGAAACGGAGTTCGTCGGCGATGTCACGCTCAATGTCCATATCCGCCATCTCCGTGAGAAGATCGAGGAAGACCCGAGTAATCCGACGTTCATCAAGACCGTCTGGGGAACCGGCTTCATTCTGGAGGATAAGCCGTGAAGACACGCTCGTTTCTGATCTATGCGATATGCTTCCTCCTTCTGATCGTTCTGGCGGCTGTCTATATCGGTAATCTCGGATCGCGTGAGATCGAATCTTATCCGACGCAGATCAACCGTCTCACGATCGCGCTCGGAAAAGACTGGGAGAATGTCTCAAAAGATAAGAAGGTCAAGATCGAGAATACCCAGCCGTTTGACTACGTTTTGATCGATAATGACGGCAACGTTCTGCAGTACACCCGCGAAGGTATATCCACATCTGTCTCTTCTGCAACGACCCACTATGATGTCATCCGCGATGTAGTCACGGAAGACGGAACGATCGTCGGAAAGATCATCGTGCATAACACCTATCAGGAGCAGCAGGTCAGAAGAAACCGAATCATGGCAGGCATCGTGGGCGGAGTGCTTTTACTGATGCTCGGTGTGACGGCTCTCTATTTCTTGTATCTGAAGAAGCGTGTTGTCGATCCGTTTGACGAGATGAAGGGCTTCGCATCGAAGGTCGCTGCAGGCAATCTCGATGTTCCGATGAAGATGGATAAAGGGAACGTGTTCGGTGCTTTTACCGAAGCATTCGACATCATGCGTGATGAACTCCGTGCCAGTAAGATGAGAGAAGCCGAGGCGGTCAAGGCTCGAAAAGAACTCGTCGCGCAGCTTTCGCATGACATCAAGACTCCGGTGACCTCCATCAAGGCGATGACGGATGTTATGGAACTTACCGCGAAGACGGAAGAAGAAAAGACGACACTTCAGAGCATCAACGCCAAGGCTGACCAGATCGACAGTCTGGTATCGAATCTCTTCCATGCTACCCTCGAAGAACTCGAGCATCTCGAGGTGAACGAAGAAGAAACAACTTCACAGGAAATTGCGGGTTTTATCTCCGATGCAGATTATCTGAAAAAGGTGAAAGAAGTGCATATCGCGGATGCTGTCGTCCGTGCCGACCGCCTGCGCTTAAACCAGGTCATCGGCAATATCTTCGCTAACTCATATAAATATGCGAACACGGAAATGACCGTCGAAAGCAGGATTGAAAAGAGCGTCGACGGCAAGAACTTCCTTGTCATCGAGATCGGAGACCAGGGCGGCGGTGTGCCGGAAAACGAGATCGAGACGATCTTCGGAAAATTCCGCCGTGGCGCAAATTCTGACGGAAAAGACGGCGCCGGCCTGGGCCTTTATATCTCCCGCTACCTCATGGAGAAAATGGGCGGCGAGATCACCGCTGCCAACAAGAACGGCGGCCTTACCGTCGTTCTCCGTCTTTTGCTTCTCTGATCCTTATCTTCCTGTTTAAAAATCGGTTAAAACTTTCGCAAAGATTTAAAAGTGTCATCTGCTTTATACTGATGCCGTAATGACGAAAGGAGTAACGGCATTGGGCAGAAAAACGATCATCAAAACAGACAAACTCAGCAAAAGTTTCTCGGTATCCGGGAAGCAGTATCACATCATCAAGAACCTCGATCTGGAGATCTATGAAGGAGACTTTACAGTCATTATGGGGTCTTCCGGAGCCGGTAAATCGACACTTCTGTATGCCCTCTCCGGTATGGATAAGCCGTCGCTCGGTTCCATCGAATACGCGGGAAAAGAGATCACCGATATGAACGATGACCAGCTTGCCGTATTTAGAAGAAAGCACTGCGGATTTGTTTTCCAACAGGTACATCTTGTTGACAGCATGAGCATCATGGACAATGCGATCAGTACGGGTATGCTCATCGGTCAGAAACAGAAAGATTTAAAGAAAAAAGCGACGAAGCTTTTTGAACGCGTTGGCATCAGTGAAGAAATGACTGATAAATTCCCGGCCCAGGTCAGCGGCGGTGAAGCCCAGCGTGCGGCCATGGTCAGAGCGGTCATCAACGACCCGGATGTCGTCTTTGCAGACGAGCCGACAGGTGCACTTAACTCCGCCGGCGTTGAAGCAGTTCTCAATGTTCTCACGGATATCAATAACGAAGGCCAGTCGGTTGTCATGGTTACTCATGACATCAAGTCCGCGCGCCGTGCCAACCGTATCCTCTACCTCGAGGACGGCGGAATCAAGGGAGAATGCAATCCCGGAAAATACATAAGCGGCGACAAGAAGAGACATGAGATGATCAGAGGATTTCTGGAGGAGATGGGATGGTAAAGCTGATTCGTGCAAATATGAGGAAGGACAGAAATGTCCTGACCGCTTTTCTCTTCGTACTCATCCTGACCTCTTTGCTTCTGCATACCGGTCTTTTTGTCGGACAGTACAGCTCGATCTACGAGGAGAAGGTCGAAAAGACCAATGAAGCGGATGTCATGTCCTATATCATCGGATCCGAAGAAGATATTTCAGAAACACTTTCCAATCTCCCTGAGCTCTCCGATTACTCGATTCAGGATATGATCATGCCGGGAACTGCGAAGCTCCGTATCGAAGGGGAAGAGGAGGAGTTCGATCTCGACGGTGCCACGATCACGAGGATCGGGGAATACGGTTCTGCAAAAGAGTATTCTTTCCTGGACAGAGATGATTCGGCAGAAGGCCCGAAGATCTATTTCAATTCATATTATGCGAAGTTCAATGGAATCAAAGTCGGCGATAAGATCCACATGCATTCACCGGCTACAGGAGATATGGACTATACGGTGGCCGGTGTTTTTGAAGCGCTTATCGGCGGAAACTCCTATGGCTGGATGGCCGTAATGGTCGACGCGGATTCCTTTTCAAAGATGTGGGATACCGCGGAGAAATCTTATCTGACGACGAACTATATCTCGGACAAAAAACTGGTCCGCATGTACTGCGCCGAAGGCTTTTCCCAGGATGATGTACTTCAGGCAAGCAGAGACAGCATGGCAAATGCGGGGCTGGATTTCTATTCATATGCCCGCAATCTGGCGAAGGAAGGCTATGTAGCAATCGCGGATATTCTTTCCGGTCTGGTAACGGCTTTCTCGGTAGTTGTGCTGGTGGTCTGCCTGATCATGATCGTCTTTACGATCAACAATAATATCGACAGAGACATCAAGAATATCGGTGCGCTTCGTGCGGTCGGACATACGATCGGACAGCTCCGCGCGGCCATGACGCTCGAGTTTGTGATCGTCGGCATGATCGGCGGTGTGATCGGATGTGTCCTTTCCTACATCACCATGCCGATCCTTGATAAGCAGGTATTCCAGACCATCACGGGTGTTCAGTGGGTGCTTCGTTTCTGCCCGGGAACCACGGCTCTTATCCTCGGAGGTATCTCCGTCTGCATGATCGTAGTTGTATTCCTTTCCACGATCAAGTTGAAGAAACTTCATCCGGCGACGGCTCTCCGGTTCGGCCTTAAGTCCAACAGCTTTAAGAAAAACTATCTTCCGCTTAAGGACACCAAAGGCGGACTGAATATCCTCCTTGCGCTGAAGAGCATGCTGCAGAGTCAGGGACAGAACATTATCCTCCTTTCTGTCATGAGTGTGGTTGCGTTCATGATCATGTTCTCGGGGATCCTCTTTTACAACAGTAAGGTCAACCCGACTGAGTTTGTGCATCTCATCAACGGTGACGTTCCGGACGGATTCATCAACGTCAACACGGATACCGAAGAGACCCACCGTATCCTTGAACAGCTGACACAGGTTGATGGCGTGAAGCAGGTATACGGTTACAACTTCGCGAACATCAGCATCGAAGGAAACGAGACATTTGCCTTCTTTACGGACAAGCCGGATTACATCGACTGCGGTGTCTATGAGGGAGATTCTTTCAAAGAAGATAATGAGTGCGTCATCGGCAGAGTGATTGCGGATCGTCTCGGTGTAACGATCGGCGATGAGATCGAAGTGCAGTATGGAAATAAGACCGCACGCTTCATCATCACCGGATTCCAGCAGTCCGTCATGAACCTCGGCGAGCGTATCTTCATCAGTGAAGAGGGCGCGAAGAGAATCGGTATCGATCCGAATTATGAGATCATCCGCTTCCGTATGGACGATCCGAGTGTGGAAAACGTTGACCGTGCTCTTTCCGATATGGAAGTACTCCTCGGCGAAGAGTGCACCACCACCGGCAATGTGTACGATGAGGTCCACAGTGGAAAAGGGACAGAGATATCGGCGGTATCCCTGATCGTCATGATCATGGTCGCCTTAAATGTCGCGATCATCCTCCTGGTCGTGAAGATCCTGCTTAAAACGCTCTTCATCAAGAAGGAGAAAGAGTTCGGTATCAAGAAAGCCGTCGGCTTTACCAGCCGTCAGCTGAAACTTCAGCTTTCACTCTCGCTTCTTCCGGTTACGCTCATCGCTTCCGTTCTCGGTGCACTCCTCGGATTTGTTCTGGTCAATCCGCTGATGACCGCGATCCTTTCGGGCTTCGGAATGCATAAGATCGACTTCATCGTGTTCCCGGTTCTGATCCTTCTTACGATCGCTCTGATCGGTGTTCTGGTATTTGCCATGACCTATGTTATGTCCGGTTCGATCAAGAAAGTATCGGCCTATGAACTGATTTCAGAATAACCCCCACCCAACGGGCAGGGAGCCGTCCTCCGGCACCTGCCCGTCCCCCTGTTTATTCCCGAAAATCTTTCCCACATAGCGATCCGTCTGATATAATGGGCATACTATGAACGAAAGAGGGGAAGGTAGTTCATGAGAACATGGAAAGGGTATCAGAAGGGTGTCAACCTCGGCGGTTGGCTGTCCCAGTGTGATGATACCGAAGAAACATACAGCACTTTTGTAGTAGAAGAAGACATTAAGACCATCAAGGGATGGGGCATGGATCATGTCCGTCTCCCGTTCGATTACGAGCTGATCGAGGACAAGGATGGAAATCCGGTAGAGAGTGGCTACGGTCACATTCAGGATGCGATCGACTGGTGCGGAAAGTACGGTCTGAATCTGATCCTGGATCTTCACAAGACCATGGGATATTCCTTTGACGATGCTCACGGTGAAGCAGGATTCTTCGAATCAGAGTCTCTCCAGAACCGTTTCTATACACTCTGGGAGCGTGTCGCCGAGCGCTTCGGAAAGTACGACGAACGCGTCGCTTTCGAACTTCTCAACGAAGTCACCGACAAGTCCTACTGTGAACTTTGGAATACGATCTCTTATGAGTGCATCCGCCGTATCAGAAAGATCGCTCCGTCCATCAAGATCCTCGTTGGCGGCTACTGGAATAACAGCGTGGATTCCGTCAAGGATCTGGCGATGCCGTACGACGAGAACATCATTTACAATTTCCACTGCTATGAGCCGCTGATCTTTACCCATCAGGGCGCTCCGTGGATCCCGACGATGGATACTTCTTTCCGTATCAGTATCGACGAGCCGTATGAGAAGATGGGCGATGCCAGTGCGAAGTACCTCCAGCAGGTGACTACCGGTTTTGCAGGTTTTTCGCAGGACGATACGCTTTCTTCAAAGTACTTCGAGAAGATTTTTGCGGAAGCGCTTCAGGTGGCGCAGGAAAGAGATGTTGCTCTCTACTGCGGTGAATATGGTGTCATCGACCGTGTCGCTCCGGAGGATGCAGTGAAGTGGTATAAGATGATCAACGAAGTCTTTACCCGCTACGGTATCGGCCGCTCGGCATGGAACTATAAAGTGATGGACTTCGGTATTTCCGATGCCCGCATGGATGATGTTCGTGACGAGCTTCTGAAGTATTTGTAATTCTCGAGAAGCACCCGCCCGGCGGGAGGTTTGACAAAACCATCCTTCGTGCTACACTATCACTAGTTTATTTTCTGATTTCAAGGAGGCATCTTCATGGCAAGAAACACAAAATCCCGTTACGGTGCAGGAGCAAGAATCATTGCTATCATCCTGTCGATCATGATGCTTTCTTCCATTCTTCTTCTGATCGTTCTTGCGATCCGCGGTAACTGATCCTGAAGCAGAACAGGTAGTGATGTAATATACGAATACGAAAAAGCCCGGAAATCTTTCCGGGCTTTTTGTTTGTGCTATACAAGATTGATCAGGACGGGATGTCCTTGATGTATTTCAGACCGTCTTCATGGAAAGTGTACGAGTAATTGACGATCTTTTCGCTGACGAATGCCTGATAGTTATCCATACGGATAAAGCTGTTTACACGGTCATACCATTCCGGATTCGGAGATGCCTCAACATAGTAGAGGATCAGGATTTGCGTGTCGCCCTCGAACATGATCTTGTCTCCGCTCTTTCTCTCCGGATCGAAGATCCATTCATCGACTTCCTTCGTGTTGTTTCCGGGGTAGATCGAAGTCTGCTGCACGGTACGCATGGAGCCATCCAGCAGCTGGTCGGCATATGTTGTTTCGAGAGTGATCATGCTGGCCTCATCCGTGATGCTGTCAAAGATCGTCTGGGACAGCGGAAGGATCTCACTTGCCGGGATACCCGGTGTACCTGCTTCCTGATCTTCGAGGTTGATATAGAAGAAGCGCACGTTACGAAGCGGCTCTTCCTGACGGACACGCTCGACGAAGCAGAAAATGATCGGGAATCCGTAATCATCTTTAAAGATTACGGTGTCGCCGGAAGTGCGGGATGTATCAAACAGCCAGTTTCTCCACTCGGCTTCTTCGATTTCCGAATAACGGATCCTCTTGTGAAGTGTGGAATCCGGTACGAGAAGACGCTGCTGCATCTCTCCGGAGAAGAACGGAGCGGCAACGGACTCAAACTTACTCTGGTCGTGCTCCATCTGCTCGATGATACGTTCTGCATAGAGATTCGCCGTCTTTACATATCCTTCCTCACGCTGCTCAAAGGTGATGCGGATCACTCGGTAAGAGACCAGATCGTAGGAGTTTCTTGCTTCCTGATATGCCTGCTCGGCCTGTTCGGGAGTTGCCTTCAGTTCATCCAGTTTCTGGTGACCGGAATAATCCTCGGCGAAGTAGACCTTCGGGAGCACGGACAGGATCAGGCTCTTGTTTACATACGGTCCGAATGTACCCTTGATATATGTGTCGAGATCCACGTGGATCGCTTCAGCTTTCGTCTTCAGCCAGTCAACGTATGCCTGGGCGCGGTCTTTGTGATCCTGTGTGATCGAAAGACCATGTTCCGTAGCATCGTCGTACAGCATATATGTTGCCTGGATCTCTTTTGCGGTGACATCCAGGAAGTAGTCGCGGTAAGTGGCAAATCCGTTCTCACCGGGTTCCTGCAGCATCTTTTCCGTATCCGGCTTGAAAATATCTACGCCGTTTTCCAGAAGCACATAATGATACATGAAACTGAATTCGGCATTCGATACATCATGGTTTCCGACAGTAAGCGGGCTGGTCATACGCTCGTTCAGATTACCGAGCGAGATGACGGACCAGATCAGGACGATCACGGCGATAATGGCCATAACGATCAGGAACATTCTCGGCTTCCAGTTCATCTTCTTGGAAGACGGACTCGGCTTTGCGTCAGACGGGCGGGTGGAAATCTCTGTAAATGCCGGTGCGTCCGGATCGTCATCACTGATCACGGTATTTACTTCGTGAGCACCAAGTTCCATAGGAACAGGATCGATATCTACCCATTTTTCTTCTTCAAAAGGCGCGATCTCTTCTTCCGGTTCACTGATCATAAGATCCGGATCATCCGAAGAAACAGCTTCGACGATCTCTGCCTCATCGGAGAGAACTTCACTGTCCGTGGTTTCCGGCTCAGCGATCGGAGCATCATTTGTTTCAGGGACGTCCGAAACAGAGGCTGTTTCAGGCGCTTCCGGCATATCCGGGTCATGGATCATGTCCGGATCCGCTGGTGCTGTTTCCGCCCCGGTATTTATATCGTTCAACGACTTGATGTCGTCTTCGTTTTTACGGTCGTGTTTCTTCATACTGCCCTCCGAAAAGCACTACAAATACTCAATATCTACTCTAACATAAAACAGTGCTGAATACTATTTCCGTAAGGTTACAGAACATGGGTGCCCTGTGGTTGACCTATATGGTACAATTATGCATGCGAACCTTGTGTTCCTATTTTATATATATAAATTATCGGGAGAGCTAAAGACGATTATGCGTCCATCAAATAAGCGCCTGTTACGCAGGTTTTCGGAACGTCAGTTTCACATATATTCATTCTTCATACCGGTCTTCATCATGATGGCCATTTTTGCCATTCTCCAGGTGCATCCTTTTGCATCCGGCGAGAATATGATCCTTACAGTAGACTGTTACCACCAGTATGCACCGTTCCTGGTCGAGCTTAGAAACAAGATCCTCGGCGGCGAGAGTCTGTTCTTCTCCTGGAATGTCGGTCTCGGCACGAATTTCTGGGCGGTATTTGCGAACTACAGTGCCAGCCCGCTGAATATTCTCTGCATCTTTTTTCCGGCGAAATACATCGGTGACTGCGTCGCTCTCCTGGCGATCCTCCGTGTCGGTTTCACCGGTCTTTTCATGTCTTATCTGCTAAAAGAACTCGACAAGGGAAGAAAGGATCTGTTCCTGACATCCTTCTCCTGCTTCTACGCACTCTGCGGCTGGTCGATCTCTTATTTCTGGAACATCATGTGGCATGATGCGGTCATGCTCCTTCCGTTGGTCGTTCTCGGACTCATCAAGATGTTCCGCGACAAGAAGCCGCTTCTGTACTGCATCTCCCTTGCAGTCTGCCTGATCTCGAATTTCTATTCCGGATACTTCGTATGTCTGTTCCTGGTGTTCTATGCACCGATCCTGTATGTCTCCATCACGGAGAGGGTGAACCTGAAGAATTTCTGGGCCGCCGTATGGCGTTTTGGAGTTTACTCGCTGCTTGCCGGCGGACTCTCGGCGTTCCTTACGGTATCGACCTACTTTACTCTTCAGAAATCTTCCGCGACCGGCACGGCTTTCCCGATGGAATTCGCCGTGCAGACTGACGTGTTCGACTTTATCAGCCGGTTCCTTGTCGGTCCGAACCCGAATATCCGCGACGGTATGGCCAATGTCTATTCCGGACTGTTCGTTCTGATCCTGATCCCGCTTTTCTTCCTGTGCACGAAGATCCGTCTGCGCGAGAAGATCGCATACGGAGTGGGCCTGGCGATCATGTACATCAGTCTGAGCAGCCGAATGATGACCTTTATCTGGCACGGCTTCCATTTCCCGAACCAGATCCCTTACCGTCAGGCATTCCTTATCTCATTCCTGATGGTCATAATGGGCTATAAAGTCCTGAGGAATCTCAGTTCGTTTACCAAGACCCAGCTGATGGCTCCATGCCTCTGCCTGATTGCCTACCTGATCCTGTATGAAAAGATCGGTGAAGGCCAGGAAGGATATCTTCAGATCTGTATCTCCTTCATTTTCCTGATCCTGTACACGGCGATCATGCGTGTGATCGGAGAAAAGAAGAAGAGTGCGATGTTCCAGCAGATCCTTCTGTTCTGTGTGCTTACCGCGGAATTGATCGCTTCCACTTTCTCGACGGTCAGCCTCGTCGCTGCCCACGAGAGCTTCACCGGATGGGATTTCTACGGCTCCCACTACGATGAGGTCCAGGAGCTGATGAATGGATCGGAAGCGAAGAACGAGTACGGCTTCGAGCGATCTGAGATCTATCCGGCGTATATCTGTAACCAGCCGGCTCTTTATAACATGAAGGGTATCTCGATCTTCACATCGACGGCACGTGAGAGCTTTGTTAAGTTTATCCGCAACCTCGGTTTCCACAATAACGGCATCAACAGCATGCGTAACTTCGGTATGACACGAGTTACCGGTACGCTCCTGGGTGTCAGAAACATGTTCGATATCAAT
>JAFWSW010000109.1 GCA_017519205.1 Clostridiales bacterium | reverse complement strand
CCTTTTGGCTCTTTGTTTACTTATGTTTTCAACTCTATGAATTGAACATTTGGCTCGTATAAAAGTAGTAATTACTTTCTGCTCTTCTATTCAATTTTCAAGGTCCGTCCGTGCCCCGCTCTCGCGAAGCGCTCAATTATAATATCACGGGTTCTGGGGTGTGTCAACACCTTTTTTGAGATTTTTTCAAACAAGTTTTTCTATATATTTCCTTTATAGAAATAAGACCCGGCAGATATGAAATCATCTATTTCAAAATCCCTGTTTCATCATCCCGTGAAGGAGAGGATACATGGATCCGGATCCGCTGTCAATCCATCGTGTTGCAACTTGCATACTAGCATGTTTAATTTTCGTATGCTTTTTACATATCTAAAAAGGCATTTTTTGAGGTGCTTTTATGCATATAATGCTTTTTGGTTTTTTGCCGTTGTCATCAGGATTGTTTCATATTAAAATACGCTTGCCAGATTTTCGAGTAGGTGTTTCCTCGCAATGATGCGACACACTTTTTTCTTTTGGAAATGCGGTTAAATACAAAGAAGTATTTTGGGAGTTGGTACGAAAATGAAGATTAAACATGGTTCTAAAGTTGCTATTATCGGCGCCGGCGCAGTCGGATCTTCTATTGCTTTCGCAATGGCTATCCAGCAGCTGTGCACAGAACTGGTCATGATCGATGTCAACCAGGATAAGGCAAAGGGCGAGGCGCTGGATATCAGCCACGGACTTCCTTTCCTCGGACAGATGGACATCTATGCCGGTGACTACACAGATGTTAAGGATTGCGACCTGATCGTCATCACAGCAGGTATTCCGAGAAAACCGGGCGAGACCCGTCTCGATCTTGCAAAGAAGAATGTAGGTCTTGCTAAGAAGATCACAGAAAGCATCATGGAAAACTACACAGGCGGTAACATCCTCGTAGTTTCCAACCCGGTAGACGTTCTTACCTACATGATCGCAAAGTGGTCCGGTCTTCCGAGAAACAGAGTCATCGGTTCCGGTACAGTACTTGACAGCGCACGTTTCCGTATCCTCATCTCCCAGAAATTAGATATCGACGTACGTAACGTACACGGTTACATCATCGGTGAGCATGGTGATTCCCAGCTCCCTGCATGGAGTGCCACAAACATCGCCGGTCTTTCCATCGACGATTACTCCAAGACAACAGGTATCCCGTTCACGCAGGCTGACCGCATCGAGATTGCAGAAAAGACTCGTTTCTCCGGTGCTGAAGTCATCAAGCTCAAGGGTGCTACATTTGACGGTATCGCCGTTTCCGTCTCCACCATCGCAAAGTCTCTCCTGAAGGGTGAGAACACGATCCGTACCGTAGGTTCCGTTCTTTGCGGTGAATACGGCATTCAGGACGTAGCTACTAACGTTCCTACGATCATCGGCGCTGATGGTGTTGAGAAAGTACTTGAACTGGACCTCGATCCTCAGGAACTCCGCTTCCTGCAGGCTTCTGCAGAGTCCGTTAAGAAGATCCTCGCTGAGGTTAAGGATCTCTAATACTTGATTCATCCTCGGGTTGTAGAGGAGAAGGATAAAGCAAGGAAAAAGAAAAAGGAAAGCCGCTGCAGATGCAGCGGCTTTCCTATTCCCTTACAAAAGTGTTCTCTTTACGTCTTTCAGCCAAGAGTGATCCACATCGCCGGACGGACTGCAACGCCATACTTCGCACCGGCACCGTCATTGTTAACAAAGAAACCGGGGCCGGTCCTTCTGCCGAGAGAACATGCAGCCATGGTGTTCGTTTGACCCGGAGATCTTAACCACCACCGGCATGTCGCATAGACTCGTGTCAGTCCCTGCTTCACACAATACTCCGTGGGGAAGGCCCCGCTGCCTTCACCAAAGCAATACACTTCACTATCTTCCTGTCCATTGTTCAATGTAAGGTCAAAATACTCCAGCACCTCGTTGAGGGAGAGAAGGAACACTTTATCTGTCGTGTCATTGCCGCCTTTTGTACCATACATCGGGTTGTCCTCATTGACCAGCTTCGTTTCTGCGATCAGGCCCTGTTCCGATGGCGTAAATGCAGTATTCATGAAGTCCTGATTCAACCAGGCGCGGAGCGTACAGGTCTCCCAGGTCACATCTGTTTCTTCTGTGTTATATGGTTTGCAGTCCAGACCATACTCGCTGATGATGAGGGCTTTTCCGTCTTTCACCTCGAGGACCTGCCACTTGATCGGCCGGACCGAACCATTTTCATCCTGCGGATATGTTCCAAGCGTAATGACATCGCCTTTTACTACTTCAGACAGATCCTGAATATGGATCCTGTCACGTCCTTTTCCCGTAAGATCGATCCACATGGAAGGACGGACAGCACCTTCTCTGGAATCCGGATGCACCTCGGCGCTTCCTGTGCAGTATCCGACTGCTGTTACATGTGCAGCAATAGAATCATCATAGCCAGGCGAACGAAGCCACCATCCGGTATTACCGTTGTAATTTTCATTTTTTGCTTTCTTTGCTTCGTATACATATGCTCCCATAAAGGCAGCATACTCTGTCGGAGTGCAGCAGCAGCTATCACCGGCACAGTAAGTCTCCCCATTATCTATCATATCCAGATCAAAGTATTCCTGGACTTCTTCCAGTGAAAGAAGAAACATCTGATCTTCTGTGTCATTTCCGCTGTCTGCGCCGCTGATCGGATTGTACTCATTAATGACTGTTGTTTTTGCAATCTGGGTCTTCTCTTCTTCCGTAAAAGCGGTATTCATGAAATCGTTATTCAACCATGCACGTAGTGTGCAGGTCTCCCAGGAGACATCCTCTATCCGATATTCATTGTACGGCTTGGCATCCAGTCCGTATACGCTTATAAGAAGCGCCATCCCATCCTGAACATCGAGCACCTGCCACTCGATCGGTTTCACTGTGCCATCCGCCCCTTGCGGATACGAGCCGAAGGTGATCCTCTCTCCTACTTCCGTGGATACGGTTTCTATGTCTGAATCATCCGGATCATTGTCTTTTCTTTTTACGACTTCTTCGTTTTCTTCATAGTCGTCTTCCTCAACATGCTTGTCGACGCGACTGATTTTTGTTTTCTTTTTCCCATCTACGCTGTTACTGCAGGCAGTAAGCAACATGGTGGCTGCGATCAATAACGATACTGTCTTTTTCATACTCTAACCTCCGAGAACTATGCTTAGCTGATATCTTGTATCCGCTTCTGTCCTATAGACGAGTAGACGAAAGAAAATATTGGCTGCTTTTGAAAAAAACAGGAAAAATCTTCAATTAAAAAACCCCTGAAGGTTCCGGTACATAAAGCATTCACTTCATCGCCCGTCTTCAGGGGTTCGTCTCTTCAATTATCCTCTTCGGTGCAGGACCGTCTCGGAGGTTTTTAGAACTTTACCTTGCGGATGCCTGCTTTCCTTCTTCTTCTCTTTACGCGGCTGACAGATACGATCGTCAGCACGATCATGCAGACGACGATCGTCGCCAGAACCACAAGTACGATGACCAGCACAGGATGCTTCTGCATGAGGCTCTTCTTCTCTTCCTTCGCTGCCGGAGTCACCGATGCAGTTGTCTCGGTCGTCGGAGCGAGTGTGGTCTCTGAAGGTTCTGAAGTTTCTTCGGTTGGGCCATCCGGACTGGATACGGTCACATTTCCCTTCTGACCGGAAGGAGAATCTTCAACAGGAGCATTGTATCCTCTGTTATCAATCATGTTTCCATCTACACGATGTACCGGATCAGATTCCCAGCACTTGAGATTGGCTTCACGGACGATAGATGCGATATACACTGTCTGATGGTCTGCCATGTCGTACGGGATACCGCATACACATGTGATGATCTCATGACCGTTCTCGTTGATCGTAAGAACTGTCATACCGGTTCCTGCGACCTTGGTCGTACCGGTCTTTCCGCCGAATACCTCGACACAGTGGGAATCCAGCCCGATCATGTACGGATCCGTCAGAAGATGATTCGTATTACTTACCTTCTTCCAGCCATCGAAAGGATGCTTGTTATCCGCCTTAAAGAAATGGGTCGGTGCACTGATGACTGTGCAGAAATCCTCGAAGTTCAGCGCATAGTCAAACATCATGGCGAGATCGTGCGCCGTAGTATAGTGTCTCTCGTTATGAAGACCGTTCGGATTCATGAAGTGGGAATTCGTAAGTCCCAGTTCCTGGATTTTCATGTTCGCGATATAAGCGAACTGACCGATCAGCGAGAAAGTATTCGGGTCTTCCGTAACCGGACCGTCTTCCGGTGGAGTCGGAAGAGGTGTCGTTGTCGGAAGGGCACCCTTTTGAGCGTTATAGTGCTTCGCGATCTCCTCGGCAAGGACATTTGCCGCATCGTTTCCGGACGGCAGCATCATGCCGAAGTAAAGTTCATTTGCTTCCAGTTCTTCGCCGGTCACCACACCCATCATGGTAGAGTTCGGTGTGGTCGCATCCATCGCAGTCTTGCTTACAGTGATGATCTCGTGCGGATCCAGATACTCGAGGGCAAGAGCCAGCGTCAGGATCTTGGTCATGCTTGCAGGATAGACTTTCTTATTTTCTTCCTTGGCAATGATCACCTGGCCGGTCGTTCTGTCATAGCAGAAGTAAGATGCACACTGTACCTTATCCAGCGACGGGATCTCCATCTTCTGCTGGCCGACACCTTTGCTTCTGAAATCAACGTCGCTTCCCGTAGTTGTCTCACCCGTAGCTCCGGCCACGATCTGTTCTCCCGATTCGGAGGTCTCCGGATCTTGTGCACGGAGCATCTGCATCGGGATGAAGCAGGAGAGGATCGTTACAGCAAGGATCAGGGACAGGATCGTCTGCCATCTCGTACGAGGAGTCTTCCCGGCATTGCCGGAAGATGTGTTTCGGACGTTACGGATCATGCGTTCGTACTCTCCTCACCGGATTCTTCCTGAGCATCTGCTGCACCTTCCTGTGCTTTTTCCGCTTCTTCTGCAGCCTGAGCTTCTGCTCTCGCAAGAAGTTCTTCCGTACCGCTCTCAACAAGAACCTCTGCATCCTCCGGGATCGTCTCGGTCTCTTCTTCCTCTTCGTGATCAACGATGGCAACGTCTACGATCGTGCTGTTCTTCGATCTCATGAGGGTTACACCCTGAGTAACACGGGACAGAACCGGGATCTCCTTGGCCCACAGACGGATCACGATACCGTCATTATTGATGATCAGGATATCCTTGTCATCATCGACGAGGAGCGCTCTTACGAGCGGACCTGTCTTCTCGGATACACGATAGGTCATCAGACCCTTACCGCCACGGGACTGTACACGGTACTCTTCCATCTCGGTTCTCTTACCGAAGCCCTTCTCGGCAACAACGAGGAGGTTTCTGTTCTCGACGACAGGAGCCATACCGATGACTTCATCGCCTTCACGGAGGGTAATACCCTTAACACCCATGGTGTTACGTCCTGTACTTCTGACGTTCGTCTCATTGAAGCGGATGGACAGACCGTTTCTGGTAACCAGAACGATCTCCTGTGCGCCGTCAGTCATGTGAACGCCGACCAGCTCGTCATCTTCACGGATATTGATAGCGATCAGACCGGAACGGTTGATACGGGAATAATCCGTAAGCGGTGTCTTCTTTACGATACCCTCACGGGTAGCCATCGTAAGGAATGCACCCGACTCGAAGTCTCTGATCGGGATGATCGTTCTGATCTTCTCATCTGCTTCGAGCTGGAGAAGGTTAACTACAGCTGTACCCTTGGCGGAACGTCCTGCCTCCGGTACCTGATAGCCCTTCATGCGGAATACACGGCCTCTGTTGGTGAAGCACAGGAGGAAGTCATGTGTCGAAGATGTGATGATCTTCGTGACATAGTCTTCTTCGTGTGTCGCCAGACCGGAGATACCACGACCGCCACGATGCTGGCTTCTGTAGGTATCGATCGGGCAGCGCTTCACGTAGCCGAGATGTGTCAGTGTGATGACGATCTGCTCCTCCTGGATCAGGGACTCGTCATCGATCTCATCCTCATCCGGCGGACCGATCTCAGTTCTTCTATCTTCGTAATACTTCTTCTTGATCTCGAGGATCTCGGTCTTGATGACCTGACGGAGAAGTGATTCGTCTTCGATAACGTTCTTGAAGTAAGCGATACGCTCGTCGAGTTCTCTGGACTCGGCTTCGAGTTTTTCTCTCTCGAGACCGGTAAGACGACCGAGACGCATATCAACGATATGCTGGGCCTGCTTGTCGGAGAATCCGAATCTCTCACAGAGTCTCTGCTTCGCCTGATCCTCTGTTCTACTGGAGCGGATGATGGAGATGACCTCATCGATATTGTCGATCGCGATCAGGAGGCCTTCCACAATATGCTTACGGGCAAGTGCTTTTTCCAGATCGTACTTGGTACGGCGGAGAACAACATCTTCCTGGTGGGCGATGTAGTATGTCAGCGCATCCATCAGGTTGATGGTCTTCGGCTCGAGTCTTCCCTCGGCATCCGGAACGAGCGCGAGCATATTGGCGCAGAACGCATCCTGGATCTGGGAGTTCTTATAGAGCTGATTGAGAACGACGTTCGCATTGGCATCACGGCGGAGCTCGATGACGATACGTACCTTCTCGTTACGGTCGGACTCATCGCGGATATCGGAGATACCTTCGATCTTCTTCTCCTTAACGAGTTCGGCGATACGCTCGATGAGACGGGCCTTATTGACCATGTACGGCAGATCATGCACGATGATTCTTGCACGGCCGTTGCTCATGACTTCGATATCAGTATGGGCACGGACAACGATACGGCCCTTACCTGTTCTGTATGTATCGGAGATACCGCGGCGTCCGAGGATCATACCACCTGTCGGGAAGTCAGGTCCTTTTACCACGGTCATCAGATCGTCGATAGTTGCTTCCGGATTATCCAAGAGCATAACAACACCGTCGATGACCTCGCCCATGTTGTGCGGCGGGATGTTGGTCGCCATACCTACGGCGATGCCGACGGAACCGTTGACCAGAAGGTTCGGGAAACGGGACGGAAGAGCAACAGGCTCTACATCGTGTTCATCGAAGTTCGGGCGGAAATCAACAGTACCCTTGTTGATATCGCTCATCATCTCCATCGCTACCTTCTGGAGTCTTGCCTCCGTATAACGGTAAGCAGCCGGCGGGTCACCGTCCATGGAACCGAAGTTACCATGGCCCTCGACCAGCATATAGCGCATGGAGAAGTCCTGTGCAAGACGTACGAGAGCATCGTAAACGGATGCGTCGCCGTGCGGATGGAAACGACCGAGTACGTCACCTACCGTGGTGGCGCACTTACGGTACGGCTTGTCCGGGGTGAAACCCTGGGTAAACATCGAGTAAAGAATTCTTCTGTGTACCGGCTTCAGACCGTCACGGATATCCGGAAGAGCACGGTCAGAGATAACGCTCATCGCATAGTCGATGAACGACTTTTTCATTTCTTTTTCCAGATCGACCGGGATAATGGTGGTCTGCTCAGAGCAGAAGATCGCGTCCACTTCGGCTTCCTGTGCTTTTCGCAGATCCTTGCCGGAAAGTGGTTCGTTTGTAGAATCAGACATGCGTCTTTCTCCTTTATACCTTATTTCAAAATATACCTGTTCTATTTTACCACAACATGTTGTTTTTCGGTGGTCAAAATCAAGATTTTTGTATAGAATAAATCGTGTGTCCGGGAAAGAAAAAACTTTTCCGAATTTAGTTTGAAAGTGCAACAAAGCACTTTTGTATCTCGTCTGATTAGTGAGGCAGAAAGAAACCGTTTATGGGAATGGAAGGTACAACCTCAAACGGATTTAAGCAGTCACTTGATGTGGAAGAGCTTTTCCGACTTTACGGCAACGATGTACTGCGTATGTGCAACGTCTATTTGCGTAAGCAGAGCCTGGCCGAGGATGCCTTTCAGGACGTGTTCGTGAAGGTCATGACCAGGTCCGATTCCTATCGCGGAGACAGCGATATCAAGTACTGGATCCTGTCCATCGCCAGAAACGTTTGTCTGGACTATCTGAAGTCCTCGTATATGAAGCGGACGAGTTTTATGGGAGATCTCCTGGATAAGACGAAGCCGGTCAGCGAGGAAAAGAAGCGGATCAAGCCGCTTCCGGGAAATCAGGTGGAAGAGCGCCTGATCGATGCGATGGATACCAGCAATCCTCTTCTGGATGCGGTACAGAAACTGCCGGCAAAATATAAAGATGTGATACTTCTTCGTTTCTATTTTGATATGGACAACGAAGCGATCGCCAAGCAGCTCGGTATCACGGAGAGCACTGTACGCTCCCGTCTGATGCGTGCTCGGGCGAAATTAAAAGACTGGGGAAAGGAGTAAGACGATGTTAGGTGACGAACTGAAAAAATCTTTAGAGCCGATCCAGGCATCCGATGAGCTCCTGGAAAAGACAAAAAGAGCTATCGAGGCCGCAAGGATACAGCAGGCTCAGGAGACTTTGGAAAAAGCGGAAAAAGCTTCCGCCAGAAGATCTGCGAGATCCTCCCTGTTTCTTAAGGCCATGATTCCCGTTGCCTGTGCACTTCTCATCTGCGGAGGCCTGATCGTAATTCTTCCGAAGATCATGGGCGATAAGGAAAAGTCGGGAAACAAGAGCCGGATGCCGATTCAGGAACATAACAGTGCGATCAATGAGGTTACCGCGGAAATCGATGCTATCCTCGGCGATGATGACTATAAGAAGGGCGAAAAAACTACGTCCTATGCCGCATTTGAGGAAAGCGAGACTGAAGCTGATTCTTACGGATCCATGATGCCCACCCAGGGCACGGAAGTCTACGAAGAAACGACGACTTCAGCGGACAACGACGGCGAAAACAGCGAAACTGTTTCCGAGGTGGAGATGTACAAAAAAAAGATCAGCAACGTCGTCACTATCGAAGCAGACGGTCACACCATCTCTGTTTCTAAAGACGGATCAACGATCCTTGTCGATAACCAGCTCAAACAGAAGCTCGGACCGGACAGAATGAACATATCCCCGGATACATCCCGTCCGGGAACCGGGACAAGGATCTCCGGACTTTCCTACGATGAGGAAACAAAGATGGTCTACGTTACCATCGCGGATTACGAGGATCCGAATTATCCGGCAGGAGTTCTGTATCTCTACGAATTCCGGTTCGAAAACGGAAACCTGATCATGGATCACGATCCGGAGCCGGTATATATGCAGCCTTCCGACTAAGACAAACAAAAAGAGCCGCGGACCGCGGCTCTTTTTCTTACATGATCGGTTCTTTATCCGCCTTACCCTGGCTTCTCGGATACGAAGCAGGTGTGGGGCGGATCTTTCTTATCAGAAGGATCGTCCTTCGCATATCGGTTCCGGGAAGCACGAACTCATGAACATCCTCAATCGTACCGCCCAGCGTCACGATCGCTTTTCGTGCCTGCTCGATCTCTTCTTCGGCATGTCCTTTCATCGCCAGGAATACGCCTCCGACCTTAACATACGGCAGACAGTACTCGCAGAGTGTAGGAAGCGAAGCAACTGCACGTGCGGTAGCAATATCGAATTTCTCACGGAACTGCTTATTCTTCGCACCGTCTTCAGCACGGCTGTGTACGGTCTCGATCCCCGAGAGCTGGAGCTGCTCACAGACAGCATCGAGGAAGTTGATCCGTTTCTTCAGTGAATCAAGAAGCGTGATCCTCAATTCCGGCATAGTCACCTTCAGCGGAATACCCGGAAAACCCGCACCGGTTCCGACATCGATCAGAGTCAGTTCGGATCTTCCCTGCTTCTTCTCTTCGTTCTCGATATGGGCAACCAGCGTAAGTGAATCAATAAAATGGCGGATCGCGATACCCTGATCATCTACGATGTTCGTCAGGTTCATCTTCTCGTTCCATTTACGGAGCATCGCCGCATAGACCTGGAACGCACGGATGCTCTCGGCCGAGAGCGGCACGGAGATATCGCTGCTGCCGGATGTCAGAAAAGGCGAGATCTCCTTGGCCCGGGAGATATCCTCTTCGCTGGTCACGATCGGCTCATGTTTCGTCTCCGGCGCTTTTTTCGCATCGGAAACAAGGCTTCCCGTGCGGAGTGCTTTTTTCTGCTCCGGAGAAAGCTTCTTTTTTACTTCCGGCTTGATCCTCTTTTTCTTATCCATCGTTCTTTTCAGATCCTTCGTTTATCTCTTTGTTTTCGGACAGTTCCCGCTTGTTTGCTTCCAGATACACCAGAAGCACGGCAATATCCGCCGGCGATACGCCGGAGATACGGGATGCCTGTCCTAAGGACATCGGCTTTCTCTCGGCAAGTTTGGCTCTTGCTTCGAGGCGCAGTCCGGTGATCTTATCGTACGGAATATCCGGTGACAGTTTCTTATTCTCCAGAGCTGCAAACTTCTTGATGCGGTCTTCTTCGAGCGCCAGATATCCTTCGTACTTGATATCCACCTCGACCGCGAAGATAACAGACGCGGGGAGCTCCGGTCTCTTATCGTCGATCTCCGCAAGATCCGCATAGTGGATCTCCGGACGCTTGATGAGCTCCATCAGCGAGATGCCGGACTGGTTGACCGTGCTTCCACAGCGGGTAAGGATCTCGTGGAGTTTCTCACTCGGCGGGAGGAAAGTCGTACGAAGACGTGTCTTTTCCTCTTCGATCGCTTTTCTTTTTTCTTCAAAAGCACCGAACCTCGCATCGTCGATCAATCCGATCTCATGGCCGATCGCGGTCAGGCGCATATCCGCATTATCCTGTCTTAGGAAGATACGGTATTCCGCACGTGAGGTCATCATACGGTAGGGTTCTTTTGTCCCCTTGGTGACCAGATCGTCGATCAGAACACCGATATATGCCTGGGAACGGTCCAGGATCACAGGTTCTCTTCCGAGGATCTTCATCGCTGCATTGATACCGGCCATCAGGCCCTGCGCCGCTGCTTCTTCATATCCGGACGATCCGTTGACCTGTCCGGCGGTGAAAAGTCCTTTCAGACAGGTGGACTCGAGAGACAGATCCGCGGTGGTCGGATCGATACAGTCGTACTCGATCGCATAGGCGGCACGCTGGATATGTGCGTGGGAAAGTCCCGGAAGCGAGTGCACCATCTGTACCTGTACATCCTCCGGAAGACTCGTGCTGAATCCCTGAAGATAGAGTTCCTGTGTCTCGTCGCCCATCGGCTCGACAAAGATCTGGTGACGGCTCTTATCCGGGAAACGCATGAATTTATCTTCGATCGAAGGACAGTATCTCGGGCCGGTGCCCTCGATCACGCCGCTGTATAGCGGGGATCTGTCCATATTCTCCGTGATGACGGATCTTGTCTCCGGTGTCGTCCAGACCGAGTAGCAGGGTGTCTGTTCCTGTCTCGGCGTAAAGCCTTCCATCTCGTTTTTGTAGGAAAACGGCGGCATATCCGGTTCGCCGGGCTGGATCTCCATCACGGAAGTATCTACGGTCCTTGCATTGACACGTACCGGTGTTCCTGTCTTAAAGCGCTGCATACGGATACCGGCTTCTTCCATACTTCTGGACAGTCCGACGGATCTGCTGAGGCCGTCCGGACCACTCTCGACGATCACTTCGCCACGGATCGTTCTTGCCTCCATATATGTACCGGAACAGACGACGGCTGCTTTTACGTGATAGCATGCGCCGGATCTGGTGCGGATGCCGTTCAGGATCTTCTTCCCGTCTGTTTCTTCCCAGAAGAGTTCGACAACTTCGCCCTGAACGAGAGATATATTCTCTTCTTTTTCGATTCGGGATTTCATTCTTCTGCTGTAGGCCGCGCGGTCCATCTGCGCACGCGGGGAGAATACCGCCGGTCCTTTTGACCGGTTCAGCATTCTGGTCTGGATCGCGGAAAGATCCGCCATCTCGCCCATGATGCCGCCAAGTGCGTCGATCTCACGTACCAGCTGTCCTTTGGCGGTACCGCCGATACTCGGGTTACAGGGAAGATTTGCCAGCTGATCGAGATGGAGTGTCAGAAGAAGTGTCGAGAGTCCCAGGTGCGCGCAGGCAAAAGCTGCCTCGCAGCCGGCATGACCGGCACCGATCACGGCAACGTCATATGTTCCCGCCTCATACCAGGATTCATGTTCTTTCATCTGTTCCCAAGATCCCATTTCGTTGCTGTCTCCTTATTTACCCACGCAAAATCGTGAGAATATCGTATCTACCAGAGTATCGCTTACCGAATCCCCTGTTATTTCACCGAGTTCTTCGAGAGCGGTACGAAGAAGAAGCGATGGCTCCTCCAGGCTGACCCCTGCTCTTGAGAGCTCGATGCATCTGTCTATTTTCGTAAGAGCCGTCGAGAGATGATCGACATGGCGCTGGTTCGTCAGAAGGACTTCCTGAGCATGGGCAGATCCGAGTTCGTCGTAAGTCTTTCTGACAAGATCCTCGATTTCTTTTATTCCTTCACCCGTCTGCGCGGAGATGCTTCCGCAGAAGTCGAGTCCGCGGGAATAGTTCTTCTCACGGATCGTATCTTCGATCATCGATTTCTTCTTTCCGATCGAAGACTCATCCGCAGTATCGGATTTACTGATCAGAAGACCGATCTTCGTCTCCTTCGGAAGATTCATTATTCTCTCCATCAGAGTCTCTTCGATATCTTCTTCCTCACAGGAAACGAGCCACAGTACGATATCCGCCTCGGAGAGTGCATCGGTTGCCCGGTTGACTCCGATCGCTTCCACGACATCATCGGTCTCTCGGATGCCTGCCGTGTCGATCAGTTTTACCGGAACTCCGCTCATCGATGTTGAAACCTCAAGAGTATCTCTGGTCGTTCCCGGGACATCCGTAACGATCGCTCTGTCATAGCCGCTCAGGTAGTTCAGAAGCGAGGACTTGCCGCTGTTCGGGATTCCGCATATCACGATATTCATGCGCTCACTTAAGATCCTTCCCTGACGGTAGGTCGAAAGGAGATCTCTCATCTTCTCTCTTGCGGAAGAAAGAGCATTCGTGTTGCGGGCAAGTGCTTTTAGCGCATCTTCATCATCAGGCTCATCGATCCACATCTCAAAGACCGCCATGCAGCTGTAGAGATCATCACACAGTTCGCGGATCTTCGTCTTCAGGGAACCCTGGAGGTGCGAGTTGGCCGCACGCAGCGCCAGATCGGAATCGGCAGCGATCACATCCATGACCGCCTCGGCCTGGGACAGGTCCATCTTGCCGGAGAGGAATGCCTTCTTGGTAAACTCACCGGGCTCGGCCATGCGTGCACCATTTTCCAGTAAAACGCGAAGGATCTCCTGCCGCACGGTCAAACCGCCATGACAGGAGATCTCCACTGAATCTTCACCTGTATAGGAATGGGGAGCACAAAAGCGGGTCAGCATAACTTCATCTACGACTTTGCCGGTAGATGGATCCTTGATAAGTCCATATGCCACTGTATATCCGGACATCCCGGAAACAGTACGTGCATCGCCTGCTGCACGACGGATCGTGAATACCTTATCGGCAACCTCGCAGGAGCCTTCTCCGGCCATACGGATCACCGCGATTCCACTGACTCCGGGTGGCGTAGCACATGCACAATATGGCTTATCCAAAACTGAATCGCCTCCCCCAGGAAAAGGAGCTTATTGCTCGAGAGTTACTACAACTCTTCTGTTCGGCTCTTCACCCTCACTGTGTGTCGTAACACCCTTGACACCCTGAAGCTCGGCGTGAACGATACGACGCTCTGCCGGGTTCATCGGCTCCATCGCATACTGGCGCTTGTTGCGCAGTACCTGGTTGGCAGCCTTGTGTGCCATGTTGATCAGCACTTCTTCTCTGTGCTTTCTGTATCCGCCGATATCGAGGATAACACGGAGTCTCTCCTCGCTGTGACGGTTTGCTACGAGATTTGTAAGATATGCGATAGAATCGAGTGTCTCACCGTGACGGCCGATCGCTGCACCGCAGTCCTGACCGTTTACCGTGATATGGATCACATCTTCTTCACGGTAGGAATCAAGCTTACCGTGGATGCCGATACCGGAGAGAACTTCTGCTACAAAAGAAACAGCTGCGTCCTCTGCCTCACTGGCCTCATCGCCCTCGAAAGACTCATCGTCGCCGTAGTATACGTCGCCGTCATCCTCCTCTTCATCCGCTACATCCGCAGTAACACGGACAGTAACTTCCTTCTTGCCAAGTCCCAGGAAACCTTTTTCTTCTTCAAGAACTTCTACCTGTGCCTGATCTCTTTCAACCCCGAGTTCGGAAAGAGCAAGTTCGATTGCTTCCTCTTCCGTCTTAGCGGTCTTGGTTACAGTCTTTTCCATAGCCTGCCTATACCTCCTTGCCGCACGAAAAACCTTCGCACGAATTATTATTTCTTCTTCTTACCGGATTTCTTACCCGGTGTGCTTACGGAACCGTCCGCGCCAGCGCCTGCTGTAGCGAGCTCCGCCTTCTTCTTTTTCTTAAATACGTTCTTCTTCTGTTCCGCCAGTTCCTTCTTCTTTTCTTCGTAAGGCTTGGTGAACATGTAGTATGTCAGTACCTGCTGGAGGATACCCATAAGGTTACCGATGATCCAGTAGAAACCGAAGGCTGCCGGCAGTGCAAATGTGGTAAGGAGCATGATAGCCGGCATGATGATGTTCATGAACTTTGCAGTCTTTGCCGCAGACTCTTCCGGAGCATTGAATGCCGGATTGTTCTTGGCACGTTTCTTATCTTCTCTCTTCTGCTTGGCATCCGGCTTCATTCTGTTGATCATGATGTTCTGAAGGACCGTGGTCAGAAGAACGAGGAGCGGGATGATGAGAAGCGGGAGATAGATCGACGGTTCATCGGAGATCTTGCTAACGCTCCATGTCGGAGTACGGCCGAGGTCGAGTCCCAGGAACTTCATGTCCGGGATCTGCTCCATCTTGATCAGGCCGCTCTTGACAGCAGCCGACATCGCTTTACCGTCTTTGTGAAGGAAATTGATCAGTTTGATATTGTCGGCTCTTACACCGGAAACGTTGAGGAGCTCACCGAGAGCTTTGATGTTGCTGCTGCTTACACCGGTAATGTAACGGAGAGGTCTCTGGACGATGTAGTATGTCGGGAACAGGAAGAAGAGCGGCAGGAAAGGAACGATACATCCCGAGAATGTGGAAGCGCCATTCTCCTGGAAAAGCTTCTGCAGTTCTTCTTGCTGCTTCTGTTTGTCATCCGGATACTTTCTCTTGATCTCCGCCTGCTTGTTGGACAGAGCCTGCTGCTTCATCATGGCTTTGGCGGAACGTACGTTGAGCGGAACTGTAAGACCACGAACGATGATCGTCAGAAAAATGATTGCCAAACCGTAGTTGCCGAAAAACTCATAGAGCAGGCTGGCCAGCCATCCGAGCAAACTAGTGATCGGGGAAAATATTGTCTCCATTATATACTCCTAAATACTTCTACTTCAGCGGGTCGTATCCGCCCTTACTAAACGGATTGCAGCGTAAGATCCTGCAAAATCCCTTGAAAGACCCTCTAAGGAAACCATACTTCTCGATCGCCTCGAGCGTGTACTGGGAACAGGTGGGCGTAAAACGGCAATGCCCGATATGATCGGGCCCTTTGGAATTCTGATAAAACCGGATCAGTCTGATCGCCAGTTTCTTCATCTTTATTCTCCGTCTGAAAGCAGATTCAGTTTCCGAAGATGCCTGCCGAGTTCTTTCTCCACTTCCTGATATGTCGGAAGTTCTACCGTCGCCTTCATCAGGAAAACGATGTCATATCCCTTAAGAACACGGGGTTCATATACTGAGAATGCTGCCCGCAAAAGACGCTTCGCGCGGTTTCTCGCTACGGCCGTCCTTCTGCCATGTCCATTGGTAAAACCGACACGAACGATATCGATCGGTATCCGGGTCTGGTTATGCCGAAGATTCGGGCTGCGCTTAAAACAGTGCACGCTCAGGTATTTCCCTGTCGCAAAGGTTCCCCGCTTATATACCCGGGAGAACTCATAATTCCATCGCAACGTCTGCGTCGTCTTCAACATAAACTTCCGGCCACTACGGCTTCCTTATAAAAAAGGACCACGTGGGTGATCCTTATACGGTAAGACTCTTTCTTCCCTTCAGTCTTCTTCTCTTCAGTACGTCGCGGCCTGCTGCTGTCTGCATTCTTGCGCGGAAGCCGTGCACCTTGGATCTCTGCCTTTTCTTAGGCTGATATGTCATTTTCATATGGATCTACCTCCAAAAATAATAGTTTCTTTGACCTTTTTTCACGAATAATCGATACAAATAGCGATAGAATTATACTAGGTGTCAAGAGGAAAGTCAAGTTAAGCGCGGGATGCCCGATTATTTCTTTTCCAGAAGCACCAGAATGGTGATCGTATCCTCGGCGGATGCGAATTCCGTATATCCGCTGCTGATCAGGATATCCTTCGCCTGTCTCTGGCGGTCATCCTTCATATCCAGAACGATATAGTCCGTCGTACCGACATCTACCAGCTTGACGACAGTCGGTCCGGACAGCACGAAACTGTCGGAATTGATCGAGTAGATCTCGTCTCTTTGCGCAATATGCGGAAGATATTTCGTGTCACAGCTGACAGATGCATCTTCCGGGATCGTCTGAAGGCATGCCTCGATGTTCTGATACTTCTCCTCATTCTTCAGGTACTTTTCGAACTTGCTCATATTTCCGGAGATCATGGCAAAAGCCGTAATCACCGAGACGGCCCCACAGGCCAGAAGGATCATGTATTTCTTATCCTTCTCCATCTCGCTGATATTCAGGACCGCCATGTAGATCAGAAGCGCCGATGTACCGAATGCGTAGTGATAGGTGATCTGTGACGCGTAGATATAGGCGGCGCCGAACACGAGATTAAAGAGCAGGAACGGGATCATCAGGAAGAACCGATGGGTCTTTTTCGTGAAGAACGGCATAAACAGCAGCGGGAACATCATCTGAAGAAGCATCTGGAAAGAAGCCTCCTGATGCGAGAACACCGTCAGCGCATGCCCCGGGTTGATAAGGATGTTCTTCAATATCTCGAATACTCCCTGATCCTCTGCTGTCATCAGGGTGTTCATTCTCGTACTGGTCATCATCTCGCCATCACCGATCTTCGTTAAGAAGATGCTCATGAGGATGAAATAAAGGAGTGCCGCACCACCGGTGATCAGGGCGCGTCTTCTGTCTTTTCCCTTCTGTTCAAAGGCAAGGTACAGGCAGATGCAGATCACGAACAGCGTAGCATCCTCTTTGACCATGCATACCAGGAAACTCATCACATAGAAAAGCTTATTGTTCCTGCTCTCGATCGCGTAGAACAGCCACATCAGAAGCGGCGGCAGGAAGGCATTCTCATGGAAGTGGAAATAGCACGGTGCCAGAAGTCCCAGGAAGAAAAGGTAGATCATGCATAGAGAAAACAGAGATGCTCCCTGAATTCCTTTTTTCTTTCCGAGAAGATATGTCGGGATCACGCCGGAAATAACGAGGAATACCTGGGAGATGATAAGTGTCTCTGCGGAAGGAAAGATCGCATAGACCGGCAAAAGGAGATAGAGGATATACGAGCCGTGGATGCGGAAGTGCGAGAGTGCAACACCGCGCTCGCAGGTCGTCACTGCCGTAAACTTCGTTTTCAGCGAGTGGAACATCTGGGTAAAAATACCCATGTCGAAGGTCGCTGTGCCGAAGCTCTTGTGGATGGCCACAGAGGTCACCCAGACAAAGGCGATCAGGAATATGGCGACCGCCAGCACCGGAACCGCGGTGAACCAGTCGTTCTTCTGTGAATTTAACCGTTCCGGATGCATTTTGGAAGCGCCATAGATGACCATAACCACGGCAAAGAGTCCTGTGATCACGCCCAGGAAGAAATCATCCGAGCGGAAGGACAGCGCGCAGGAAAACACGATGACCGAGACGATCAGAAGGATCGGATCGAAACACTCGGTAAAGGCCCGGAACTTCTTCGGCATGAAGTAAAAGAGCACTGATACGCCTGCAAACAGAAGTACATAGATAAGAACGAGTACAGGAAAAGAATACATCCCGATGAACTTCGTCCAGTTCTTAAGTACGCCGGTCTTCTTGTTCGCCGCATAGAAGATCAGGATATCCGACAGAAAAAAATAGATCCCCAGCAGGCGCATGAAGAGGACCTGCGGAAATCCGCATCTCTTCAGAAAAGAACTCGCTGAGGAAGTATTTGAGTTATCCATTATTTCTCTCCGCCGGGAAGCTCCGATCACCAGATCGAACTGTGCATCCGGACGATCTTACCGTCGCGGATATACACACGCGGGATACGTTTTCCGACGAGGCAGGTCACTTCGTAGTTGATGGTATCGAGCATATCGGAGATCTCATCGACCGGGATCTCTGCATGCTTTCCTCTGGCTTTCTGCGTGCCGAACAGGACGACTTCATCACCGACCTTCGGCTTCTCCTCAAAATCAGTAACATCAACCATGCACATGTCCATGCAGATATTTCCGACGACCGGCGCTCTTTTTCCGTGGATCAATACCTCGGCGCGGTTGCTCAGGCGGCGCAGATAGCCGTCCGCATAGCCGATGGCGATCGTCGCGATCGTACTGGGTTTCTCGGTCTTAAAGTGTCTGCCGTAGCTGATCGTCTCTCCGGCCGGGATCTCTTTTACGTGTACGACACTGGACTTCAGTGTCATTGCCGGACGGACCTCAAAATCGGTATACGGCTTCGGGCAGCCCTTCGGCATCATACCGTAGGTAATCAGGCCGGCTCTTACCATATCCATATGCATCTGCGGGAAACGGATGATTCCGGCGCTGTTGCAGATATGCTTCGTCGGGATCGTCAGTCCGTGCTTTTCCAGTTCTTCCACCATACGCATGAAACAGTTGTACTGCTTCATGGTATATTCATCATCATCGGTATCGGACATGGCGAAGTGGGAGAACATTCCCTCGATCTCAATGCCCGGAAGCTCTGCGATCGCTAGGATCGCTTCAACGGAAGACTCGCCTTCCAGGAAGCCCAGACGGTTCATGCCGGTATCGTACTTGATATGGATGCGTGCCGTTCTCTCGAGGATGATCGCCTTCTTCGAGATCGCCTGCGCATATTCCAGTGAATAGACTGCCTGTTCGATATCATTCTCGATCAGTTCATAGATACGTCTCGGATCCGTATGTCCCAGGATCAGGATCGGGACATTGATTCCGCTCTTTCTGAGTTCAAGAGCCTCGTCGAGCATGGAAACAGCGAGTTTGTCCGCTCCGTTCTCGAGAAGTACTCTTGCCGTCTCGATCGCACCATGACCATAGGCATCCGCCTTTACGACTGCCATGATCTTCGCCGTGCGTCTGGTGACTCTGCGGATCTCACGCATATTCTCCGCGAGAATATCCAGGTTGATCTCCGCCCAGGACCGATTCGGAAACTTATCCATCATTTTCCATTCCTTCTTCCCACTTCAGAAATTTGAAGCATCTATCGTAATATTGCCAGAGCATGGTCGGCAGCATCGCCCGTACCCCGTGCTCCTTTGCACAGTACTGCCCTGCCAGACTGTGGATCCCGACCGCGCATACGGAAGCATCTTCCTCCGTCATGCCCTGCGCCAGAAGTCCGGTAAGAAGTCCGGCCAGCACATCTCCGGAGCCGCCCTTGGCCAGCCCCGAATTGCTTACAGAATTACTATACCACTTTCCATCCGGAGTAAAGACATTCGTTTCATTATTCTTCAGGACCAGGATGACTCCTTTTTCTTCGGCAAAAGCACCCGCCCGTGCTATCTCTCTTCCCGTAAATCCCGGTACGAAGCGGGCAAACTCCCCTGTATGCGGAGTCAGGACCGCCGGGGAAAGTCCTCTGGAACGTCTTGCGGAGATCTCCTGCATCACCTCTTCATGGGAAGCCAGATAAGAAAGCGCACCGGCATCGAGTACCAGATGAGAGGCCTCTTTTGCCGCGATGCAGAGCATGCTGTCTATTTTATCGGAAGAAGTCGGGATGCCGGGACCGATCAGGCAGGCATCCTTTCCGTAAAGCTGTTCGGAATAAAAAGCGTCAAATCCCGGTTTAGCAGGAGCAAGCGGGATCGTCATGACCGCGGGGGCTGCCATCGAAGCCGGAAGTGCAGCAGGAGTTTCCTCCTCGAAGAAAAGGCCCAGTGCCTCCGGACAGTGCACAAGAAGCGGCGAAAGAAGTTCTTTTTCCGTAAGAACATAGACGAGACCGGCACCCGATCTCAGCGCGGAGGATGTGGCCATGCAGGCAGCGCCTCCCATACCTACGGATCCGGCGCAGATCAGCACGCGGCCGAAAGTTCCCTTATGTCCGGCAGATGGACGTGCGGGGCATTTTCCGGAAATCAGATTCTGATCGATCAAGATCGGTGACTGCAGCATCCTTACCTCCCGGTGTCATGTTCCGATTATTGCTTCGGAACCTCGCTGATAGTGGAGATATCAAACGGTGTCTCCTGATATACGTAGTAGTTGAGCCAGTTCATGAAAAGAAGTGTAGAGCTCGATCTCCACTTCATGTGCGGCTCTTTTGTCGGATCGTCGTTCGGGAAATAGTTCTTCGGGACCTCGATTGGAAGACCCTTATTGACGTCGCGGAAATACTCATCTCTCAATGTATTGACATCATACTCGGAGTGACCGGTGATGAAGATCTGTCGTCCGGAAAGATCGGATACGGCATATACGCCGCTCTCTTCCGACTCCGACAGGATACGCAGGTTCGGATGACGCTCGATGTCCGACTTTCTCACCTCGGTATGACGGGAATGCGGTACATAAAAATAGTCATCAAAGCCGCGGAAGAGCTTGACCGGCTTGGTATAGGTCATGCTGTGCTCAAATACGCCGAACATCTTCTTCTCAAGATTGTACTTCGGGATACCGTAGTGGTGGTAAAGGCCGGCCTGTGCGCCCCAGCAGATGTGAAGCGTCGAGTAGACATGGGTCTTACTCCAGTCCATGATGTCGCACAGTTCTTTCCAGTAGGCGACCTCCTCAAACTCCATCAGTTCGACCGGTGCGCCGGTAATAATCATGCCGTCGTAGAAACGGTCCTTCACGTCGTTGAAGGTCTCATAGAACTTAACGAGGTGCTCCGTTGCAGTATGCTTCGGATGATAGGATGCCGTATAAAGAAGATCGATATTGACCTGAAGCGGTGAGTTACTGAGCGCACGCAGAAGCTGTGTCTCCGTCGCGATCTTATTCGGCATGAGATTCAGTATCAGAAGATGCAGCGGACGGATGTCCTGCGTATAGGCGCGGTCCTCGGTCATAACGAAAATGCGCTCTTTTTCAAGGATCCCTGTTGCAGGGAGATTATTCGGAATACGTATCGGCATTTCTTACTCCCCCTTTCACAGACACAGGAATTCGTTCAGGATCGATGTCTTCGGAACGAATGTCTCTTTCGCAGGCGGGATCATGTCGAGCCAGGCGTGGAGCATCCTCGCCTTCGCGACCGCTTTCTCGATATTTGCGAAATCTTTTTTTACGTTACTTCTTTCCATGAATACGGAAGGTGCGAGAATTCCCTGATCATACGCCGCCAGCGCCTCTTCGATATCACGCTTGGCGAGGCCCGCGATCACGAGCGGCTCGTACGCGAGGAACGAGTTGACATGAACATCCGCCTTCGTCAGGTAATCCCGATAATAATCCTGCTCGGAATTCTGGATCATCGGCCAGTAATCGATCGTCGTCAGTGCATGTGCGCCTCTGTGGCGGACATCCCGGACGATCCTGCGGAGCATGCGCAGATCATCGCTGTCGAGAAGTCTTCGATCCGACATTACGGATGCGTACGGCATGATAAATACGCCGATGTAGCGCTCTTTTTCAAAAGCACCCGTCGTCTCATCGCAGAGACCGTGCAGGCCTTCCACGACCACGACACCGTCTTTCCCGATCGAGAGAGCCGGCTTATCAGACTCGACTCTTGTTCTCGTCATAAAGTCGAAGGTAGGTGTTACCACCTCATCCCCGCTGACGAGTCTTGCCAGGTCCATACGGGCCAGACGCATATCCAGCGTATTCACGCTCTCAAAGTCCGGACGGCCTTCGTCATCGTAGTTCAGTGCTTCGAGGTTATAGTAGTCATCAAGAGACAGGCGGATCGCCCGCTTCCCTCTTTTTTCAAGTTCGCTGACCAGACGGTCGGTAAAAGTGGTTTTTCCTGAGGAGGTCGGTCCGGAAACAAATACGACCTGGACCTTCGGATTCGAACAGACGCTCTCGGCGACCTCGATGGTCTGGCGTACGAAGCGGGATTCCGCTTTGCTTATGAAGTCCGGCAATCCGAAAACACCCAGCATATCCTCCAGGTCATCGATCGATACCCGGATCTTATCTGATAAATTCGCCATAATATGTTCTCCAGTCTTACTTGTCTGTATAGTCCGACAGTACCAGCATACTGACGACCTTGTCATACCAGTACTGAAGGAAACGTGCGACACAGAAGACAATACCCGGGATCAGTACAGCAGCCAGAATGATAAGCAGGACGACTACAACGATATATACGCCGCCGGAAATGACACCCAATACCGTTGCAAATGTACCGGCCGTATCTACATACTTCTCCGTAAAATGCTCCAGTGTCTTGTTCAGATACGAAATAAAGAAATCCTTTAAGTCTCCGGAAGAGACGGTAAGCTTGGGACGTGCCCAGGCTGTGATCAATAAAGTAAGCGCGCCGATCTTAACGAGCTGGGCGCCGAGTACCGGTATCTTGCCCCACAAGGGCATTCGGTAATAGGAGAAGCAGATCGCCGGGCAGAAGAAAAACAGCACGACGAAGATGATTACTTTCTGTAGAAAAGCACCCGTAATCAGGCCGTTCATGCCGCCTGTCATGTAGTTATATACGACCAGAAGATCGACAAAAATGCCGTACAAAAGGAAAAGCGACAGATGACGACGATTCTCGAAATCTGTATCGCTCCACAGACGACCTAATAAAAGACCTTCCAAATAATCCACGATCTCTTTTTCCCCTTCGAAAAAAACAGTTCTGCCCTATTGTACCAAAAAAAGGCGGTTTCGTCACCTTTAAACGTGAGAACCGTCGCAGTAGAAAGATATTAGCGGATAAGCGGGATCAGCGGAGGCGGAAAGAAGTCTTGGCCACTTCTTCGAGAAGTCTTCTGTAGACGCTCCACTGTTTCGGGAAGTTGCTTACGCCACAGGCCTTTAAGACCTCACCGTCAGAGAAGCGGATCTCCACGGACCAGTCCTGCGGGAAGGATCCCGTCATGGATCCCATCAGGTGGCCGATTCCCTTGGCATAATCCGTCGCCCAGGAAAGAAGCTCCGTACCCGGAAGATTCTGATAAATATGCTCTACCATCTGCGGAGAAAGCGCACGCACGAAGTCGTTGTTCCACATATGGGTATCTGTCCAGGCGATACGTCCGGCAGATAGATCAATAGACGCCTTAAGGCTTCCTCTCCGGTAACCGGAGAGTTCAGTCACGATGAAGACGATGTCATTATAATCATGCTTCTTCTCACTCATCGATAGCGCCTCGTTCATCCATATCACTTCATGTGCCGTCGTTTTGCTCATGAAATCTTCACCCCGATAATTGACTGGCCGCGTGTACCGACGACCATGATGCCGTCGACAACGATCGGCGAAGACTCTGTATTATGCTGAGCGTCCGGATTATCCAAACGTGTCATACGGATATAGGACAGACGGTGTCCGTCTGATGCATCTACGAGATGTACCTGTCCGATACTGTCGCAGATAAGGATATATGCATTACCGTTCTCATCGTAGATATCTACCGGTGAGCTCCAGGAATACATCTTCATCTCATACTTCCACACCTCGGTACCCGTGTTCTTATCGTAAGCCACAACGAGATTACCGCTGTAGGTGCCCTTCGTCATACAGTAGGAGAAGATGACCAGATTGGAGATCGAACCTTTACCTACTACAGGAGTTCCGAGCATACCGCCGTTGACATCGTCACCGGAGTTCTTACCGTTATGCGTACAGCACGGCTGGGATGTCTGCCAGACGACTTCACCGGTCATCGCATCGAACTTATATGTATAGGATGCGCCCTGATAATCAAGCTCGTCTCTCTGCCAGTCGACCTCGGTGCCGGTATAGAGATATACATGACCGTTATCCTCTTCGATAACCGGAGTTACGTCAGAGTCATCGTCCAGTCTTCTCGACCAAATCATTTCGAGTGTGTTCAGATCGATACAGATCAGGTTACCGGCATTATCCGTGCACCATCCATAGTGATCGTAGATGGCCATGGAGCTCTCAATACCGAGCTGCTTACCCTCAACACCATCGAAGATGTACTTATAAGCGATGGTCTGCGGATTGATCGACAGCATACCTGTGCTGACATTGAATTGTGTGTTCAGTTTGACGGTATAGATCATACCGTTCTCATTCGGGTAGATGAGTGTATCGGCATCCGCACAGATGATCGGAGACGAGTCACATGCGCCCCAGTTGCTTCTGTACGCACGGGAATCCAGTCCGCACTGGAAGTGCAGAAGATCGAAGTTCAGGAGACTGAAGATACGGAAACCGATCTTACCCTTCTCACCGTTATCGTCACCCTGTCCTACATAGAGGAGAGGATATCCTCTCGGGTCAACAGCAGGTGTTCCCTTGATCGTGGCACCTACCTTCAGCGGATCACGTGTCTTCTGACCATCTTCCAGATCGAAGAAATATACATAGCCGTCCATTGCCGCGATGATGATCTCGGTAAGGTTCTGCTTGGACTTCTTCTCCGGATAGATATTCATCAGCTGCTGAACGTCATAGCTCCACTTTACTGCCAGAGGCTGACCTGTCCAGCCGGTTCCGAACCACGGCCAGGACCAGGAAGAGGACTTCAGGGATCCGATCTTATCGTATTCCCAGATCTGCTCGAGATGCTGTTCCTTGGCAGGGTCGAGGGAGAATGTTCCCCATGTTGCACAGTTACGGAAGTTGGTTCCGCGGAAAGTCAGGATACCGCCGACCTGCTGGTAATAGAGCGGATCTCCCATATGGATCTCGTCTTCTCTCTTGTATCCGGTGACTTTCTCTTCGCCGTTATATACGGTCTGCACCGTGCCACGGCCGGAAGGAGAATACTTATCCTGCGGTTTTCCGATCAGGACATCCATATTCGCCTTGGCAGGATACAGATGCTTGTTCTGATATTCCTCGATCGTCGGCGCAGGTGTCGGAGTCGGAGTTACTACGATGATCCCGGTCGGATCTACGGTCTGGCCGTTCGTATCGGTTACTGTTACCTGTTCGGAAGTATTGGAAGGATCTTCCGGCGCCTTGGCGTCTTTCTTACCCTTCTTATAGACAGCTACGGCAAGAATGACCGTAGTGACAATAAGTGCCATTGTGACAAAGAAAAGTATAACCAGGCCGTTGTTATTCACACGGCGCGGTCTGTAAAACTGATTCTCATATCTTACGTTTTCAGGTTTTCCCATTTGGTTTCGTCCTCATAGAATCAAATTCTGCCGAAGATATACTTTTGATTTTTACATATTATCACAAAGATTCTCTTTTCGATACCGCAAAGATGCACAAAAAAGTACCTGCCTGTCATCGTCATGTGCTTTTTTCGCAGAAAACTCAAAAAAATCAGATTTAATTCTCGTTTACAAAAGCACCCGCCTGTACTATTATTTCAACGGCGTTTTCGGCGCGAAATCAAGCATGGAGAGTATCGATGATCTGGATCCTTCTGACACTGGTATATGGTCTTCTTAAGGGAGGCCGTGAAATCAGCAAGAAAAAAGCGATGGATAAGAGCTCCGTTATGGAGGTTCTCCTGATCTATACCCTGATCGGGTTTCTGATCGTTGTTCCGAGAGCACCGCACGCGATGGGAATGGAGCCCTGCCAGTACGGTCTGATCCTCATCAAATCCTTCTCCATCTTCCTTGCCTGGATGATGGGCTTTCACGCACTTAAGCATCTTCCCGTAAGCCTCTACGGCGTACTCGACCTGTCCCGTGTCCTTCTCGGCACACTCATGGGCGTCATCATCCTTCACGAAGTTCTTCTGTGGAACCAGATGCTGGGTCTGGCCCTCGTTGCTTTCGGTCTCCTCGCACTGAAATTCAAATTCATCGGAAAGAGGGAAAATGAGAAAGAAAACGAGACCTCTTCATCCGAAACCGAAGAAAAAAACCAAGCTCCCGCAGAGAACACGGACGCACCGGAAGGAAGCCGCACGAAGTTCGTTCTCCTGGCCTTCGGCTCCTGCATCTTAAACTCCGTCTCCGGACTTCTCGATAAGATCCTCATGAAGGACATAAACAGCTCCCAGATGCAGTTCTGGTATATGTTCTTCCTTCTCGTTTTATATGCTCTTTATGTGCTGGTCACCAGAACAAAGATCAGAAAAGAAGCCTTTAAGAACGGCTGGATCTGGCTGATGTCGATCATGTTCGTTATCGGAGACGCTTCGCTCTTCATCGCCAATGCCGATCCCGACAGTCTCGTTACCGTCATGACGGTCGTTAAACAGAGCGCCTGCTTCGTAACGATCCTGGGTGGTAAATTCGTCTTCCACGAGAAGGGTATCGCTTACCGTCTTTTCTGCGCTTCCATCATCTTCACCGGCATCGTCATCAGCGTCATGGGCGTCTGATCAGGACTTCTCCGCAAATCCGGAAGCAGCAGCTCCGGCGGATCTTCCGCTCGCCCACGCGGCATGAAGGTTATAACCTCCGGAGATCCCGTCGATATCCATCACTTCTCCTGCAAAGAAAAGTCCTTCCACGACTTTCGATCCCATCGTTTTCGGGTCGATCTCCTTTATGTTTATGCCTCCCCGTGTGACATAAGCGATATCGATCGGGGTGCATTTTTCTACCTCAAAAGCACTTGCCTTCAGCCCATGTGCGATCTTTCTTCTGATCTCCTTCTTCACCTCATTGGCGCATAGATCCATCGTCTCTCCGGCCAGTACCAAAATGGCGGCCTTCTCCTGAAGGTGGAATGTCTCACAGAGTATTCTCTTCATGTGGCGGTTCGGATTCTCCGTCATCGCAGTTAGAAGCTTCTCTTCCACTTCCTCATTAGACAGATCCGGAAGCATATCGATCACAAACTGTACTTTCCCGGATGGATATTTCCCGCACTCCGGGGGAAGCTCACGGGATAGTTTCATTGCGGCAGGACCGCTTACGCCCTGATGCGTAAACAGAAGGTCTCCTCTGCTGCTCTTTTTCTTCTTTCCATCGATCAGAAGCGACGCTCCGACATCGGGAAGCGTGATCCCCGCGAGAGTGAACTCCGCGCCGCAGTCTTCTCCTCTATCCATCGACTGATCCGAAAAACTCGAAAGGAAGATCGGTGCCAGAGCCGGCGCCGGTGGGGTCACGGTATGTCCGTTCTCTTTAGCGATCTTATATCCGTCCCCGGTAGAACCCGTATGCGGGAAGCTCCTGCCGCCGGTCGCAAGGATCACAGCGCCTGATCTAAAAGTATCCGTTTCTGTTTCCACTGTGAAACGGGAGTCATTCTCTTTTCTGACGGAGGTCACGGAAGAAGATGTCTTTACGCACACACCCTTCGCCGCGAGTGCTTTTTCAAGAGCAGCGCATACAGCAGCTGCCTTCTGCGCATCCGGGAAGATACGGCCCTCATCTTCTTCGTGAGAGGGGATGCCGATGGATGCGAAGAATTCTCTCGCCGCTTCCGGCGGGAAAGCATAAAAAGCGGATGTCAGGAATCTCGAGTTCTCGTGATAGGCTTCTCTGAAATTATCCGGGATGCGGAGATTGGTCATGTTACAGCGTCCGTGTCCGGTAAGAGCGAGTTTCTTTCCGATGGTCTCCTTCTTCTCGATAAGCAATACCGAAGATCCGTTTTCCGCTGCGGTAATGGAGGCCATCATCCCCGCAGGGCCGCCTCCGATCACGATCACATCAAAGTGCTTTTCGCGCGGAACCATATAGAGGACCTCAGACCTTATAGATCGCCGTGCCGTCGTCGAAACGGACCATCTCGGTCAGATTGTTCTCAAAGAACTCCGGATAATAATAGTCGCTGGTCTCCGTGTTGCCGTAGTAATCATCGGAAAGGATGACATAGCGGATACCCACCTCATTACAGTAGCGGCGGAACTCATCGATGTTGTCATTACAGCCGCACAGCAGCCACTGATAGTTGATCTGGCGTGTCGCGGTGTCATGGCCTGCCGACCATGCGAAGTACGGCCATCCATAGTAGACACGGCGTCCGCTCAGGAAGAAGTCGTTGACCGACCACATCGGTGTGAGGAAGATGTCATCCTCAGCGGTATTCTTGCAGACCCAGTCCACGATCTGTGCATCCGGGTTGAGCTCGACGAAGCCGCCCTCATGTGTATTGATGTTGTAGTAGGTGTACCATTCACTGATACCTGTCGCCGTAAGACCGAAGGTCAGGCACAGGCAGATAGCGGCGGATGCGATCTGCGTCGGGATAAATGCTTTCTTCGGCATCGCAAACTTGGAAGACTTCGCATCTCCGTCTTCCGTTTTCTTCGCCAAGCGGAGCGGAAGCGCCAGCAGGTTGGCAAGAAGTCCTGCAACAAAGATATCGAAGAGGATGAAGCTCACCTGGATAAACTTATGGTTTGCAAGGACCTCCAGAGAGATCTGACAGAAGAATGCAAATACCATCGGGAAAGCAAAGCAAACAAGCAGTACCGGACGGTACGGATTCTTCTTTCTGACCAGTTCATAGATCAGAAGTCCTACGAAGAGGAGCGCCGACAGGATGATGGTCAGGAAGCCGATCTTAACGAGGTATTTTCCGATCGTACCCAGAGAAGCAAATACGGTAGCGATACCGGCCTTCTCTTTTCCTGCAAGTTCCGGAATAACATAACCGAAGTTGTACTGGAAGCTCGCGACATTGGACGCGCCGCCGGCGAAGAACCAGGCCTGGACCGTCGCGGAAAGCACCGATACGGCAGCTACTACCGCGTATCCCAAACGGAACTCGGAGAAGATCGCCATACCAAAGAGCACCAGAAGTGCGCAGATCAGGCAGGAACCATGGAAGAACGGCATCGCCAGTGCGATGGCGGATCCCAGGATCACAGAACCCCACGGATGAAGCGGATCCGATTTTCTTCCGATCCATGCTTCACGGGACGCAAAGAACATTTTCAGTTTCTTTCCGGCACCCTTCGTACGGGAAAGATGCAGGAACATCCTTCGGAAGTGCGGCAGGAACAGGAAGATAAATACGAGCACCAGACCGACACCCATCGCCAGGTGACGCTGGTTCGCATAGACATTGATCGCCCAGATGCCCCACTCATCTCGGAACGTGTAACCATACCATGCAGACTGTTTCGTGATAGTCTTGATCGCGGAGCTGAATGTCGCACCCGGAGCATCCTTTAATTCCGCGAACTGATGGAATACATTCCATGCACTTCTGAAGAGCACCAGAAGCGGTGCGAAGAAGAACGCGCCGCGTCTTGCGGAAAGAAGCACGGCCAGTGTTCCGAGAAGCGACAGCGCGGATCCCATGCAGAGGATCGACGGCAGGTTGATCGCCCAGACCAGCGGAAGGCCCATCGCCTCCAGATTACCGGTCAGGAAGTAGAACATGAAGTGATACTGGATATTGTCTCCGGCGAAGTGCGGATACTGGGTCGGGAAGTTCGAACCGATTCCGAATCCCGAAGTGATCGCTACGTGCGGAGAGAAATCGCTGAAGATCGAGAATCCCAGACGGATGGAATTGCCGCTGGTGAAGCATGTATAGAAATAAACAAAGCTTACAGCACTGATTACCAGGAGAATGGATGTCAGATAGAAGATCACCGAACCCGGATGACGGCGAAAATCCGGCAGTTTCCTAAAAGACGGATTCTGCAGATTTCGATAATTTCTGAGGAAACATCTCTGCCAGAACAGGCAGGCAAGATATGCGAAGATACACATGCTGACGATATTCGCCGGAAGGAGGTTCGCCGTATCGGCCGGAATATACGGATGCATGATGTAGGCGAGGAAATAGGTGACCCAGGATGTCAGAAGAAGTCCGACCAGGGTTCCTGCCGGAAGCAGGAAAAGCATCGTCGGGACCTTCTCGATCGTCTCGGGCTCGGAAGCGATACCGACGTACAGACGACGGATATCCGGGATCAGGAAACGGATCAGCTGGGTTCCGAAGAAGATAGCTATGATCAAATACAAAATGGCAAGCATAATGCGACCTCCACCTACTTATACCACACTATCATACCATTCATGTGCCATGTAGTCACCTTAAAATCCTACTCTTTCGTTACAAATACCGATTTCACTCTTTCCATATAATGAAAAAGTGTATAATCATTGCGTGTGCTTTTCAGAAAGGAAAATGACAACAATGGTGGGAAGCACGCTTTGAGGGGAGGTCCTTAACTTATGAGAATCGTAGTATTGGCCGGCGGCATCAGCCCGGAGCGCGACGTATCGCTCTGTTCGGCAAGTCTTATTTCAAATGCACTTTTATCCAAGGGTCATGAGGTGGCCTTTGTGGACGTATACGAAGGAACGGAAGAAACAGATCCGGAGAGCTGCTTCGTAAAGCCTGATTCCGGCAAGACATTCTCCTACTCGATCCCGGAGACCGAGCCGGATCTTCCGGCCCTCATCGCATCTCACGGCGGCCGGAAAGAACTCATCGGCCCCGGCGTGATCGATCTTTGTAAGAAAGCGGACGCGGTCTTCATCGGCTGCCACGGCGGCATGGGTGAGAACGGACGTCTGCAGGCAGTCCTGGACTGCTACGATATCCCGTATACCGGTTCCGGTTATCTCGGCTGTGCAATGGCCATGGACAAGCACCTCACAAAGACACTGCTTCTCCAGTTCGATATCCCGACTGCGGACTGGCTGATCTTCGATCCTTCGAAGCAGTCCATCTCCGATGTCCGTGAAAAGATCGGTTTTCCGTGTGTCGTTAAGCCGATCGGCTGCGGCAGCTCCTGCGGCGTTTCCATCGTTCATGACGAATCCGAGTGGGAGGCGGCGATCACCTATTCCACGAAGTATGAGAATACCTGCCTGATCGAGAAGATGATCCACGGAAGAGAGTTCTCCATCGGTGTTCTTGATGGACAGGCACTTCCGATCATCGAGATCATCCCGAAGCAGGGCTTCTATGACTATAAGAACAAGTATCAGGCAAATGCCACCGAGGAGATCTGCCCGGCAGCGCTTTCCGATGAGAAGACGAAGGAAGCACAGGCACTGGCTGTTGCCGTACACAACACACTGGGACTCGGAAACTACTCCCGCGTAGACTTCATCCTCTCCGAGGAAGATGACCGCTTCTACTGTCTCGAGGCCAACAACCTCCCCGGCATGACACCGAACAGCCTGATCCCGCAGGAAGCACGTGCCATCGGCATCTCCTACGAGGACCTCTGCGAGAAACTGGTCATGTCCGCAAGCAGAAAACAGTAATCAGAAAATCCACAAAACAGAGAAAAAGAAATGGCGTCCAAAACGGGCGCCATTTCTCTGTCCTCTTGTATACTGATTTCTTACGCCCCCCAGGACGCAAGGAAGGAGTCAAATTCATTGAGCGGCAATGGTTTCGCGAAGTAGAAACCCTGGAAAAGCTTACATCCCATCTTGGAGAGCATCTCGAGCTGGGTCTTCGTCTCGACACCCTCGGTCAGAGAGAACATGCCCAGATCATCCGACAGATTCAGGATGTTCTGCAGGATCGTCTTCGCCTTATCATCATCTGCGGTCGCTTTCAGGAATTTCATGTCGATCTTCAGTACATCGACCGGCATATCCTTCAGAAGACTCAGCGAAGAGAATCCGGAACCGAAGTCATCCATCTCGACAACAAAACCTGCCTGCCGGAGTTCATCGAGGACCTTCATACGGCTGTCGATATCCGTCATCATGACGGTCTCCGTGATCTCGATACGGAACTTGACCGGATCGATATCGTATTCTTTGACCAGTGCTTTTATCTCTTCAGCAACATCCATGAAGTAGAAATCCTTCGGTGAGATATTGACGGAAATAAACAGGTCTCTTCCGTTCTTCTTCCAGTCGGCGAGGATCTCGCAGGCGCAGCGCCACATATAACGGTCGATCTCGACGATCATGCCGTTCTTTTCAAAGACCGGGATGAAGGTAGACGGCGGCAGGAAACCGTCCTGCGGATGGATCCATCTGGCCAGCGCCTCGGCTCCGACGATCTTCCCGTCAGTATTTACGATCGGCTGGAGATACGGAACAACATTACGTTTTCGAAGCGCATCCTTCAGTTGCGCAGAGATGTGCTGTGCCCACAGAACTTCTTTTCTGATCTTCTCATCATAGTAGGCAATATGTGTCTGGTACTCCTCTTCGATCGTTACCATCGCCAGAAGCGCTCTGTCGAACATGAAGGAAATATCCAGGTCCTTTTCCACCACTTCGTAGATACCGGCATGCAGGACGACCTGATGCTCCTTATTGCCATGACTTACGGTAAAGTTGATCAGTTCCTTATCCAGTTCTTTTTCATGGAAATCTTCCTTCGGGATACACACACCGAAAGTGTCACCGCCGATACGTCCGAATAGTCCGGAATCCGGAACCTGTTTACGAAGTAGCTCTGCGATCTGCTTAAGTGTCTCATCACCGAAGCTGGTACCGAAGATATCATTGACCAGTTTGAAATTCTGGATATCGATATAGATGATCAGATAATCCTTTTCCGGATTCTCATTCAGTTTCCTTCGGATACTCTCGAAAAGGAATTCCTTGGTAAAGAGATCCGTCAGTCTGTCATGCGTCGCATTATATCTTTCCTGCTGGAGGATCCTCTGCTCTGCCGTAATATCACGGATCGTCAGGAAGTCGCCCGTTGCTTTTCCGCGGTCATCCGTGACTGTTCTCTTGAAGTGATAGTAGTACTGGGCATCAGCGCCATGACCCAGGATCTTCGTACAGGACCACTCGGGATCCTTATAGTTTCCCGGATCACCGAACTTCTTCTGGAGAAGCTCGGTTGCACTGTCGTATCTTTCGTCCTTGATCCCTGCCAGGCGGATCGCCGGATCATTTGCCCAGATACAGCGTCCGAATACATCGTAGAAATAGATCGCATCCGGCATGTCCGAAGCCATGTTCGCGAGAAGTCGGTCAAGGAGTGTCAGCGGACGGTAATACAGCGTGAAGTAGAAGATCAGAAGTCCGAAGATACCGTATCCGGCCATGGACTTCTCTACCGGTGTTCTCGAGAAAATGTAGTAGCTCTGCCAGACACCGGTCATCACCATCGTGATCAGGATCACGAAGTAGCGCTCCATGTATACACGGGCCGAGCGGATCATCTTGATCAGGAAGATAAGAAGGATCGTGATAAAAATGCCATACACGACTAAACGGTGATACGTCTGTCCGGCATAAGGTAACAGACGGTGATAGTTTCTGCCGTCCACCTGGATCGCTTCCGTATCAAACGCCTGTCCGAAGATCGGGTTCAGCGCATACTGGACAACATCCAGCGTGATCAGTGTGTACACCAGATAACGGGGGATATTGCTGGGCCACTTGATCATACAGTATTCGAAGGTGAAATGCAGGAGCGCCATGATAAAGGCGTCCATGCCGATGAAGTAAACATAACAGCCGATCGTTGCCGGGATCTTCACTGTCGAAAGAATGATAATAAGATTGCCGAGCATCGGAGGGATAAGCATACCGAGAAGCATGAGAACTGCGCCTTTGATCTTGCGGTAAGATCTTCTGGCCACACTCATACAGGCCAGCAAGGCGAATATCATCACTATGAATAATCCGGCAAATGCGTATCTCATGTTCCCCCTCCATAGGATGCATGGGCGCAGAATTCATCAATATCATTATAATTTGTAAAAATGACTGTTATATTAACAAACTGAAAAAACAGCGGTCCCCGGCGGGATTGCCGAGGACCGCATAAGATCACCCGTTTTTCTTACAGATCGTAGTACATCGCAAATTCCGCCGGGTGCGGAAGTTTATTGATTTTACTTGCCGCTTTTCTGTTTCTTTCGATGAGCTGCTTAAGAAGTCTCTCCGGGAACACGCCGCCTGCGGTCAGGTAGTCATGGTCCTCTTCGAGCGCACGGATCGCTTCATCGAGAGATGCCGGAAGACCGGTGAGTTTTGCTTTTTCCTCATCGGAAAGCGTATAGAGATTACAGTCATACGGACCCCATCCATTTGCATGCGGATCGATCTTATTCTTGATTCCGTCGAGGCCGGCCATCAGGATCGCAGCATAGGCATAGTACGGGTTACAGGTCGCATCCGGATTCCGGAGTTCGAAGCGCTTGGTTTCCGGTGTTTTTGCGTAGGCCGGAATACGGATAACAGCAGATCGGTTACTCATGGCATATCCGATCGTGACCGGTGCTTCGTAGCCCGGGATCAGACGCTTATAGGAGTTCGTCGAAGGATTCGTGATCGCGCAGATGGATCTCGCGTGCTTGAGAAGTCCGCCCATGAACCAGTGTGCGGTCTCACTTAACTGAGCATAGCCATCCGCATCGTAGAAGACAGGTTTTCCGTCCTTTAGAAGCAGCATATGTACGTGCATACCGGAGCCGGCCTCCTCGGCAAGAGGCTTCGGCATAAAGGTCGCCGTTACACCCTCACGTACCGCTTCGTTCTTGATGATGTACTTCGCGGACATGGTATCATCGGCCAGTTTCAGCATATCGCCGAGTTCGACCTCGATCTCCATCTGACCGGATCCGCCGACTTCCGGATGGTGGTACTTCACGCCGATGCCCCACTCTGCCATGGATATACACATCTGAGATCTCAGATCGTTGCGGATATCCGTCGGCAGGCTGTTGTGATAGCCTGCTCCGGGAAGGAGCTGGAATCCGTTATTGTTCATCTCATCACCGGAGGCAAAGTGTGCCTGCGAGGTATAGATGCTCGCGAACATATCGTAGTAGTCGGTTTTATACCGCACGTCGTCGAAGATATAGAATTCGTACTCCGGTCCGATGATCATCTGATCGGCAACACCCGTCTCTTTCATGTATTCGAGTGCGCGGATCGCGACGTTTCTCGGATACTGGTCGAAGGGCTTATTTTCAGGAAGAGCGATGACTCTTACATCGCCGATCATGGAGAGTGTCGGCACCCCGCAGTAGCGGTCAACGACCGCCGAATCCAAAACAGGGATAAATACCATATCGCTGTTTTCCACAGGAGCATACCCGTAGTTACTGCCGTCAAATCCGATGCCCTGTTCCATCGTGCTCTCGGTAAGTCTCTCTGCCGGAATCGCCAGATGTCTCCACCTGCCGTCGATATCGGTCAGCTTAAAATCGATCATCTCGATCTTATTCTCGTCGATGATCTTCCGAATGTCCTCTAACGCCTTTGTCATGGTCATTCTCCTCCTGTGTATTCAGTTTTTATTTCACGGACCGCACTTCTGAGTGCAGTCTGTAATTCTATGTTGTCCTCCGGGCCTCTTTATGCACCGAGCAGATTCTGGTCAAACGCGAAAAGCGCCTCATTGATGCGATACATGTCATAGTTTCTGTGCGAGATAAAATACTCTACGATGACATCGGCTTTATTGGAATGCGAGAGTGCAAAGCCGGCCTTCTTAAGGAATGCCTCCGTCTCGGAAAGATCCAGTTCCAGCGCCACCGCGAATGCCAGCACCGTCTGCTTGCTGGGCCGGTAGTTCACATCGGATCTGATCTTCGAGAAAAGTTTTCTGTCGATATTCGCTTTCTTATAGCAGTCGGAATCCTTCATGCCGCGTGCATCGATCATGCGGAGAAGCGCCTGCGAGAAACTCTCATCCAGGTTCTCCAGTGCTTCCTTAAGACCGGTGTCCTGAAGATGCATCTGGATCGGGGCTGCCATCGCGGATGCGCCCATCATACTCTTTGCATGCCGGATCTCTTTTCGTACTTCGGCGCGCTCCTCGCAGATGCACTCGTCTACTTCAAAAGCACTCTCCATGTCATACAGGAGGTTTCTCTGTCCTTTGCCATCGTCATATGTATTACGGATAAACCCTGAGATCTCGGAATAAAGACGCCCGTCGAACCGGAAGCTTTCACGGTCGAAGATCACGAGGGTCACATCCATCTCGTGTTCATCAAGAAAAGCACGGATCGTGCTGACCGCGACCTCCAGCGCCTGGTCTTTCGGATAGCCGTAGACACCTGCGGAGATCATCGGGAAAGCCACCGATTCACAGTTCTTTTCGAGCGCTGAAAAAAGGGAATTCCTATATGCGGAACGAAGAAGATCTTCTTCTCCGTAGTTTCCGCCCCGCCAGATCGGACCGACAGTATGGATGACATACTTTGCGGGAAGGTCATAACCGAGCGTCACCTTCGCTTCACCTGTTTTACATCCGTGAAGTGTCCGGCACTCTTCCAGAAGACGAGGGCCCGCCGCACGATGGATCGCACCATCAACACCGCCACCGCCGAGAAGCGACTCATTTGCCGCATTCACGATGGCATCCACTTGAAGTTTCGTGATGTCACCTTCAACTATACGAAAAGGCATGACTCCATTACTCTCCTTTTCCGTCTGTAACTCTCATTATACATCGTGGAAAGGTCTCGGGAAACCGGAGGAGTTTTTCCTTGGCGGAATTTTCTGAGGTTCCGGTTTTGATACTGTGTCAGCTTCCGGCTCAGTCTCCTGGGAGCCGGTGATATTCTTCGGCTTTTCGACCAAAGCCGATCCTCTCGGCGCGAGCGGAAGTGTCGACTTTCTATAGCCGATACACCCCTCTCTTGCCGTCCTGGCAGAAATCTCCAACTTCTCTGTGAAATGCACCGAGGCGGAATAATGCTTCGGATCCGCATGATAATCTCCGATATTGTTTGAGTTATTAAGCATGGTCGATGCGATCCAGAAAGCAACTCCGAATCCGAGTCCGGCAGCAAAAATGAAAGCAAAGATATCCATTATAGCCTCACTCCTGTCTCTTCTTTACGAAGTTAAATGTCTTGGTCGACTGGGTCAGTTCGATCTGTTTCAGGACCCTCCTCATTTTCCGCACACCTGTCATAAACAGTGTGGCAATACCAGCACCGATAAAAAACAGGATCTTGCTCGCACCTTCTCCGGAGCTTTTCGAGTTCGCCGCCGTGTTAAAAAAGACCGAAAACACGGGCTTGAACACAAGGAAGGACAGGACCGTCAGTGCTGCGCCGATCCCGACGATCATCCACGTGAACAGATCCTGTCTCCACGGAAGTCCGCAGACGACTTTATTTGTCTGTCCGTTGACAAGGATCGTGTGTTGCTTTCCTGCGTATGTAAAGGTGATGAACCACACCGGGAACATCGCATACTTATAGTTGTTCAGGAGCGAAAGATTATGCGATCTCGCCACGATCTTCGGGGAGGATCCTCTGACATCCATCAAAGCCTCTACCTCGAATATTTCTTTCGCCCGTGCAGCCGTAACGTTCCACAGTTCATCGTATTTGATGTCAGACGCGTTCGAATAGAATCCGAGAAGATAGTCTTCATCAAAGGGTTTCATACCGTTAGGATTGAACGGTTCCAGACGTGCGGAACTCTCATTGGAAAGGATCGCGCATCCATCCACGGGGAACTTGCTTAAATGCAGGTCTCCCCTTTTTCTCGTATGAACAGTCGACGTGGACTTCCCGTTCGATACCTTGCTTTCAATGATACATTCGCCTTCGAAATCGGCCTCAACGATCCAGTACGGAATATAGATCCCGCGGACATCTTCCGGCTCAAACTCTCTGATCTCCTTCGGAATAAAGCGGGAATACTCGATCTTTCTCTTGATCGCATTGATCGCCTGTGTCTTCGTAACGGAAAACGGGATGATATAGTCCGGCATCTTCTCTTTAGAAATGCGCGAGAATACAACATTCGGATTTCCGCAGTAAATGCACTTCGTAGATGCTTCCGATCCGTGGATCACGATCTCGCCGCCACACTCACTGCAGGTGTATACATAGTTCTCGAGGAATTTCTCTTCAACTTCGGTGTTATCCGTCCCGTACACTTCGTCACGGCTTCTGACGCGTTCTTCTTCCCTGAACTTCTTCGATTCAGATTCCACTTCTTCCGCGTTAAAAGTACTGCCACACGTGGTGCACAGCATCTTTTTGACACCAGGATCGAAGATCAGAGCATGACTGCAGTTCTTGCAAAGTGTTGCCATTTTCTATATCTCCCTTTTCTTCTATTTATACATCGTGGAAAGATCTCGGGAAAGCAGACGGATCTCTTTTCGGGGATTGAGGCTTAACCTTCTTTTCCACCGTAGCAGCCGCTTCCTGAACCTGCGTCTCATCCGTTGTCCCTTCAGTCTGGCCACCTCTTCTTTTCACAGTTTTCTCGACCGGCTTTAGTCCCCTCGGAGCAAGCGGCAGTGTCGACTTTTTAAATCCGCTCGTATTCGCATATGCATCTATTGCGGCCTGACTCGTCAGTCTGTCCTTGTGAGTAATATTCGCGCCGGAAGAATAGTATGTCGTGTCCGCATAGGAGTCACCTATATTATTGGATTTATTGAGAGTCGATGCCGCGATCCAGAATGCTACACCGAATCCGAGTCCGCAGGCAAATATGAATGCAAAGAATTCTACCATCTTCTTACTCCTGTCTCTTCTTTACGAAGTTAAATGTCTTGGCCGACTGCGTCAGTTCGATCTGCTTGAGTACTTTCTTCATCTTTTTATAACCGGTAGCAAACAGCGTGAATATACCGACCGCGATCCCGACAATGAGCTTTGAGCTGCCGTCATTTCTTGAACTGCCGGAACGTCTTGAAGCACCGGCTGTAAGAATGATGTTAAACAGTGCTTCGAACGCGAAATACGATAAGAACGTCAGCGCCAATCCGATGCCGATCGTCATTGCCCAGAAAAGAGGCTTTCTCCATGGCAGACCGCAGACGACCTTGTTGGTCTGTCCGTTGACCAGGATGGTATTGTGCTTTCCCTCGTAAGTAAATGTCACGAACCACACAGGGAACATCGCGTACTGGTAGTTATTCAGTACCGATACCATATGCGATTCCGAAATGAGTTTGGGAGAGGATCCGCTCACATCAGACAGAGCGGCCTCTTCAAAGATCTTCTGCGCGCGCGCGGCAGGTACATGCCAGAGTTCTTCATAATTGATATCCGACGCGTTCGAATAGAATCCGAGGAGATAGTCCTCATCGAACGGCTTCATCGCGTGGAGATTGAACGGTTCGAGACGCGCGGAACTCTCATTTGAGAGGATCGCACACCCATCCACGGGGAACTTCTTCATGTGAAGATTTCCTCTCCTGCCCGAATAGATCGTCGTGCTGGTTTTCCCCCGGGATACTGTGCTGGAGATCACGCAGACTTCATCATAGTATGCCTCGACGATCCAGTAGGGAAGATAGATACCACGCACATCTTCCGGCTGGAAATTCTTAATCTCATCCGGCACGAAGACCGAATTCGCGATCTTACTCTTGATTGCCGAGAGCGCCTGTTCTTTCGTAACAGTGAACGGAATAATATATTCCGGCATCTTCTCTTTCGAGATGCGCGAGAAGACGACGTTCGGATTCCCGCAGAAGACACACTTCGTCGATGCCTCGGATCCGTGGATCACGATCTCGCCGCCACACTCACTGCAGGTATAGACATAGTTCTCGAGGTATTCCTCAACAGCTTCATCAGTGTCGTCCCCGTACACTTCATCACGTCTTCTGACTTTTTCGTCTTCCCTGAACTTCTTCGATTCAGATTCCACTTCTTCCGCGTTAAAAGTACTGCCACACGTGGTGCACAGCATCTTTTTGACGCTAGGATCGTAGATCAGAGCATGACTGCAGTTCTTGCAAAGTGTTGCCATTTTCTATACCTCCCTTTTCTTCTATCTCCCACTGACTCAGAAACTTCTCTGCCCGAGTCAGATCATCGTTTTGTTATCGGCGTGTCCTCGGGCTCTCCACCGGCGCATCACCTCGCGGCGCCGTCGGGAACGAAGCTTTTCTCGGAGGATGATTACCGATATATTCCATAGTTGATTTATCCGACGGATACATACGCTCGGAGCAGTCGGTAAATGTCACCAGCTGCGTATATGTATGCGGGTCCGCGTGGCTGTCACCGAAGTTATTTCTCTTTCTCAGCATGTTGCCGATGATATTGCAGACTCCGCCGATTCCGGCGAGCAAACCGAAAATGAATGTGATAATGATTACTGTTACCATTTCAATTACCCCTGTCTTCTCTTTACAAAGCGGAACATATTCTCCGCCTGTGTACGTTCGAGCTGCTTCTTAACTTTTTTCATCCTATCCAATCCGTATAACAGCCAGCCGGTTCCGAAGATCAAACATGCGGACAAGACGAAATCACACGTCCCGGAGAGTACGGATTTCTCGCCAAGTTCCCTAAATCCGAGTGCATAAAGGATTCCGAAAAGAACACCGACGCCTACCGCCGTGATGAGCGTGCCCCAAAAGATCATCGTCCTTCTTACCTTCTTCCGATCGTATGGAATACCGCACACGACCTTGCCTGTCTGGCCGTTGACCAGGATGGTATGCGGCTGGCCGTTCAGACAGAATGTCACGAACCATACCGGGAACATCGCATACAGATAGTTATCAGCAATCGATGTCTCATGTACTTCACCGACGATCTTGGTGGACTTCATCTCCTTCTTCAGCGTTGTTTCGAAGATCTCTTTTCCTCGTCTTTCGACTGCCAGATACAGTTCATCGTAGGAGATGTCGGAAGAGTTGGAATAGAATCCCAGAAGGTAGTCCTCGTCAAATCTCTTCATTCCATTAAGATCAAACGGTTCCAGTCTCGAGCTGCTCTCATCCGAAAGGATACGGCATCCGTCGACCGGAAAGCTGTTGATGTTCATGAATCCCGTACGGCCTACATATTTGTACTTTGTCGTACCGGAGCTTACTGCGATCTGGACTACCGCGGTCTCCTCGTGAGTCGCACTTACGACCCAGTATGGAAGATAGATTCCACGGATATCTTCCACTTTCAGATTCTTCAGTTCCGCCGGCGGAAACGCCGCCTGATCGATGATCGTACGGATCGAATTAAGCGCCTGAGCTCTTGGTACAGTAAACGGAATGATCGCATCCGGCATCTTGTCCTTTGCAACACGGGAGAACACCACATTCGGATTACCACAGTAGATACATGTCGTGGAAGTTTCCGTTCCATGGATCTTGATCTCGCCGCCGCACTCGCTGCATGTGTACACATAGGCTTCGAGGAACTCATCGATCACCTCATCGTCGCCATACACCTCACCGCGGGTAAGAACGCGCTCATTCTCTCTGTATTTCTTCGCCTCGGACTCGACCTCTTCCGCTTCAAAAGCACTGCCGCAATATGTACAGTACACCTTACGGATCTCAGGTGAATATATAAGCGCATGATTACAATTTCTGCAAAGCGTTGCCATTTTTCATTTCCTTTCATACTCGGGACGACAGCTGTTCTGCCTTTTACTTCGAACAGTCCATTTACGCCCCCTCGTATAAAAGTAATTATAACTTTACTTTTCCTTGAAATCGAGTATACCCGCCTCGAAATACAAATGCCTATTTGCAGTGCCGTCTGCAAAAAGCCGCCTTCTATGCTAGTATAGTGAAAAACACTTCAAAAGGAGCCCGACTATGTTACCGACTGTCGAAGAAGCATTACATGAACTTGAGATCGCCGGAGAAATGAATCCGGGACCATGGACGAAACACTCTGCAAATGTAGGTCTCGCCGCCAGGAACATCGCGGAAAAGATCCCCTCGATGGATCCTGAAAAAGCATATATCGTCGGACTGCTTCATGACATCGGCAGAAGAGTCGGCATCGTCAATATCCCCACACATGTTTACGAGGGGTACAAGTATTGCTTGGAAAAGGGCTGGGATGAAGCAGCAAGGATCTGCATGACCCACTCCTATCTCCTCATGAAGGATGAGTTCAACTATGAACCCGACACCGAAAGCGAAAGAACTATCAAGGAATATATCCTGGGATGCGAAGCGGACGACTACGACAAACTGATCCAGCTCTGCGATGCACTTGCCACTGACTACGGATTCGTCATCCTGGAAAAACGCTTCGTCGACGTCACCCGTCGCTACGGCATCATGGAAGGATACATCAAAGGCTGGGAAGTAGCATTCGCCATCAAGGAAGACTTTGAAAACCGAATGGGCTGCTCCATCTACGACGTCCTCCCCGACATCGGCCGCACCACACTCCTCTCCCCCAAGCCCTGGAAACCCGGAAACAAATAACTCTTCCTCCGGAAGAGCCAAGATGCTTCAAAAAGCAATCGTTCTACAGAAATAAAAGAAACAAAAAACTCTTTGCGGCGAGTTATGCTTTAGCATACTGTCTGAAGTCGCAAAGAGTTATTTTGTTTCTGGTTAATTAGTAACGATTACTTTTTGAAGCGCTCGTCGATGACTCGCTTCATCTTACCTTCCGATCTCGGAAGTGATCTCGGCTCGCAGAGCTTGATCTTCGCATGGATACCGGTCATGGATGCGATCTCGCCCTCGAGCATTCTCTCGGTCTTTTCGATCTCACGGATGGAGTCGGAGAAGAACGACGGTGTCATCTCGACCTTGACGGTCATTCTGTCGAGGTTCTGTGCACGATCAAGGTAGATCATGTAGTGCGGTTCAACCTCACTGTGAGCAAGGAGAACAGCCTCGATCTGGGACGGGAATACGTTAACGCCGCGGATGATCATCATGTCGTCGGCACGTCCTGTTACCTTCTCGATCTTCGGTGTGGTACGTCCGCACTCACACTTGCCGTGGTAAAGACGTGTCAGGTCGTGTGTGTTATAACGCAGGAGCGGTACACCTTCCTTCGAGATGGAAGAGAATACGAGTTCACCGAGCTGTCCGTCCGGCAGCGGCTCGCCTGTCTCAGGATCTACGATCTCCGGAATGAAGTGGTCAGACTCGATGTGGATCAGGTCGGACTTGTCGCAGGAGCATCCTACACCCGGTCCGCAGATCTCGGTAAGACCATAGATATCGAAAGCACGAAGACCGAGCTTCTCTTCGATCTGATCTCTCATCTCCAGTGTCCAGGCCTCCGCACCGAAGATACCGCAGCGCAGATTCAGTTCGGACTTATCAACGCCGGCAGCTTCGAGCTGGTCGGCAATATGCAGAGCATAGGTTGGTGTGCACATCAGGACTTCCGGCTTCCACTCGCGAAGGATCGTGATCTGTCTTGCCGTATTACCGCCGGATACCGGGATCGCGGTTGCTCCGAGTTCCGCACAGGCGAAGTGCGGACCAAGACCGCCGGTGAACAGGCCGTAGCCGTAAGCGATATGCACGAGGTCACCCTTCTGTACGCCGGATCTTGCCATCGCACGGCAAAGAACGGAGTTCCAGAGCTTTACATCGTTAGCCGTATAACCGACGACCTTCATTTTACCGGTCGTACCGGAAGAAGCGTGTACACGGACGAGCTGGTCTCTCGGTACCGCCAGTGTTCCGAACGGATAGTTATCTCTGAAGTCGAATTTATCTGTGAACGGGAGTTTCGGCAGATCCTCGACGCTCTTGATATCGCCAGGAGTCACGCCCTTTTCTTCCATACGTTTTCTGTAGTACGGAACATTCTCCCACATGCGGTTGACGCATTTGATCAGGCGTTCGCTCTGAACCTGTGCGCGCTCGTCATCCGACATGCACTCGGCTTTCGGATCATAGATCCATGAATTCACTTCTCTTCTCATGTTCATACCTTCCTTTCGCATGAACGGCAACAAAAAATCCCATCGCCGTTCCTTCAAACAGCAATGGGACGAAATAACTAGTTTCGCGGTACCACCCATTTTCGAGTCTTTTCCTTTGTGAAAAGCACTCGCGCTCGTCAAGGCCTATCAGCCTCTGCCCTAAGTAACGGCGGGCTCTTCCGTATCCACCTAATTGCCGAGTCTCCTCAACGTTCTGCAGATCTGCTCGGGAGGGAACTTCGACTGATCTTCCTTCGTATGCAGGCTCTCAATTCTTCCGCCCGCACGCCCTGTACGACATCTGACCGCTACTCTTCTCCGTCAGCGCATTTATATTATTAAGCAGATTATCTTCCGAAATCACGTTGTTGTCAAGAAATTTCTCACACATAGAAAAGAGGCCGTCTCAAAAGAGACAGCCTCTTCCCATTCAGTTTCTTTTCCCGACTATGCCGTTTCTATAAAGAGAGTCCGTTAAGAATCTTTCCCATCCGGCTTCTTGTCATGATGTTTTTTGTCATGGTCTTTCTTGCCATGCTCCGGCCCCTCATCCCCCGGGGTCTTCTTGTCTTCGATCTTTTTGAGTTCTTCCTCAAGCTTCTCAGCTTCTTCTCTGGCTTTTGCCTCATCCTCATCCCTGGTCTTGATCTTGACGCCCAGGATCTCAACATCGACACCGAGATCGTCAACGACGACGTGCAGTCCCTTTGCATCGATCTTTACGCTCTTGTCGCCGACATCGATATATTCGTTGAACTTGTCCGGAATATCATCCCATTCACCGGTGTAGATACGTTCAGCGACTTCTTTTGTCCCGGTAAGAAGATAGAATCCGAGACTGAGGAACAGGAACGAGATGGAAATCGCGAAGCATACGACCATGATTACGATAGCAACTGCTGTTCTGTTTTTCATGCGTTGCCTCCTTTCTCACTTCCGCTGTTGATCTTAAAGATGTAGCGGAAATAGCGGACTGTTCCGAGGATAAATCCCTTGATGGCGAAGTATGCCACGAAGAGGAATGCGATCGCCGCGAATGCCAGGCTTATCGCCATGCAGACTGTTCCTGCGACACCGGTGCACATGCCCGGGATCCATGTGAACAGAAGTGCGGAGAAGATTCCCTGTACAAACGGGAGCGCGATCAGAAGCACCAGAAGACCCAGTGCGAGTACCCATACCGGGAAGAATACGAAGATCGTGAACAGGATGGCCCATGCCAGATTATGTTCCTTCTTCTCCGGCTCCGGATGCTTGCCGCCCTTACTCGGATACTCCGAATAATCCGGAAGCTGGTAGTCTTTCTTTCCCTGACGGGTTACCTCAGCGTACTCTTCCTTTGCTTTCGCACCTGTATGTGCGAAAGCGGCACCTGCCGGCTCCGCCTTCGGCGGGTTGTTAACGATCGGTTTTGCATGAACGGGATCTGCGAATCCGGCCGCTGTCTGCGGGCCGATGCCGCGGTCGATGACCATGCCTGTCTTTACCGGGATGATCGGGAACTGCGGTGCAGCGGCATTTCCGGCTGCAGCCACATCGAAATCCGGAACGGAATCACCAAGATAGATCTTCGCGACTTCCTCCGGAGATCCGAGCTTCGCTGCGATCTCGCTCTCGGTCTTACCTTCAGACACTCCGATATCGAAGTGTGTTTCAAACTCTTTTACGATCTCCTCCACGTCATCGGAAGGAAGTCTTTTCAACTGCGCACGAAGCGCAGAAACATATTCTTTTTTATTCATACGCTTTTCCCTCCTACGATCTTATTTACACTTGCCGTGAAGTTGTTCCAGTCTTCGAGAAGCTCCGCAAGACGGATCTTTCCCATAGCAGTCAGACTGTAGTATTTTCTCGGCGGTCCGCTCTGTGACTCCTGAAGATATGAAGCCACGAGGCCATCGGATGCGAGCTTGCGAAGAAGCGGGTACACAGTACCATCCGAGATCATGATGATCTCAGAAAGCGTGCTGGCCAGTTCATATCCGTAGCGGTCGCTGTCATTGAGCATCGCCAGGACACAGAGATCCAGAACGCCTTTTTTGAATTGAACATTCATGATTGACTTCCTCCTTTTTACGAAATTTATGTATATGTTATGTTTTGTTCAGTACTATACATTCAACAATACTGATTATAAGTTGGTATTGAACTATATGTCAATAGCCCTATCGGAGGAGATATTGCGTGATAAAAAAGGGTATTTCGCAGCAAGCGGGGCTTTAGGCTGGGAAGAAGTATTCGGAGAAATCTCAGAAAAGCTTGGAAAAGCAGACCCAGCCGCTCTCATCGTCGATCAGGATCGCTTCTGTCTGAGGGTGTTCGTGATCGTATTCGCAGAACACGATATAGATCCTTGCCTGACTGTGCGTTTCCACGTTCTCGGGAAAAGCAAACTGCAGACGGAAGATACCTGCTTCCTCGTTATCCACGTCAAAAGCTTCCGCAATCTGAGCGGTGATCGTGTCGTTCATAGTCTCGGACATCGCATCGGGAAGTGCTACCGGACCGATGATCGAGATGCTCTGGGCTTCGTCTTCATATTTTCTCAGATCCTCGGGATCGCATGAAAACGATACATGCACATACTCATCCGGGCGGAATTTCAGATCATATGAGGATACGCTCTTCGGAAGCTCTTCCGGGAAAAGGATCGTGGAGTAATGGTTCTTGGAAAGATACTTCATATTCTTCTCATAGGACCGGGAGCTTTTCGAGGAGATCGCCCACGGGGAACGAACGGAAATCACGATGATAGAAGCAACAGCAATGACCATGATCATGGAAAAGATCGTATCATGTCTTTCCGATTCACGGAAAAGAAGCGCTGCCGCCAAAGAGGACAAAAGGAGGCAGACGGTCCCCGTAATTCCGAAGACCATCACCTCATATCTACAAAACAGGATAAACAAAAACAGTGTACCGGCGCAGGCAACAGCAAGTGAAGCGATCCGACAAAACCGGCTACGCCAAGACAAACGGGTAAAACCTTTGCTTCCGGTCTTGCCGTCCATATACGCCTCCATTTTTCCTTGTTTTCCATCTAACCCCATCTAAAACCATTCTATACGCGCGAAGAATAGATAGAAACGGAAAAACTTAAGGAAAAAAGAGGATAAATCATAGATAATCGAGAAGTTTCTTCAAACGGTGATTCATTCCGGATTTGGAAAGCGGCGGATCCATGAGCCGTCCGAGCTCTGTCAGGGACAGACCCGGGTTATCGATATGGACCTTCGCAACCTCGAGAAGCTCTCTCGGAATACGTGCAGCCTTTTCCGAGTTGAGGAGTTCCTCCAGCTGTTTCGTTCTCTTGGCACTGGCGTCCGCCTGAAGCTTCACCGTCCAGTTATCGAGGTTGACGCTTCTGGTTACCGTCGCATTGACATCATGCTGGACACGGATATTCTGAAGTTCCATCATCAGATTCGGAGCACCCAGGATCACGAGGAAATCGCAGATCTCGTCGTGGCGCTTAAAGTAGATCGACCAGGTCACATCGAGAACACGTGTCATCGGCCGGATGTTCTCCGCGTGAAGAAGCAGTATCAGCATCTTCACAAATGCATCCGTCTTGCAAAGGATTTCGACCCGGTAGGTCCTGTTCGGATCGCTCATCGAGCCCCGGGCCAGAAAAGCACCTCTCATCATCGCACGGCGAAGGATCTCAGACGAGGAGATCTTCTCCGTGATCGTATCCGGCAGGGAATAATCAGTAATAAACGAATCATATTCCGTCGCCGGGAAAAGCACTTCAAAGACACTTCCGCCTCTTCTTCCGACTTTATTGGGGCCCTCACAGCGCATGCCTGTCCCGCTCTTTTCGCAGTCGAGCATCAGGCGGCGGGCCACCTCTTCACTCGTGCAGGAAACTGTAGCGATGTCCTTTTCACGGTCGCAGGTATAGCCGGAACATAGACAAATGGCCGCCATTTCAGCGGCCCACTCGTCTGTGTTCTTATAAGTGATCTTCAGGATCTGATCCTTGATGGTCTGGGAATACGGATTCCGGCTCATGATTTCTTTTCCTCGACAGGCAGGTATCTCGGGTCTTTTTCGATATCCCTGTGATGGATAGACACGCGGTATCCTCTCTCCTTCAGACCCTGATACAACCGCTCGGCCATATATACTGAGCGGTGGCGGCCGCCGGTGCAGCCGACGCCTACCGAGAGACGGGCCTTGCCCTCACGGATATAGTACGGGATCGAGAAACAGAGAAGATCCATCTTCTTCTCATAGTACTGTTCTGTCTCCGGGTGTTTTTCCAGAAAATCAATGATCGGCTGGTCCTTGCCGCAGAGCATCTTCAACTCCGGAATATAAAACGGATTCGGGAGGAAACGTACATCGCAGGTGACGTCGCTGTCTCCCGGGATTCCGTACTTGAAGCCGAATGACTCGATATGGATATCCATTGTGCTCTCATCTTCGACCTCGATGATGTTCAGGATCTCTTCACGAAGGGCAGAGAGCGTGATAAGCGATGTGTCGATAACATGGGTCGCACGTGCACGGATACCGCGCATAAGACTTCTTTCCTTCTCGATCGCCTCGACCAGCGAAAGGCCTGCAGAGAGCGGATGCTTGCGGCGGGTCTGGCGGTAGCGGCTGATCAGGACCTGATCATTGGCCTCGAGGAAAATAATACGGTACGGGCAGCCCAGATTCTTGATCTCGGTAATTGCTTTTCCGAAACCTTTAAGATATTCATTACTGCGGACATCGACCACGAAGGCCAGCTTGTCGATCGCGAAACCCTCGCCGCCCTGACCTTTCAGGAACGTCCTTACAAGCTCCGGAAGGACCATCGGCGGAAGATTATCGATACAGAAGTATCCCTGATCTTCCAGAATATTTGCCGCCTGGCTTTTTCCTGCTCCGGACATGCCGGTAAGAATAATCAGATCCATGAAAACCCTCCTGCCTGTTATTGAAATCCACGTCCGATGAATCGGACTTCACGCTGAAGCTCTACATCGAACTTCTCGCGGATCGTCTTCTGAATGTGTTTAACAAGGTCATCGATATCCTTTGCGGTAGCATCACCCTTGTTGATGACAAATCCCGCATGTTTCTCTGAGACCTGTGCACCGCCGATCGAAAAGCCCTTGAGGCCGGCCTGCTCGATCAGGGCTCCGGTATAGTGTCCCACCGGACGCTTGAACATGCTGCCTGCGCTCGGGAAATTGAGCGGCTGGGACTTCGTTCTCTTCTCGGTATATGTTCTGATCTGCGAATTGATCTCATCCGCATCACCCTTTTTCAGACGAAGGACCGCCTCGCAGACGATACCGCCTTCAGCCATAAAACGGCTTTTTCTGTAACCGAGATCGAGATCTTCTTTGTTCCATACTTTGATCTCCCCTGAAGGAGAAATGGCGGTCACTTTCTCGATGACCTCCGACATATCGTGATCATAAGCGCCGGCGTTCATGAAGACCGCACCGCCCAGAGATCCGGGAATACCCGATGCGAATTCCAGACCGGTCAGCGAAGCTTTGGCCGCGAACGAGGAAAGACGGATCAGAAGTGTGCCTGCACAGGCAGTTACCAGTACTGCCTCCGGATCATCCGGATCCTGTTCGGACGAGATCTCCGAGAAGTTCTCCCCCAGACGGATCACCAGACCGTCGATACCATCATCCGAGATAACCAGATTGGAACCGTTTCCCATCAGGAAAAAGGGAAGGCCAAGTGCTTTTGCCGTATCGATCAAAGCAATGATCTCCTCTTTCGAGGACGGCTCGGAATAGATCTGCGCCGGTCCGCCCACGCGGAAAGACGTGTGGGATTTCATCAGTTCGTCCGAACGAAGAGCCTTCGCCAGATCCTCATATCCTTTTTCTGTCAGCCTGCTGCGGAATACCTCGATCGTGCTGCTGTCCGCCATCATGTATGTCCTAGTCCCCCGATCCTTTACTCTTTATCTGTGTTCAGTCCGCCCGGGAAAACACGCGTGACCAGATCCTTGGCCGCGTTGTAACCCATCTTCTTAACACGGTAGTTGATTGCCGCGGCCTCGACGATGATCGCCAGGTTACGGCCGGGTCCTACCGGGATCGTGATCGACGGCACCTGGATACCCAGGATCTCCGTCGTCTCATCGGTGATACCCAGACGGTCATATGTCTTCTTCTCATCCCACAGTTCGAGATTGATAACGAAGTCGATGCTCTCCTGCAGTTTAACGGAAGATACACCGTACAGTTCTTTTACATCGAGAATACCGATGCCGCGGATCTCGATCAGGTGACGGATCACCTCAGGCGCACGGCCCAGAAGCGTCGTCTCCGAAACTCTTCTGATCTCCACCTGATCATCTGCGATCAGACGGTGACCACGCTTAACGATCTCGAGCGCCGTCTCCGACTTACCAACACCGCTCTCACCGAGGATCAGGATACCTTCACCGTTAACCTCGACCAGAACGCCGTGCATGGAGATACGCGGAGCAAGCTCGACATTTAAGTATTTGACCAGCGAACTCATGAACTCACTGGTTGCCTGGTGCGTGCGGAGCACCGGGATATTCGCTTTCTCTGCCACACGGAGAAGCTCATCGTGAGCCACATGGTTACGTGTCAGGATCAGGCACGGGATCTTCTTCTCAAAAAGCGCCTGCAGGCGCTCCTCTCTCTGCTCCGGTGTCAGCTTATCCAGGAATGCGTGCTCCATGTTACCGATCAGCTGGATACGGTCCGGACCGAAGTGATCGTAATATCCGGCCAGCTGAAGGCCCGGACGGGTCACGTCCGCAACATGGATACGAACCTTCTCAATATCTTCCGGCGCGTACACTTCCTCGAGTTCGAAGTATTTGATGATCTCCGTTAGAAAAACGCTCGAATAGGGCATAACCTGCTCCTCCGTCTGATGAATTGCTTATATTTCATTTTATAACAAATCGGCGCAAAAAAATATCTATCCGACGAGAATTCGCTATCTGATAGAAGAAAAAAGAAATCTCTCCAGAGCGAGTCCTCGTAAGATGAGTAATCGAATCTGATAAAAAAGAAGATCTCCCTGGTGGCGAGTCTCGCGGAGCGAAACCTTAAATCTAAAAAGAAATCTCTCCAGAGCAAGTTTTGCTTTAGCAAACTGTTTGAAGCTCTGGAGAGATATTCTTTTTAGATTAAGCTTATGCGATTACTCGTCCTCAGACAGGAATGCCTTTCTGGCTTCGATGACCTTTGCCTGGACATCGCCCGGAGCCTGCTCATAGCGTGCATGCTCGATGGTGTACCAGCCGCGGCCCTGTGTCATGGACTTGAGGTCGGTAGCATAGGTTGCCATCTCGGAAGTCGGAACTTCGCAGTTGATGACGGAACCTGTCTCGTCAGAATCGATACCCATGATGCGGCCACGACGCTTGTTCATGTCGCCCATGATATCACCCTGCTTATCCTCAGGAATGTGAACGGATACTGTGCTGATCGGCTCAAGGAGAACCGGGTTTGCAGCAGCCATACCGGCCTTGAAAGCGAGGTTGGCAGCGATCTTAAATGCCATTTCCGAGGAGTCTACATCGTGGTAAGAACCATCGACGAGAGTTGCCTTGAGGTTAACTACCGGAAATGCACCGAGGATACCCTTCTTAACTGCTTCCTGAAGGCCCTTTTCAACAGCCGGGAAGAAGTTCTTCGGAACTGCGCCGCCGAATACGTTCTCTTCGAATACGAGTTCTTCGGAATCTGTCGGCTCAAACTCGATCCATACATCACCGTACTGACCGTGACCGCCGGACTGTTTCTTATGCTTACCCTGAACCTTAACCTTCTTACGGATCGCTTCACGATAAGGAACACGAGGCTCTTCGAGATCAGCATCAACATTGAACTTACTCTTCAGCTTACTCTTAAGAACGGAGATCTCCTGCTCACCGAGACCGCTGATGACCATCTGCTTGGTTTCTGCATTGTTTACAACAGTAAATACCGGATCCTCATCCTTCAGCTTATTAAGACCGGCCATGATCTTATCTTCTTCACCTCTTGCCTTCGGGACGATACCCATGGAAAGACACGGAGTCGGGAAGTTGATCTTTGTCAGGGTCACGATACGGGACTTATCGCAGAGTGTATCGTTGGTCTGTGTCAGAACGAGTTTTGCCACAGCACCGATATCACCGGCAACGACCTTATCTGTCGGGATCTGCTTCTTACCTACCATGTAGAACAGACCGCCCATACGCTCATCTTTTTCTTTTACTGCATTGTATACAGTCGAGTTGCTCTTCAGAACACCGGCATATACACGGAACAGGGAGATACGGCCTACGAACGGGTCAGCGATCGTCTTAAATACGAAGGCAGCCAGCGGGTCATTCTCGTTACATACGATGGTGAGCTTCTCACCGTCCGGAGTAACACCCTCTTGCGGCGGTTTTGTAGAAGCCGGCGGAGTATCCTTGGACAGGCAGTTCAAGAGGAACTCGACGCCCCAGTTCTTATATGCGGATCCGCAGTAGATCGGGTGCAGTACGCCGTCAGCAAATCCGGCATGTACGCCACGACGGAACTCGTCCTCTGTGAACGGCTCGCCTGCGAAATACTTCTCCATCAGTTCTTCGTCGCTCTCTGCAACTACTTCGTTGATCTTGTCCTGAAGTTCAACAACACGATCTTCAAACTCAGCCGGAAGCGGGATCTCGGTCTGTGCGCCCGTCTTCTCATCGAGAGTAAACGCACGCTTATTCATAACGTCTACGATACCGGTCATCTTATCGCCGGTCATGATCGGCAGGGACAGCGGGATAACGCCTCTGCCGTAGCGGTTCATCATACGGGAAATAACGCCCTCAAAGTCCGCGTTTGGTTCATCCATACGGTTGAGGAAGAAAAGGAACGGAACCTTTCTCTTGTTCAGAAGACGGATCGCCTTCTCGGAACCTACGGATGTACCGCCCTTGGCGCTGATCACAACGATCGCACTTCCTGCTACACGAATACCGGCCATCGTCTCACCGAGAAAATCAAAGTCACCGGGGGTGTCGATGAGATTCATCTTTGTGTTCTTCCACTCACATGCCGCAACGGATGTGTTCAGGGAAATCTGGCGCTTGATCTCTTCCGGATCGAAGTCCAGTGCAGTGTTACCATCTGCCGAACGGCCGAGACGGTCGATTGCCTTTGAACAGTAAAGCATCGCTTCTGCAAGCGCTGTCTTACCGGATCCGCCATGGCCGAGAAGCGCGATGTTACGGATCTTGTCTGCCGAATAGTTGGTCATGTATTCGTCCTCCTAATTTAAACTCATATGGAACATTATAACCGATTCGATAATCAATATCCACAAAAACTTTCACATTTTGCAAAAGTTTTTTGTGATACTTAACGGCAATTTTCTTTGCGGTTCCGAAAAGTGATCCTGCGGGTGCTTTTTCATCGGAAAAAGCACTTGTCCGGACGCCCGGAAAGCATTTTCGCACAACAGAAAAGGCTGCTTCCGGATCTCCGGAAACAGCCTTTCTTCGTCTTTTTCATTCTTGTCGTGTGCGGGTAGGACTCTCCCCGACAGTTCCTAGTACTGTCAGCCCTCTTCTGCGTTTCTTTCGAAGATCATGATCACACGGTCTTCCTTGATGGAAACCGTCGAAGCATTCAAAGACATGCTGTCGGTACCGCCGAGTGAGGACTGGAGTTTTCCGCCCTCGTCATTGATCATGCTGTGCAGTCTCCATCCGGATGCTGCCTTGGTGGCCAGGATCTCAGCGATCCTCTCGGAATTGACTTCGCCATTGGAAAGATGCGGTACAACAACTACGGAGTATTCCTTCATACCGTCTGCGATGGCAACAGCACCGCCGCCAGCCGGCATATTGTCGATACGATCCTGCAGTTTCTTGATCGTCTTGTTCATCTCGTTCAGCTGCTTTTCAAGTTCTTCCTTCGACTTTGCCATTTCCGCCAGCTCACTTTCCTTCTTCTTTAACTCATCCTGAAGTTTGCCCTTCTCACTCTCGGACAGTTTGGCTTCCTTCAGTGCAACGGCTCTCTTCTCTGCTTTCAGGATCAACTCCTGCGCTTCGACTTCTGCCAGTTTCTTCGCGATCTTCGAATCCGCGATAATGGCCTTGGCTGACTCCAGCTCATCTTTCAGGGAAGTAAGCTGCTTCTCATAGTTGCTCTTGCTTGCTTCCTGTTCCTTGGTCATCTTTGCGATGTCAGCTTCGAGCGCGGATTTCTGCTTCGCGATCACGTCACAGCCGGCTCTCGCCTCAGCTACCAGACGTTCCTTCTCCTGCTGGGCATCATGAACAGCCTTATTGGCCTGATCCATCTTCGCCGCAGCTTCCTGCTCCATCTTCTGTTTTTCCTGCTGAGCCAGATTAAGAACCTGAGAAGCTTCCTGATCGAGTTTCGCTTTCTCAGCCTGGGACTTCTGAAGTTCCGCCTGAGCCT
>JAFWSW010000108.1 GCA_017519205.1 Clostridiales bacterium | reverse complement strand
GTAGCAGCTGACGGATACTCGTCACAAACAGGCCGACGCTTCGAAGAACGATGGCGATGACCAGGGAGAGACCCAGGAAGAAGAAGGTCAGCGTGGACCAGCGGAGATATGTGGCACCCAGACTGATGAGTTCTTCCTTACCTGTGTAGGAGGTCATGATGAGCTTCGGCATAGCGATCGCGCCGATGGCAAATACCGTCGCGAAGAGAAGCATCAGCCGGAGCATCAGGCAGACGGTCTGCTTGAGGGATACATCTGCTTTCTCAACATTGTCGTTGGCCTTTTTCATGCCGTAGTAACGGGAGACCAGAACGGATGCGCCCATGCCGAGTCCCATGCAGAAGATCTGGAAGATCAGGACATAAGCGTTCGCCAGCGAGGCGGCGGAGAAGGTGTCCTGCGAGTAGTGGCTGAGCATGATGTTGTCGAGCATACCGACGAACACCGTGACCAGTGTCTGAAGAGCAATAGGGAATCCCAGGACGAATACTTTTTTGTAGAAATGTGCGTCTTTCTTAAACAGAACCATGATGAATTACGTGGTGACTTCTCCTTCTTTCGGGGATCCGTCATAGTGCTTTTTCTTGTTACGGGAAATGAGAATGACGGTTACGATCAGTGCAAGGATCTCCGCGACGAGGCTGGCCGCCCAGATGCCGTTGATGTCGAAGAAACGGGGCAGGATGATGATCGCCAGGACTTCGAAAAGAAGCGTTCTCAGAAATGAGATCAGCGCGGATATCTTACTGTTGTGAATAGCGGTAAAGAATGCGGAGGTAAAGACCGCAAGTCCCATGACCATGTAGGACTTGCTGTGAAGTGAGAAGCCTTCTTCGGTCATGTGCAGAAGCGCCTCGTCGTGTCCGAAGAACAGTTTGGCAAACGGACCTTCGATGCAGAGTGCGATGCCGTAAAGGACGAAGCCCATGACGACTACGAAGATGGCGCACTTCTTAAATGTCTTATGCAGCTCGCTGAAACTCTTGACCTCGTACTGGTAACTGAAGATCGGGGCACAGCCTACGGCAAAGCCGAGGAAGACCGCACCGAAGAGGAATCCGACGTTCATGAGTACACCGTAGGCAGCGACTCCGTTCAATCCGACGAGACGCATGAGACGGTAGTTATACATAACGCTGGCCAGCGGGTGGAAGATCTCACTGACAAACTCGGAAACACCGTTGGCAAAAACAGGTCCCATGATCTCGCCGATCCACTCGGGACGGGTAAACTTCAGAGGTACCTTTTTGCTTGCGGCGATGTAGATGAAAGGAAGGACTCCGCCGATGAGCTGGGAAACGACAGTTGCCTGTGCGGCTCCGGTAACTCCCATGTCGAAAACACCGACGAAGAGAAAGTCGAGGAAGAGGTTCACGGCGGCAGAGAACAGGTTGATCGCAAGACCGATCTTCGGACGTTCCGCTGCTGTCAGGAAACTCTGGAATACATTCTGCAGGACGTAAAACGGAACACTGAAGACGAGGATACGTCCGTAGTTCATGCAGACCGGAAGCATCTCCTCGTCCGCGCCCATGAGCTTTGCCAGAGGCTCCAGGTATATCTCACCGATCACGGCCAGAATAAAGGAACCGATGATCGCGACGCATGTCAGGGAAGTAAAATAGCGGCTGGCCTTTTTCTTATCTCCGCGGGCGAGTTCCTGCGCGATGATCGCAGCACCGCCGCCGCCGATCATGTAGGCAAAAGCACCGATGAGAAGGGGGAGCGGAGTGATGAGGGTTACGGCTGCAAAGGCATGTTTGCCGACGTAGTTATTGACGTACAGTCCGTCGACGACGCCGTACATGGATGTGAAGAGCATCATGAGGATCGTCGGAAAAACGAAACGGAAGAGTCCGCCATATGTGAAATGGTCTGAAAATCTAATATCTCGAGTCGTCAGCTTTCTCATGTGATCCCCGTTGATTCCCCTGTATTTTGATACTTCTTTTTACAATACCCAACAACGTAGTTTAGCAGAAACGGCGGTAAAAAGGAACTGACGAACACGAGGAAGATACGGGTGCTTTTGCAGTTGAAAGGGGGAAGGCAGGGTTTGTTGCTCAGCGAACATACCCCCGGGGGGTATATAAGAAATTCCGTACGACTAGAATTCATTTTCTTCGTTTTAGTCGTATGGAATTGCTCGGTTTATACGACTAAATACGAGATTTTCGATTTTAGTCATATGCCACCTCTCAAAAAGCACTTGCCAAGCAGCAAATATTTACCCGGAGGGTGCTTTTTGAGCCGAAATAAGCGAAAAAAGGCCACACATACCCCTACCCCCATACGACTAAAAATGCATTTCCGCTATTTAGTCGTATGATGCTTTGGAGGTCGTGTGACCGATAATTCTTCTTACAGTCCGAAAAGCACCTTTACCGCGTCTTTATCGACCTTGGAACCGATGACGCAGAGCTTGCCGGTGACGTCCGCGCCGCCATTTCTGACGTCGGCCTCGCCCGGTACATAGTCGAAGTGGATCCAGTTGCCGTCCTCGCCGGCGACGATGCCCTTGGCACGGAGGATCATGCCGAAATCACCGCTGTCGAGCTCTTCAAGGGCTGCCTTGATCGCTGTGATGGAGAAGGACTTCGATGTCTCAAAACCGATGGAATCGAAGACTTCGTCCGCGTGGTGGTGACCCTCGTGATCGTGGTCATGGCAGCCGCATGTGCAGTCCGGGCCATGATCGTGATGGTGTTCATGTTCGTGGTCGTGATCATGATGGTGATGTTCGTGCTCATCGTGGTCGTGCTCATGGTCATGATCGTGATGGTGGTGATGGTGCTCGTGCTCTTCGGCTTCGAGGAGCGCGGCAGCCATGTCATCTGCGGTGAGCGGGTTCTCGATCGCCTCACGGATCTGTGTGCCGGAGAGCTTCTCCCAAGGTGTTGTGATGATCTGGGAGTGATCGTTGATCTCGCGGATCAGCTCGATCGCTGTGTCGAGCTTGCCCTGTGCGATATTTCCGGTACGGGACAGGATGATGGTGCCCGCGTACTTGATCTGGTTCTCGTAGAATTCCTTGAAGTTCTTCAGGTAGATCTTGCACTTGCTTGCGTCGATGACGGTAACAGTGCCGCAGACCTCGGTACCCTCGACCTTCTCAACAGCGGCAACGACATCGGAGAGCTTGCCGACGCCGGAGGGCTCGATGAGGATCCGGTCCGGAGCGAACTTGTCGATGACTTCCTTCAGCGCGGTGCCGAAGTCGCCGACGAGACAGCAGCAGATGCAGCCCGAATTCATCTCGGTGATCTCGATGCCGGCTTCCTTGAGGAATCCGCCGTCAATGCCGATCTGGCCGAATTCGTTCTCGATGAGGACGAGCTTCTGTCCGTTGTAGCCATCGGAGATGAGTTTCTTGATAAGAGTGGTTTTTCCGGCGCCTAAGAATCCGGAGAATACGTCTACTTTTGTTGCCATTACAATTACCTTCTTTCTATTCTGTGCGACCGAAGCTCCGATGTCGGAGTGCGTCCGCCTGATGTCAGCTGAAATAGATCACATCGTTATCCGGCGCGTCCGTGAGAACGAAGTTCTCGACCTGAAGACATGGGATCGCGACGGGGGTGCCCTGTGAGTCGTCACGGAAGAAGCCGATGCGGCCGGTGACCTTGAGCCACTTTCCTTCCGGGAAACCGCCTCTGACCTTATGGAGGCAGAGAAGAGAGATCATGCCGATGTCGTTTGCGCAGCAGGTGTAGGCTTTTCTCTGGAGAACGAAAGCTTCCTTTCTGTGTTCTCTCATGAGGGTCGCCTCGCCGGTGACGGTGACACGCTTGCCGTTATATCTCTTGACGTTGTCGAGGGCATCGGTGTAGAAGAGACCGAAGTCATCCGGTTCGATGACACACGGGTCGTCTTCGAGGTTGTAGGGGAGATATTCCCCGATATCGAGCATGTTTCCGTCCATGTCGAAGAAGGACAGATTCATGGCGGGGTTCAGTGATTTTACCGAACCACGGAGCTTAGGTATATTGTTTACTTCCGGATCGACGCGGTTGAAGATGACGTTATCGCAGTAGCGGTAATAATCCGCGAAGATGGTCTGCATGTTTCTGTAGTAGTCGTTGTAGGTGGATGCGTCCACGATCGTGATCGCAGCGGCCAGTGCCCAGCGCTCCGGGACATCCACTTCGTCAAAGAATTTCGCCGGGGAGACAGAACCGTTCCACTCGATGAGGACCACGTCCGGATGGAACTGCTGGTCGAGGTTGTGGGTGGAAGCGCGTGTGATCTCATCGGTCTCGGCGGACATGATCTTCAGGGCTTTGCACGGCGGCTCGCCCTCGGTCGGGAACTCGACCTCGCCTTCCTCGGTGAGGATGATCAGGACCTTCTTGTCGGAGAAACTTCCGTCACGGAGCCAGGAAAGGATAAACGAAGTCTTTCCGCTGTCGAGAAATCCTGTGAAAAAATATACTAAACAGTCTTCCATTTGATCTGATCGTTCCTTTCCTTTTCCGGCTTTGGACAAGCCTTTTTCTTCGCGAAAAGCACTCGTCCTCGGGTCCTTTCTTTTCTCATAGTATTTTCTTATTTCACAGAAAGTTTTTCAAGCGTTAAAATACATAAATTGCGTTTACATTTTTATGAAGAGTATAATGATTTACAACAAGACAACTGTGCTTTTCTGAAAGTGCGCAAGGAAGGAGGGAAGTTTCTGTGGTAGACATCTTATCTATCCATATGGCTTTTCTGCTTTTTGAAGCGATCTTCTGCTTCCTCTCGGCGATCCTCTGCGTACTGAAAACCAGCCGTGATAAAAAAGCCAGGACCGTGGTCTTTATCCTGAATGTGATGGCCGGAGTCCTGATCCTCAACGATTTCTTCGGATATGTTTTCGAAGGAAGACCCGGTCGTTTTCCCGCTTTTATGGTGTACTCGTCGAATCTGATCGTGTTCCTTCTCTGCGATCTGTTCCTCACGGGGATCCTGGTATATACGTCGATAGTCCTTTTCGGACGGTTCCGGCTCAGTAAGGAACAGCCGTGCCGGATCCGGTCGCTCCTCGTCGTTCTCCTTTCTCTTTCGGGTATGGCGCTGGTCATCGTGTCCCAGTTTACCGGGATGTATTATACGATCGACGAATCGAACCTCTATGAGAGAGGAAAGCTTTTCCCTCTGTCTGTAGCGATCCCGGTCGTGGGAATGGTACTCATCGCATCGATCCTTCTTCAGCACAGAAAGAAGACGACCACGTACCGCGTGCTCACTATCCTGTCGTTTATTATCCTGCCGCTGTTAGGCTTCCTGTTCCAGCTTCTTTTCTATGGATTCACGTATATGGATATCGGTATCGCGCTGGCGGTCAATATCGTATTCGTGGAAAATATCGTTTACCAGAACCAGCAGATCCGGATCGCGGAGCGGACGGATGTGCGTACCGGTCTTGCCAATGAACACAGCTGTATCGAGTGGATACGGACGCGTAAAGGCAAGAAGGAGATTCTGGACTATGCCGCCATCTATTTCGACATCTCCCGTTTCTCTTCCATCAACCGGAAATACGGTGCGAATACGGGCAACCGGGTCCTCTCGATCTTTGCCGCTTCATTTGCCAGAGAGATCGCTCCGGACGAGTTCCTCGGACATCAGCGGGGCGATCAGTTCATCGCGATCGTACACAAGAAGAATCTGGATAAGATCCTGAAGAAACTGTCCGAGGTCCGCGTAAGCTTTACCGATGATACGGGAAAAGAAAACGACGTCCATCTGTCCGTGCACGCGGGTGTCTATGAGATCGAGAATGCGGATATCAGCAGCGAGGCGGTGATCACTTATGCCGCCACGGCACTCGAATATGCATCGAGGACCGCATCGGAAAATCCGGTGGTCTATATGACGAAGGATCTGATGGATACGATCGAAGAGAAGAGACGTTTCGAGAAGAAGATCCGAAAAGCACTGGAAAAGGGCGAGTTTCTACCGTACTACCAGCCGAAGGTCAACAGCCGTGCCGGCAAGCTCTGCGGCGCTGAGGCGCTGGCCCGCTGGAACCATAAAGGCGAGCTCATCCGACCGGCTGAATTCATCAGTGTCATGGAAAGAAACGAGTCTATATGTGATCTGGATATGTACATGCTCCGTGCGGTCTGCAAGGATATTTTGAAGTGGCAGGAAAAGGGTCTTGCCATCCCGCCGATCTCCATCAATTTCTCCAGAAGAAATCTCGCCGACCCGGATCTTGCCGAGAAGATCGATAAAGTTGTTACCGAGAGCGGCATTCCGAAGGAACTCATCGAGATCGAGATCACTGAGACAGTGGACGAGTTCCCAATCAGTGTCATGAAGGCATTCGTCGACGATTTGCGATCCCGCGGCTACAGCTCCTCGATCGATGATTTCGGATCTGCGAATTCCTCGGTGGCCGTGCTTCGTGAGATCGCCTTCGATACTGTGAAGATCGATAAGGGCTTCATTGACCATGATCTCGAGAAGGACCTGACGATCCTCGATCACATCATCAAGATGGCACGGTCCATCGGTCTGAAGATCGTAGCGGAGGGTGTCGAGCAGGAGGCCCAGGTGCAGAAACTCCAGTCCTTTGGAGCGGAGACCATCCAGGGCTATTACTACGACCGTCCGATGCCTGGAGAGAAGATGGCGGAGCGCCTCGCTGATCCATATTATAAGAAGTGATTTTGTGATAGAATATCTGTGGTATTAGAAATAAGAAGCAGAGGAGTCGTATCAAGGGTGGGAGAAGTCTTTAGTTATTTGAAAGAATTCAACTTTGCATCCGTTGTGGTACGGCTTTTTCTTGCTATGTTATCCGGCGCACTGATCGGATATGGACGTGAGAAGAAGGAGCGAAATGCCGGCCTTCGCACGTATATGCTGATCAGCATCGGTGCGGCACTGACGATCCTGATCTCTTTTTATGAAAATGCGATGCTGGAAGGCGCATGGAAGCCGGTCGTCGAGCTGGTCGGCAAGAAGTTCGATGCATCGCGTTTCTCGGCGCAGGTGCTCGCCGGCATCGGTTTCCTCGCTGCAGGTACGATCCTGGCCTCTGCCCATCAGCAGGTCAGCGGTCTGACATCCGCAATCGGCCTTTTCGCCGCGGCAGTCCTCGGAGTTGCGGCCGGTGCGGCTTTTTATGAGTGTGTTATCCCGGCGATCGTGATCATCGTCTTTTCGATGGAGGTCCTACAGCCGCTGGAAGTTCTCTATAAGCGACGCCTCCGCAATATCTCGATCACGATCAAGTACATCCACCCCACGGACGTGGAGATGATCGTCAAGACGATCGAGGACCAGGGCGCGCATATCTACGAGATCGACCCGGAAGAAGTGGACGACAACGATTATCCGTCCTCGATCTTCTCGATGAAAATGAGTAAAGAAAAATCGTCCCACTCGGAGATGCTGTCTTCGATCGCGGAACTGCCCTGCGTGCTCTCGCTGCACGAACTGATTTCGTAATGGGGGAGATTTAGAATGCTGAGTATTTTTGATGGACTTCGGGATATCACCACACTGAGTACTACGATCCGTATGCTGATTGCCGTGATTTTAGGCGGTGCGATCGGCATGGAGCGCTCCTATAAGAACCGTCCTGCCGGCTTCCGTACACATATCCTCGTATGCGTCGGCGCCTGCATCGCTTCTATGACGGGCATTTACCTCTATCTCAACATGCATCTTCCGACCGATATCTCCCGAATGGGTGCGCAGATCGTTTCCGGTCTCGGTTTCATCGGCGGAGGCACGATCATCGTGATAAATAACAAGAAGATCAAGGGCTTGACCACTGCAGCGGGGCTCTGGGCCTGCGGTATCATCGGTCTGGCGATCGGTGCGGGTTTCTATGAGGGCGCGATCCTCGGCACCGCTCTGATCCTCATAACGGAGACGCTGTTTGCCTATCTGGGGAGTAAGATCTCACACAATTCCGCCTTCCAGATCCTTCTTCAGTATAATGAGAAGAATGCACTGAACATCGTGATGCGTTACTGTAAGGATAAGCGCATGGTCATCAGCAACCTCGCCGCCACCGGTAAGCGCGACGATGTGATGTCCGTTTATTCGGTCATCCTGACGGTCCGTCCAAGAGAGAAAGTCGATCATGACAGGATAGCCGATCATATTAACGAGATCCCCGGAGTCACCTCTGTCGAGATCCTGACCTGATGAGTTTCCGGCAAGATCCCTGTCCTGCATGAAAAGCACTTGCAGCCGCACCTTTGGTGCGAAAAAGGAGAAAGAAAATATGAAGAACCGAACCATAAAATCCATCTGTCTGATGACGATGCTGAGCCTGCTTCTTACATCCTGCAGTGCTCCTAAGAAACATGTCGAGACAACACCTGAAGATCTTCCGAGAGCGACGACAACCACGGTAGAGACCGAACCGCCGGAGCCGGAAGAGACACTTCCCCCGTATCACTGTGTCAACCCGAAATTCGAGGACCTGTCCGCAGAAGAGATCTGCGCGCTTCTGACCGTGGAAGAAAAAGCGGATCAGATGGTACAGGGCGCGAACTATAACATGCCTCTGGATGAGATGCAGAAGAACTGCTACGGATCGGTGCTTTCACATTATGATGAGTGGCCGGCACTTCCGCAGAATGAATGGGCGGAGGTCGTATCCCGCTATCAGGATGCAGCTCTCCTTTCCAATACCCGTATCCCGATGATCTACGGCAACGACTGTACACACGGCGTGCTGGAGGCCAGAGGCTCGGTGATTTTCCCGCAGAATATCAATGTCGGTGCAGCAGACGATGAAGCGCTGACATATGAGATGGGGCTTCTGACCGGATCGGATATGCTGCACTGTGGTTTCTTATGGACATTCTCGCCGTGCGTGGCATCGGCGCAGGATCCGAGATGGGGACGCACATATGAATCGTATTCCGATGACGAGGATATCGTAGGAAGACTCTCGCTCGCTTATACGAAGGGTCTGCTTGCTCAGAAAGTTATCCCGTGTCCGAAGCACTTTATCGGTGACGGATATGTGGTATATGGTACCGGCGAAGGGGATTTCCTGATCGACCGAGGCGATGCGAAGATGACCGAAGAGCAGATCCAGAAGAACCTTAAGGTGTATAAAGATCTTATCGATGCGGGAGTTCCGACGATCATGCTGTCGCACTCTTCTCTGAATGGCAAGAAGATGCACGAGAACAAGGAGTTCATCGATAAACTCAGAAATGAACTCGGATTCAAGGGCGTCATCCTTTCCGACTGGGAGTCGATCCACAAGTGTTCCGGTGCAGATGATAAGGCAAACGTCATCCTCTGTGTCAACGCCGGTGTGGATATGCTCATGGAGGGCGAACACTACGCAGAAACAAGAGATTACATCATCGAAGCGGTCAACGAGGGATCGATCCCGATGGAGCGTATCGATGAGGCGGTTACACGTATCATCCAGATGAAGATGGACTGTGGTCTTTTCGAGGATCCGTTCCAGGAAAACGGCGCTCCGCTCTATGACTGGAACAGTGAACATGCACATTCCGTAGCAAGAAAACTGGCTTCCGAATCCATGGTACCGCTGGTGCTTCCGGAGGATGGTCCGATCACACTGAAAGAAGGCATGAAGGTCTTCGTTATGGGACCGGCAGCTGATGATACCGGTGTTCTCTGCGGAGGCTGGACCTACCTGTGGCAGGGCGGTACGGATGCGGATGCCGAGGGCGGACGCTGGTGCACCGAGGGGCCGTCGATCTTAGAAGCGTTAAAAGCATCCGCTGCGGAGATCGGCTTTGAGATCGTGACCGATCCGGCCGAGATGGAAAACTGTGATGTTATCCTCCTCTGCATCGGTGAGAAGCCCTATGCGGAGTGGTATGGAGATACCGAAGATCTTTCGATCACCGGAGCTCTGGCACTGGACGGAAACAAAGAAGCGATCGAGAGGGTCGCTGAGTATAAGAAGAGCAATGAAGGCAAGAAAAAGAGCCAGCAGAAGGAACTGAAGCCGGTCATTACGCTGATCGTTGCCGGAAGAAATGTCCTGATTTCTGATTATGTCTCTGACTGGGACGAGGTCGTAATGTGCTATCTGCCGGGTTCCGAGGGCGGCAACGCGGTATCGGATCTCCTTACCGGCAAGGCGGAATTCTACGGAAGACTCCCGATGCCATATTACGCATCCGTGGATCAGATCGGCGCCGAGAGCGGCGAGGTCTGGCTCCCGAGAGGATACTCTGCCGCGAAGAAGACGATCGATCCGGAGAATCCGGAAGGAACCGAGCCGACAGAAACTACTGAGGCTACGAACTCGTAAGAGGGAAGACGCATGGCGGAAGAAGAGAGAGCGAAATACGGATATTGTCCGAACTGCGCGGAGCCGTTTGACCGGCCATATACGCACTGCCCTTTCTGTAATGCCGTGAACCCGCATCTCGAAAAGGACCTTGCGAAGAAGAAAGACGCGATCCAGGAACGTCTGGAACAGCAGATGAAGGCGAACCGTGAGTGGGCCGACCAGAACCGCGCCGAGGTCAAGATGCAGGTCGATGCGCAGATCGACCAGAACCTCAAAGAAATGAACAAGCAGATCAAGGATACGACGGGTGCTTTTACCAAGGGGGAATCACCGCTGTTGTGGCTTCTGATCATCGGCGGCATCGTACTCCTGGCAGTAGGTATATATTTGGCTTTGAAATAGAAGCCCACACGCATCCAGCTCACAGACTTCTGATCCACAAAAAGAAAACAAGCAAAAAAGAACCCTTCGACACGCCTCCGAATTTAACCCAAGGAGGCTAAGGATTCCTTCATCAGGAAAAAGGAAACAGAAAAAATACCTTCGAAGCTCCTCCGCAGGGCATCGCCCGAGGACAGAGCAAGAAGGTATTTTTCTGTTTGTATTAATTCGAGGATCAGGAATCCTTGCCGTCTCTGATGACGTTTCTCTTGATCTTACCGGAGATGGTCTTCGGCAGCTCGGTGATGAACTCAACGACACGCGGGTACTTGTACGGCGCGGTGTTGGTCTTGACGTATTCCTGGATCTCTTTCTTGAGTTCCTCGGTCGGCTCGGCGCGTCCCGGAACGAGTACGATCGTAGCCTTTACGACGATGCCGCGGACGCCCTGCGGGTCGGGTGTACCGGTGACAGCGCACTCGAGTACGTACGGCAGTTCCATGATGACGCTCTCGATCTCGAAAGGTCCGATACGGTAGCCGGAAGATTTAATAACATCGTCGACACGACCGACATACCAGATGTATCCATCCTCGTCCTTCCACGCGGTATCACCGGTGTGGAAGAAGCCGTCGTGCCAGGATTCACGGGTCTTTTCCTCATTCTGATAGTAGCCGAGGTAGAGTCCGCACGGAACGACTTCGCTCGTCTTGATGCAGATCTCGCCTGTTGTACCCGGAGGGCAGTCATTGCCGTCCTCGTCGAGGATATGCACATCGTAAGGAGTAACGGCCTTACCCATGGAGCCGAGACGGATCGCGGATCCGACGAGGTTACCGATAACGAGGGAAGTCTCGGTCTGGCCGAAGCCCTCCATCAGGCGGATACCCGTGGCTCTCATGAACTGGTTGAATACCTCAGGGTTCAGAGCCTCACCGGCAACTGTCGCATACTTCAGGGAAGTCAGATCGTACAGAGACAGATCTTCCTTAACGAGGAAGCGGTACATGGTCGGCGGTGCGCAGAATGTCGTTACGTGATACTTGGCAAACATCGGCAGGATCTCATTGGCATGGAATCTGTCGAAGTCGAAGGTGAAGGTCGGAGCCTCGCAGAGCCACTGTCCGTAGAGCTTGCCCCAGAGAGATTTACCCCAGCCGGTATCGGAGATCGTGAAGTGCAGGCCGTTCGGATCGACGTTATGCCAGTACTTAGCGGTTGCAAAGTGTCCCAGCGAATACTTGTGCGAATGCGCCGCGATCTTCGGATATCCCGTTGTACCGGAAGTGAAGAACATGACCATCGGATCGTTGCCCTGTGTGGCATTTGCCGGACGGGCGAACTCGCCACTGAAAGCAGGCATCTCGTAGTTGAAGTTATGCCACTTGGAGCTCATGCCCTCCATCGGGAGGAATCCGTTTCCGCCCTCTGTGAAAAGCACTGCTTCGCTCTTCAGTCCTGCTTCATCGACAGAAGCCTTTCCTTCGAGGACCTTGAGGAAATTGATACCTGCTTCGTCATCTGCGCCGTTTGCCATGATGAACGTGATGTCCAGGCCTGCTTTCTCGGCAGCCTTCTGTGCCTCAAGTGCGGTATCGCCGTTACCGGTGACGACGATCGCGGATACGCCAGCGGACTTGAAGCGGTAGTCGAAGTCGTGTTCCTTAAGAAGGTTTGTGGCCGGGATCGCGATTGCACCGATTTTATGAAGTGCGAGGATCGAGAACCAGAACTGGTAGTGACGCTTCAGTACGAGCATGACACGGTCGCCGTGCTTGATGCCGAGACTCTCGAAGTAGTTTGCCGTCATCGAGGTGTATTTCTTCATCTCTTCGAAAGTGAAGCGGTGATCGGTCTTACCGTCTTTTGCGACCCACATCATTGATGTCTTGTTCGGGTCTTTATCTGCCATCGCATCGACGAGATCGAAAGCGAAGTTAAACTTATCGGCTTCCGGTGTGTAGGTGATCGAGGTCAGTTTGTTGTTGGCATCGAGTGTATCGGTAACATACTTTCTGTATACCGGATTCGGTACGGCAGCCAGATCGAAGTTGGTCTTGTTATCTTCTACGTAGGAGGTCTGAACGGTCTTCTCGTAGGTCGCGCCCTGTGTCCACTTCTCCGGATTTAAGACGATGGCGTAGAAGGTGCAGTCCTCGCCGCCGATCGCATACTCGTTATGCGGTGTTCTACTGTCGAAGAAGATGGAGTCGCCGGGATACAGGATCTCGGAGTGGTCACGGAGCATGACCTTCAGGCAGCCCTTGGTGACGATGTTCAGTTCCTGACCGGAGTGGGTGACAAGTTTGTACGGCGGGTTCAGGGCTTCCTCGGAATACGGGATAGTGACCTCAAATGGTTCACACAGTTTGTTTCTGAAGAGGTGTCCCAGACGCATGTACTTATATCCGGCGCGGCGGGTGATCGGGAGACCCTCGCCTTTTCTGGTTACGGCATATTCGCGAAGAGCCGGTGTCGTACCTTCCATCAGCTCGGAGATCTCGACGCCGCAGAGATTTGCGACTTTATAAACGAAGGTGAAGCTGAAGTCTTCCTGACCTTCTTCATATTTGACGTACTCTTCCTCAGTGATCTCGACCTTTTCGGCCATGTCCTTAGTGGAGAGTCCCATGTCCAGACGCAGTGCCTTGATTCGGCTGGCTACTTCAGAGATCTTCTGCTCGAGGAGACCACTCTGTTCTCCGGTTCTCAATAAAGATTCGTTCTTTTCTAGTTCGCTCATTTTCCAATTCCTCCATAAGCTCCCTATCAGCTGCGTCTTTCCTTCACATAATCGAGGCAATAAAAAACGCCCCAACGTCCACCTTCGGACATTGAGACGGCTATTTACCGCGGTACCACTCAACTTGCGAAATACTTCTCGCCACTTAATAGGTTCAATCAAACCCGTTGCCTTAACGCGGCTCTTACGTGTACAGTCTACTTAAGTCTAAAACTCATTCGGTGTACCGGCTCGGAAGCGATAGTCATCTGGATCATCCCGGATACCGGCTTTCAGCAGCGCGCCGGCTCTCTGTGAGGCGAAATGGTCACGACCTTCTTCGTCATAGCTTTTACATGAGGTGATAATAATCCTCGAAAAATCCTTTGTCAACACTTTTTTCACAATCGTTTCGAGTTTGTGGGGTTTTTTGTCTCTATTCTATAGTGTATAATCTACTCTAGGGTAAAATGTTGTTGAGAATTGTTTGGATAAAATTGGAGGAAAAATGAGGGGTTCTAAGAAAGTCATTCGACTCATAGCAATCGTTATGATGGTGGCTCTGACAGCGGGTATTTGCGGATGCTCCGGAAAGCTTCCTTTCATGAAAGGAGATTCGAAGACGCTGGAAGAGTACCAGGCAGAGGCGACTGAGCTTAGCTATTATCTGGTAAAAAGAATCTTCATCGCGGATTATGATTCTGTAAGAAAGTATATCAAGAGCGACGAGCGTGATAAGGTCGAGCCGATCATCAGTAAGATGGATACCCGCCTTTATACAGAGGCGGACGTTACGATCGCGACGGTCTATACGGATCCTCAGACGAAGGAAACGCAGATCGAGTACCGTATTACACTTCACTTCCAGAAGACGACCAATTCGTTCTTCTGCCAGATGACGCTGACCCGTTCCGGTTCCGACTGGCGCATGAGCAATGCCATGCCGTTCTGCCTGGATATGGAGAGGATCAATGAAAAGTTCGCAGATGTAAAGCGTGAAGAGGAAAAGAATGTCAAATATTAGTATCAATGATCGTCAAGATCTTTTCCGGATCGATACGGCAAATACGAGTTATATGATCGGAGTAAAGGATGGCCTATATTTAGGCCATTTCTATTATGGTCCGCGGATCCGCGACCTCGACCTTTCCTACAGGACGGCTTTTGCGCCCGAGAATGCTCTTAAGGAGCATGAGCCCGAGATGGTCATCTTCATGGACTGCAGCCGTTTCGAGTATCCGGGCTGGGGCAAGGGCGATTCGCGTGAAGGTGCGCTAAAAGCACTTTTCCCGGATGGTACTTCCTGTGTAGACCTTCGGTATCAGGGATATGAGATTTTGTCCGGAAAAGCACCTGTGCCCGGACTTCCATCTACGTTTCCTGGGGAAGAGGAGATCTCTACGCTTAAGATCGATCTGAAAGACCCGCTCACCGGACTTAAGGTATCGCTCTACTACAGTGCTTTTTACGCATGCGACGTAATCGCAAGAAGAGTAGAGGTGCGAAACGAGGGCGCGACTGAAGTAGTCCTTCAGAGGGTGCTTTCGGCAACGATGGATATGCATTCGAATGACCGTAAGGGAAGACCCTTTGAGCTTCTGACATTCCACGGAACCTGGGCAAGAGAATTTACCAGAGAGATCCGTGCGATCGGACATGGCAGGACCGGAGTTGCGTCGATCTGCGGCAAGACCGGCAACCGTGCCCAGAGTTTTCTCGGACTCGTATCTCCTGATATTACGCAGGACAGCGGCGAAGTGTTCGGGATGCATCTTCTTTATTCCGGTAACTTCAGCTCGATGGTCGAGAAGAGTCCGAACGATGAGATCCGCGTATCGATGGGTATTCATCCGGAGGAGTTCACCTGGAACCTGAAGCCTGGCGAAGTATTCTACTCGCCGGAAGTCGTCATGACGTATTCCGATCAGGGACTGGGCAGGATGACCCGCTCCTTCCACGATCTTTTCCGCGAACACCTGATCCGCGGCAAGTACAGAAATATGAAGCGTCCGATCCTGATCAACAACTGGGAAGCGACGTACTTCGATTTTGATATGGATAAGCTTCTTTCGATTGCGAAGCAGGCTAGTGAGTGCGGCATCGAGATGCTCGTTGTCGACGATGGCTGGTTCGGAAGAAGAAACGATCCGAATACGAGTCTGGGCGACTGGACCGTCAACGAGGAGAAACTGCCCGGAGGCCTTAAGTTCCTGAGCGACAGACTCTCGGAGATGGGCATGAAGCTCGGCGTCTGGTTCGAGCCGGAGATGGTCTCGCCGGATTCCGATCTTTACCGCGCGCATCCGGACTGGGCGATCAGCATCTCGGGAAGAGATCCTTCCAGGAGCCGTAACCAGCTAGTGCTGGATGTCTCACGACAGGATGTCCGCGACTACCTGATTTCCATGATTTCCGATGTCATAAAGACGGCAAACGTTGCCTACGTGAAGTGGGATATGAACCGTCACCTTTCCGACCTTTACAGTGCGGATCTTCCTTCGGACAGGCAGGGTGAGCTGCTGCACAGATTTGTGCTCGGCGTATACGATCTTCAGGAGCGCCTTCTTCAGGCTTTCCCGGATCTGCTTCTTGAGAACTGCAGCAGCGGCGGTGCGAGATTCGACGCCGGCATGCTCTACTACAGCCCGCAGATCTGGACCTCCGATGATACGGATGCATTTGAAAGAGTCCGCATCCAGGAGGGCGCGGAGACGCTTTATCCGCTCTCCTGTCTCGGCGCGCATGTATCGATCTGCCCGAACCATGTGACGGGAAGAACGGTGCCCTTTATGACCAGAGGTCATGTAGCACTCGCAGGAACCTTCGGATATGAACTGGATATTACCAAACTGACGGATGAGGAGAGAAAACTGATCTCCCGCCAGGTGGAGCTTTTCCATAAGTACAATGACCTTATAAGAAACGGCGATTACTACCGTATCGCTTCCTATCGCGAGAATGGTCTTTATGACTGCTACGGCGTCATCTCGAAGGATAAGTCGGAGATGATCATGACGTTTATCCATATGATGAACCAGCCGTGCCGGCCGAACCGCTTGATCTTCCTTTGCGGGCTCGATCCGGACAAGCGTTATGAGGTTGCGAAAATCAGTACCAGCGAGATCAAGGACGGAGAAGAAGAGGCTTCTCCGATCGCGGAAGCATATGGCAGCACGCTGATGAATGCGGGACTTGTGATCCCGTGCATGTATGGGGATTTTCAGTCGGTACTGTACCTGATCAAGGAGAAGAAATGATTGACAGCCGGATACTGTATCTTTTGGACGGTGCGAAGCAGGCGACCGGAATGGCTGTGATCATCGACGTGTTCCGGGCTTTTTCCCTGGAGTGTTATCTCTATGAATTCGGGGCAAAGCTGGTACGTCCGGTCGGTTCCGTCGAAGAGGCGTGGGCTCTGAAAGAGAAGATCCCGGATGCCGTCCTTATCGGAGAACGCCATGGGATCCGGCTCGAAGGATTTGATTTCGGGAACTCACCCTCACAGGTCGAAGCGGCGAAAGAAAAGATCGCCGGCCGTGTCGTGATCCATACTACCAGTGCGGGCACGCAGGGGATCGTGAATGCGGAAAATGCCACGGAGATCCTTACTGCAAGCCTCGTCAACGCCGATGCCGTAGCTTCCTATATCCGCGAGAATGCAGAGAAGAAGGGCCTTCCAGTATCGATCGTAGCAATGGGACTTTCCGCCAGAGCGCATGCGGCGGAGGACGATCTGTGTGCTGAATACATCGATGCACTTATCCATAAAAAAGAGATCCCGCCGACCTTTGAACAAAGGCGGCAGGATCTGAAACTTTTTGATGGGAAACGGTTCTTTGACCCGTCGCTCCAGGAGCATTTCCCGGAGAAAGACTATCATATGTGCATCCGGACGGGTGCTTTTCCATTCGTATTACGGATCGGAAAAGACGAACTCGGTTTCTACTCGGAGAAGATCTCCGTCAGGATGTAGTATCCTCTTCGACATTGACATCGATCAGCATTTCTTTTCCGTCGCGTACGATCTTCAAGGAGAGTTTTCCGCCGATGCCCGCACGGGAGATATTCGACTTCAGCTCCGAGACGCTGGTGACCTTTTTGCCGTCGATCTCGATGATGGCATCACCTGCTTTGAGTCCGACTTTTTCCGCCGGGCCTCCCGCCATGATGCTGTTGATGCCGATACCCTCGTTTACTCCGTATTCGGATGCCGAAGCCTGGTTGATCGTCTCGGCATAAACACCGATATAGGGTTTAGCGGCATAGCCTTTCTCGATGATGCTCTCGATCATGCCGCGCACGGTATTGATCGGGATCGCAAATCCGATGCTCTCGATCGAAGCATCCGACTTGCCGTTATTGCTGTACTTGGCATTGGTGATGCCGATGACCTCGCCGTACATGTTGAAGAGCGCACCGCCGGAGTTACCGGAGTTGATGGCGCAGTCTGTCTGGATGAGGGACATGGGCTTGTTATCGATCGTGATGGTGCGGTTCAGAGCGCTGATGCAGCCCTTGGTCAGGGAGAAGGTCAGCTCGCCGAGAGGATTGCCGATCGCAACAACATCGTCACCAACGTTTACTTTATCGGAGTCTCCGAGGATGACCGGGGTGAGGCCCGATGCGTCGATCTTCAGAACGGCGATATCGTTATCCTCGTCATATCCTATCGTTGATGCCTGGAAGACCTTATTGTCACTGGTCGTGACCTTGATCTCCTTGGCGTCCTTGATAACGTGGTAATTGGTTACGATGTAGCCGTCTTCCGTAAGGATGAATCCGGAACCGGAAGCCGCCGCGGTCGTATGATATCCGTAGAGGTTATAGTCGATCTGTGTAGAGATGCCGACGGTGGAATTAACATTCGCCGCGTAGATCTCTGCTGCTGTGTGCTCTTCGCTCGTATCGATCACGCCGGTATTGAGGACGGTGTAATCACGGTCGCCCTGAAGAACTGTGGAGTTGTTTCCTTTATTCTTTGTGATCGTGCTTGTGCTGCCTTTCTTTGCAGCCTTCTTCGCTTCGCTTACCGCGTCGCTTTTCACCTCGTCGGCCCAGCGGAGCCCGTAAGCGATCGTTCCGCATACGCCCAGGCCTGCGCCGAGCATGCAGAAGGCAAGAGCCACGGCCACGAGACGTTTCTTACCGGAAGAATTTGCGGGTGCTTTTGGAGCGGAAACGTCCTGAGAGGGTGCCGCCGCGTTTCCGGCTTTCGCCAGTTTTGCCGCCTGCTTCGCTTCCCTCTTCGCGGCTTTCTGTGCAGCCTTCTGAGCTGCTTTCTGTTCTTTATTTGCAATCGTGTTGTCCACCGGGATCGGATTTGCCATTGCTGCCGGCGCATACTGCGGCTGGATCATCGGCTGGTTTACCGGCTGGACCATCGGCTGTACTTGTGTCTGGATCTGATTTCCCGGACGCTGGTTCACTGTCGTTGGGGTCAGGATCGGCGGCTGCATCGCCTGACCGGCCGTGCGGAACCCGTCGGACGGAATCTGAGAATGATTTATATTATTGAAGTTATTATCTGTGTTCATGACTCTACATCGTCTCCTTTCATCGCAAGGTAAACGCTTCATCTACCTTGTAGTATACTCTAGACCGTCAACATTAAAATAACTTTAAAGTCATTTTGGGAGTTCTTATTCTGCAGGATACTGCGACAAACATCTGATCGGCGTCCGCCGTGTGACTGTAGCGAAGAAACTGTCTCCTGGTCATACGTTTTTTTGTGGCGTACGACTAAAACACGGAAATCATTATTATAGTCGTACGGGGTGGGGGGTATATTTGGCAACTCTCAATGATTTCGGCTCGAAAAGCACCCTCCCCGGGGGGATTTTGCTGCGAGACGGGTGCTTTTCGAAAAACGGGATACGACTAAAAATGGAAAACGCCGTTTTAGTCATAAAAAACCGATGTTTCCTTACGACTAAAAAATGAAAAAGTGGAATTTAGTCGCAAGGATTTTTGTATATACCCCCCGGGGGTATACGCTACAGAGAGGTGATCAAGGGGTGATGGGGTTTTTTGAATGGAACGCAAGAAAAATCCCTGTCTTCGTGTGTCGAAAACAGGGATTTTGGATGTTGATCAGATTTTTCGCGAACTGAAATCAGAAATCCGCGGATCAGATGATATCGTTGTGGTGATCCTGGAGGGACTTCACGGCGAAGTTCGGGTTGTTCTTGTAAGCCTTGATACCCTCGGCGCTTGCCTTTGCTGCCGCCATCGTGGTGATGTACGGAACTCTGTGGCGGATCGCTTCTTTTCTGATATAGCTGTCGTTATGGATCGAGGTCTTTCCGGCAGGTGTGTTGATGATCAGCTGGATCTCACCGTTGGTGATCTTGTCGGTGATGTTCGGGCGGCCTTCGTAGAGCTTGTTTACGCGCTCTGCGTCGATGCCGGCTTCCTTGATCATCTCATAGGACTTACCGGTTGCCAGGATGTGGAAGCCCAGCTCGTCAAATGCCTTGG
>JAFWSW010000107.1 GCA_017519205.1 Clostridiales bacterium | reverse complement strand
TCGGTGCCTGTGCCGGAAGCACGATCGGGTTCGACGGAGAGTGCGCCGCAAGAGCAATCACCTGCGACACCTCGCTCGGGCAGGATCACGGAGCATTTGCCGCGAGTGCGATCACTTCTGTCGGCTGTTCGCCGGCAGGAAGTGCCGGAGATGCATCGGATGTGAGATTATTCATCACCGTCTGGTCATTTTCCTGTTTCTTCGTCGGGAAATTCTCAGCTGCGACCTCGGCCTTTTCATTCAGCACAATGGTGCCTAGCGGGGACGGTGCTTCCGGTTCTGTCGCAAACGGCATGACCGGGGTTCTGACTTCATTTGCTTTACGGAAGTGGTCAAAGTCGTGGATCTGCTTCTTCTCGAGAACATAGGCATTGTGGTAGAACCGTACGATCTGCGAAAGAACATATGCGATCACGACGATCGGAAGGATCAGGTACGGGAGCTTTTCGGCCTGCTTCTCGGAACACATGCCGATCAGGCCGGTAAACGGCGCATGTACCATCTCATAGATGCGGTTCAGGAACGAGGACAGAAGTGTGTCCAGGATATTTTTGCCGGGCTTACTCAACCGGGCATCGATCTTCGGCAGGAACCACTTCGGGACATATGCCAGTAATCCAAAAGCACTTATTCCGAGCATGACCCAGACTTTTTTCTTCCAGCATGCCCAGATGGCGGCCATGATCAGTCCGAGAAGGAAGCATACGCTCATGATCCTCTCGAACAGATAGATATCACGCGGAACATTCAGCGTGTAACGGAAATACGCAGGGAACGAGAAAAGGAACAGCAACGAAAGAAATACGCCGCCAAGGAAAATATCGCCGATAATATCGCGTTTCATCCTTCTTTTCTCCTTTCACCGGACCCCCGGATATTTTGTGCGCCGGGTCCTTACGGTTTAAGTCAGATGGTATGTCTGACAGCTGAACCCAGTTTTACACAGTACTGTATTATACATCTTCCCTATTCCCTTGTCACTTGCCGAAGTGCGTGATAAAATCGTTAAAAGCCTATTCATGCTGTTTTTCCTTGTATGGGAAGGCAGCGGAAAAACTTGCATCATCGTGTTATTCATTAGGAGGGATCGTATATGTCCTATTCCACTACTTCTGCAGATGTCATCATCGTAGGTACCGGTGCCGCCGGTCTTTTCTGCGCTCTGCATCTGCCGGAAAACCTTTCCATTTACATGCTCACCAAAGACACGCTGGAAAACAGCGCTTCTTACCTCGCCCAGGGCGGTATCGCCGCACTGAAGGACTCCGAGGACTACGAAGACTACTTCGAGGATACTCTGCGTGCCGGTCACTATGAGAACTCGAGAAAAGCGGTCGACACCATGATACGCCAGTCTCCGGTCATCATCAGAGAGCTCCTCGACTACCACGTCAACTTCGACAAGAAGGGCGATGACCTGGATCTTACTAAGGAAGGCGGCCACTCCGCTTCCCGTATCCTCCACCACGAGGACATCACCGGACAGGAGATCACCAGCAAACTTCTCCAGAACGTACGTGAGAAGAAGAATATCGATCTTCACGAGCACACCACCATGGTCGATCTCATCTGTGAGAAGAACGTCTGCAAAGGCATCATCACACAAGATGCGGAGGGTGCTTTTCACGCAGTATTCGGCAAAGCCGTAGTACTCGCAACCGGCGGTATCGGCGGACTCTTCAAGCACAGTACCGCATTCCGCCACATCACGGGCGACTCGCTCGCGATCGCACTGAAGCATAATGTTCTTCTCAAGGACATCAACTATATCCAGATCCATCCGACAGCCCTCTATTCCGAGAAGCCGGGCAGATCTTTCCTCATCTCCGAGGCAGTACGCGGCGAGGGCGGCGTGCTCAGAAACAAGAACATGGAGCGTTTCACCGACGAACTTCAGCCCCGTGACGTCGTATCCGCGGCGATCAAGAAGCAGATGGAGATCGATGGCAGAGGCTTCGTATGGCTCGATGTCACCCACCTCGATCCGGAACTCATCAAGAGCCACTTCCCGAACATCCTCGAGCACTGCAAAGAGGAAGGCTACGACATCCTGAAGGAGCCTTTCCCGGTAACCCCGGCACAGCACTACTTCATGGGCGGTATCGAGGTCGATCTCAAGGGCAGAACTTCCATGGATAACCTCTACGCCATCGGCGAGACATCCTGCACAGGTGTTCACGGCAAGAACCGTCTCGGCAGTAACTCACTGCTTGAGAGCCTGGTATTCGCAAAGCGTTCCGCACAGAACATCGAGGAGACCATCCCGTACGAGCCGACTGAAACTGAAGAAGTAGATTTCAGCCAGTACGAGGGCAGAGATTTCGCGAAGGAATACCGCGAGATCGTGCTTGAGGAGATCAAGAGAAGGGACAAAGATTTCTATGAACAATGGTGTACTTAATACGATCCTTTGGGACGACTATATCATGCGCGCACTGCGCGAAGACATCACTTCCGATGACGTGACCACACAGGCGATCATGCCGGAACCTTTCATGGTTTCCGTTGATCTCATCTGCAAGCAGGACGGTGTCCTCTGCGGACTCGATGTGTTCGTACGCGTATTTGAAATGCTCTGCGACGATTCTTCTTTCCGTGCCAACTTCAAGGACGGAGACGAGATCCATAAGGGCGACATCATCGGCGTTCTGACCGGTGACGGACGTGCTGTACTGAGCGGCGAGAGAACGGCTCTCAACTTCCTGCAGCGCATGAGCGGTATCGCAACACTGACAAGATCCATGGTCAAGGAGCTCGAGGGCTATGACACGAAGCTCCTCGACACCAGAAAGACCACCCCGAACATGCGTCCTTTCGAGAAGTACGCAGTCCGTATCGGCGGCGGCACAAACCACCGTTATAACCTGTCCGACGGCGTACTGATCAAGGACAATCACATCGGAGCTGCCGGCTCTATCGCCAAGGCGGTCGAGATGGCACGTGCTTATGCTCCTTTCGTTAGAAAGATCGAAGTTGAAGTCGAGAACCTCGAGATGCTTCAGGAAGCACTCGATGCAAAGGCTGACATCATCATGCTCGATAATATGACTGATGAAATGACCGCACAGGCTGTCGCAATGGCCAAGGGCAAAGCGGATCTTGAGGCATCCGGCAACATGAGCATCGAGCGTCTGAAGAAGCTCGCCGAGATCGGTGTCGACTATATCTCCTGCGGTGCTCTCACCCACTCTGCTCCGATCCTCGACTTCTCCATGAAGAACTTAAAGCCGATCGCATAAGGAATGAAGCGCATGACCCGCATTATTCTTGCAAGTAAATCTCCCCGTCGTTTTGAGCTCCTCTCAATGACGGGGCTTTCTTTTGAAGTGATCACTTCGCATGTCGATGAGGACGAAGTCGAAGCTTCCGTTCTCCGCGAGTACTCGGAAGACGAGATCCTCGCTGACATGTACATGATCGCGGAGAAGGTCGCGTGCGCCCAGGCACAGGCCAAAGCCAAGGCGGTGCTGGAAAGTGTGAGTGCGGTGGACGGAGCTGCAGACTCATCCACTGCCGGCTCTTCCGTTGACAGGGCTGCCGGTAGAGGTGGGGTTGCCAGCGCGGATAACATCATCGTGATCGGCTCCGATACAGTCGTCGTAACGGATGACGAGATCCTTGGGAAGCCCGGTGACGAGGCCGATGCGCGCCGCATGCTGACCAAGCTGTCCGGTATGACGCACCGCGTCTATACAGGCGTCGCTATCTTGAAGAAGTGCGCCGGCGGGAGCGGCGTTGGCGAATGTGCGGATGGTGAGGACAATGTCCAAAGCCGCGTGTTCAGTGCTTTTGCCGACGTAAGATTCCATGACCTCGATTCTATTCAGAAGGAAGAGATCGAGCGATACATCGCAGGCGGCTCGCCGATGGACAAGGCCGGCGCTTACGGCATCCAGGACGAGGGCGCGCTCCTGATCGATTCCATCTCCGGCGACTACTACGCCGTGGTCGGTCTTCCTGTTTCCCAGGTCAACCGGGAACTGAGAGCAATGCTCTGATTCAAACTCCTGTTTTTCCCTTGGAAGCTATACCTATTCAACTGCTTAAATGAAATGAATGTGTCACTTATATACCCCCAGGGGGTATATAACGCTAAATGATGCGACTAAATTCTCGTTTTCGCAGATTAGTCCTACGCCTTTGCTCACAAAGTACGACTAAAAAGCCGAGATAGCATTTTTAGTCCTATTCCAAGCCCCTTCTTCCTCTGCTTTTTGTCTTCCAGAATAGTTTTTCACCAAAAAACAGCCACATATACCCCCAAAGCAATAGGACTAAAAACCACTTTCATCGATTTTAGTCCTATTGAACAAAAAAGCTGCCTCCGGAGAGGCAGCCTTGCTTAACTTTTTTAATCGAATCGATTCCCCAAAAGGATTGATCACTCAAACAGCGGTGTGCTGAAATATCTTTCGGCAGTATCCGGGAGAACGGTGACTACGGTCTTTCCGGGGCCGAGCTTCTTCGCCATGGCGATTGCCGCTGCAACATTGGAACCGGACGAGATACCGCACATCAGGCCCTCTTTTCTGGCAAGATCCTTCGCGGTCTCAAGAGCCGCTTCGTCCGTTACTACATATACATCCTCGAAGATCTCAGTGTTGAGGTTGTCCGGGATGAGTCCGTCGCCGTTGCCCATCTGCAGGTGGGAACCGATGTTACCGCCCGCGAGGATCGCTGCGTTTTCAGGCTCTACTGCCCAGATCGTGATGTTCGGGTTCTGTGCCTTCAGGACTTCGCCGATACCCGACAAAGTACCGCCGGTGCCGATGCCTGCGCAGAAGCCGTCGATCG
>JAFWSW010000106.1 GCA_017519205.1 Clostridiales bacterium | reverse complement strand
TTCCTCTGCTTCTTCCGAGGCCGGCCAGGTTGCAGGTGTGAGCCAGGAAGTTAAGTCGGCTTCGGTAAATACTCTGGTGAATCACATGACGGAAAACGAGCTTTCCAAGGTGACGGAAGGTCCGCTTACCGTGCTCGACGAACCATGGAACAAACAGAAGGAAGAAGACGATGTTTTGAAGGATTATCAGGACGGCGTCTATTTCGAGATCTGGGAAAAAGAAGACATGCTCCGTAATATCGAGGAGAACCCGGAAGCCTATGCGGGATGGACAGATGAGGAGATGGAAGAATACAAAGCAAACTTTATTCCATATATCCGAGGCTACGTTGTCGACGGGCGCCATTACGGGACGATGATCTCTGGCCCTTTGAAAGAGGAAGAAGGTATTGGATGGTATTCCGTTTTGGAAGGGGATACCCTGACCACCAAAGATATCAAGGATCTTCAGGACCTGAAAGATAAACTTCCGACGATCCTGGAAGAATACCGGAAGGATGACTACAAATATTTCTATTTCGGGAAGGATATCGATGAGGAATTGTGGGCAAAGGATATCATCCGGATATTCGAAGCAAAGCAGAATAAGTCCTATAAGATCCTTCCTTTCGGAATATCGCAGAAGCTTGCTGATGAGAAGATGCTGAACATGAGAAATCAGGAAGAGGATCTGTCCTGGGAACTGGATAAGGATGCAGTCGAAGCGATCAAGGATCAGGTTGTCGAGTACAAATTATATGACGAAGAGCTGGACCGGAATTTCGTAGTGCATGTGGCACTTCCGTTCGGATACGACAGCACAAAGACATATCCGGCTATCGTTCTGACGGATGCAGTATGGAGATTCAACGATACGGCGAAGCTGCTTTCGGAGATGAAAGCAGGACGCGCGGAGCCGCAGATCGTGATCTCCATCGGACAGGATTATTCGATCTGTAATTCCGATAACGTCGAGCGCGCGGCGGTGTTCTGCGATGGGAAGGATAAGTTCCTCGATTTCATCACGGATAACCTCATGCCGTACCTCGGCGAAAAGTATGCGATCGACAATGAAAACTCGACACTCTTCGGCCATTCTCTTGGTGGTGTTTTTACCCACTATGCGCTCTTTAATTCCGACCGCTACGACAACCAGCCGTTTGGGAAATACATCATCGGAAGCCCGGCATTCTGGTCACCGTATTCCAGAGAAATGAGCGACTACGCAGAGCAGGCCAAAGACTACGGATATTTCGACAGAAATCAGACGATGGGAAAGAGTGCTTTTATCACGGCGGGATCGGAAGAAGATGAGGATTATCAGGAATACTTCCAAGATGGCGATTCCACCACGGAAAGCATCGCGCATCTGGCGGAGAGGATCAACTCGCACTGTTCTGAGGGGCAGCCGATGGCGCAGGCGAAGCTCTATAAGAGCCACCACTATCAGTATATCCCGGAGATGCTCGTCGAGTATGCGGACGGGAAGACGGGTGCGTGAAGGACACTGTTCGCAATATGTTCGTCGGACGGGTGCTTTTCGCGAACAATATGCGAAAAAAGCGATAAAATGTGCAAAATTCATCCGGGTTCGCTATTTGTTCGTAAAATGATGTGTAATTACGAACAGATGACGAACAGAAAAAGAGAAGAGGCTGCCTCTCAGGAGACAGCCTCTTTGGCGTTTTGCTATGAATGTTTCGTTTACGGGTGCTTTTTGAAAAGCACTTGTTTTTATTCTGCGATCAGCATCTGGTAAGGTTCGATTTTCTTAACTCTTTTTGCCTGCAGTACTGCAAAGACGAAGGAGAGAAGGATCATGCCCGCACCTACGATGATGATACCCGGGATCGGGATAGCGAAGGTGCACTTCATGAGACCGAAGGCGATCATGATGAACTGCATGTAGGGATTCGCGACGAAGTAAGACACTACAGAGAACAGGATGACCGAAAGGATAATGGTCGGCATGAAGGAGCCTGCCGTCTGAAGGATCAGGGACTTCGATGTGTAACCGATGGCCTTGTAGATACCGTAGTCTTTTCTCTTGCTGAAGACCAGAGAGCGGATCAGCAGGAAGAGTACCAGGAGGATCACCAGTGCGGAGATCAGACACATCATCACGAGCATCAGGGTCGAGATTCCCTTGAAGGTGATCATAGACGCTTCGATGGACTTCACCATATTCATTCGGACTACCATTTTCTCACCGAACTTTTCTTCACAGGCATCCAGGATCGGATCGATCTGCTCATCGGTTTCGGTATCAAAGAGGAAACTCGTGGGCATCGATTCCAGATCAAGGATATGCGCTGCTGCCGCTTCCGACATAATAGCTTCATGACCGTCGTTATTCAGGCTCTGGATGAATCCTGTGATCAGGTAGGTATACTCTCTGCCGCCCAGATTGAGAGTGATCTCATCACCGATCTTATAACCGTTCTGTTTGGCGAATTTACCGCTGACATTGACCTCGTTTTCGTGTGAGGGAAGTCTTCCCTTGTAGCAGACATCCTTATTGCCCTTCTGCGTCGGATCCACATATACCATCAGGTACAGAGAATCTTCCTGTCCGACATAAATCGAATCCTCACGGTATCTGCGGATGTTTTCGACGCCTTCCTGAGAGGAAAGGAACTCATATCCTTCTTCCCAGGTATCCTTGTCAAAAGAGACAACACCATCACAGATTTCCGGGACCATCAGACTGAGGTTCGGTTTTCTGTTAAAGTTCTCGAACATCAGAAGTGCAATGACACAAATGAATACCATAAATCCGGTAACAAAGAATGTGATAATGTTCTGTCTCTTATTGTGCAGCATCGTCTTCATGGAGAGGCTGGCATCCAGGCCGAAAACGGACTTGTCGAGTTTAATGTGGTTGGCTTTGAAGTTATGGCTTTCCACACCTTCACGAAGAGCAACGATCGGCTCGATTTTCTTGATCTTACGAAGTGCAAAAAGTGTAACCAGCACAGTAAGAAGTACGACGGTAGAAAAGGCTACGATGGTTGCGATCAGACTGAAAGAAACACTGTAAGGAACACCCATCTGCGCAATGACCAGAGAAGAGATCGACGGAGCCAGCAGGTAAGAAACGGCGATACCGATAACGGAAGCGATCAGAGCCAGAGTCAGGAACATCATCAGGACAGAACTCTTGATGTTGCGGCTGGTGTAGCCGATGGCCTTCAGAGCACCGATGGTCTTCATGTTTTCCTTGACATAGTTGCCGATGCTGTTGACGATCATGAGAATGATGACAATGACGACAAGCATGGTTACGGCGAGAAAAGACCCCGCAATGATCAGCGACATAAATGTACGGGAACCGAGGTACATGGAGACCGGCTGCAGCGAAACATTTGCCAGAGCATCATCTGTCTTCAACTGATTGAGGACGCGGATACGGAACTGTCCCATCTTGACATCGTCCTTGAGTTCAAATACGACGAAAGAAGATTCACCGGCATCGCCGATCTTGGAATACATTCTTTCATAAACTTCATCAGATACACAGATCTCATAAAGTCCGCTGTTATTGCATCCGCCATATACAGTGTTGAGAAATCCCTTGACTTTCAGGTCATAGTTTTCACCGGAGATAGAGATGTGATAGTCATCTCCTACGTGCATTCCACCCGAAGTCTTAAACTGATACGGAAGGTAGATAAAATCACCGGTGATGGAGGCATCTTCTTCGGCGATCTCGGTACGCGCCATTGTCTTTTTCATCATGGATTCCATCCGGCAGACCTTTACGGAATTATCCATCTCGGAAGATCCGAACGGCAGGGGTAAAAGAGGATAATACAGTGCTTTTTCCAGCTCGTATTTTTCTGCTCCCTGAAGAAGATCTGAAAGATAAGCATCATCGATTTTGAGCGTTTCACTTGAGACGTACATCATTCCGTCTCCGCCATCGAGGCGCTCCGCTTCTTTGGCTGCGGTCGGATAGGTATCGGTAAAGAGGATCATGGCCAGAGACATGAGCATCGAAGCCAGGAGCATCAGACAGAAGATACCGATAGAGCTTCCCTTATTCTTACGGAAGTGGGATTTCGCGAGCATTTTTTCTTTTGTCATGGTTACCACCCCATTCCGCCTAAGAAGTCACGAAGCTTCAGGTGACGCTCCTTGTCTCCGGAAACATACTTCCCGAGGTCACATTCACCTGCGATCTCACCGTCTTTGACGTAGAGGATGCGGTTGCCGCGACGGGCAGATGTGATATCGTGGGTAACCATTACGATGGACTGTCCATTATCATTTGCTTTTGTAAGAACATCGAGGACATCCTTACCTGTTGTCGAGTTAAGAGCACCTGTCGGCTCATCGGCGAACACGAGCTTCGGTTCGTTGATCAGAGCTCTTGCGATACCGACACGCTGGGCTTCACCGCCACTGAGCTGTGTCGGGAATTTGTTCCAGAGATTCTCATCGATATCGACAGACTTAAGAACTTCTCTTGCTTTAGCGCCTGCAGCCTTTTTATTCTTCTCAACGAGAAGTGCCGCGGCCAGAACGTTATCGAGAACGCTCATAGAATCAACAAGGTAGGTCTGCTGGAAGACAAATCCGCAGTTCTTTCTTCTGAAAAGAGCGAGGTCATCCGGTGTTCCCTTTGTGATGTTCTTTCCTGCGAAAGTAACTTCACCGAGTGTCGGCTTGTCCATGCCGGACAGGGCGTAAAGAAGAGTGGATTTACCGGCGCCACTGGCACCCATGATTACTGTAAAATCACCTTCATAGATCGAAAGGTCGATGTTGCGGAGCACGTGCTGCTGCACACCGCCGTTAGAAAAAGTCTTGCAAAGTTTCTGTGTTTTAATAATTTCATTCATAGCGTTTCTCGCCTCCTTATGGCACTATCTTACTTTTTCAAGTCTTAACTGCCTTTAAGGAACTCTTAAATCTTTCTTAATTCTCGAAAAGCACTGAAATGTCGGCATCAGATTGCCCCCGATCCGAAATCCGTTTCAGTTATCAGACCGTTCTTATCAAGAACAGCACCTGAAGTCCCGGCTCTTCGTTCGTGATCAATATGTCGCCATCCATCTCCTTCAGGAAGTAGGATGCCAGATACAGACCGATGCCGGCACCGTCTTTGCCCTCGCTGTTTTTACCGCGCTTATACTTTTCTTTTAATACGGCGACTTCCTCGTCGGTGACGCCGGGACCGAAGTCACGGATCGAAACTTTCAGATATTCGCCCTCGAGCTTCGCGTCGACCTTGATCTCCGTGTCCGCATACTTATAAGAGTTAATAAATACATTATCGAAGGCCTGCTGCAGACGGAGCTTGTCGGTGAAGACTTTGCATTCCGGGATCGTAAAATCACCGGCGCGCTTTAAGTAGTCGGCGTGAAGGACCGCATCTTTGACGGTGGACGAGTCATTTTCGCGCGGACTTACAGTGATTACCGTCGCTTCGTGGACGCTCGACTGGAAGAGGTTATCGACCAGCACGGTGAGTTCGTCGGCTTTGAAATTGATGAGGTTGAAGCGCTCTTTCACTTTCTCGTCTTTGGCAAGTTCATATCCGAATTCGGATGCCGACTTGATCGAGGCGACCGGAGTCTTAATGTCGTGCGAGAGCTTCGCGACCATTTCTTTCTTCGCGTCGTTCGCGGCTTTCTCCGCGGCGCGGGACTTCTTGATCTCATCTCTCATGATATCGAATGCCTCGGTAAAAGCACCGAACGTGTGCTTCTTATCCATCGGGAGAGGAATGTCGAGGTTTCCGCCTGCGACGCGCTCGGCAAATCCGGACAGCTCGTCAAACGGTTTCACGATCGTCTTTTTCAGGTAGATCACATACGCGATGATGATTGCTGCCTGCACGGCGGAAATGACAAGGATCGTGATTGCGATCGCACGCTGGTTCTTTTCGATCCGATCCTGTGTGTCATTATGGAAAAGCACTTTGCCGACGACTTTATCTCCCTGCTTTACATCCAGGATCGTGTCGTTGTTCTTGACGGCCTCGTTGACACTGGTGGAGATGTTTTCCGCATTCTTATAAAGAAGTTTCCCGTCCATGTCGATCAGGGAATAGCTGCGGGTCGTGAGATATTTATCGTTCTGTCCGAAGTTTTCTTCGATGACCTTGATGCAGTCGTTGATTGCTACGGTGTCCTGCTCAATATCTCTCGAACGGTACAGGAGAATACCGGCGATCACGCCCTCGAGGACAAAGGTCAGAATGATGAGGACCAGGAAGCTCTTCTTTCTCATGCGTTATCCTCCATCACACATCTGCGGCTCATTTGCCGGCCCCCGTGACGTACTTATATCCCTCTTTCCAGACGGTCTCGATACGAAGCGGGTTCTTCGGATCTTCCTCGATCGCTTCTCTGAGTTTTCGGATATGTACATTCAGTGTGCCGTCGGACGTGAATTTGTCTTTCCACACATTATCGAAAAGCTCCGCTTTCGTGATCAGGCGGTTCGGGTTTTCCACGAGATAGAGAAGAAGAGAGAACTCCATGCTGGTGAGCTTCCTCGGTTCGCCGGAAACTGTCACGGTCTTATTCTTCTTATCGATCGAGAGTGCTCCGTCTTCGAAAGTGTCGGAAACATCTTTTTCTTCCATGGTGCCGAAGCGGCGGAGCATGACCTTTACCTTCGCCAGCAGCACGCCCAGCGAATACGGCTTCTCGACATAGTCGTCACCGCCGATATTGAGCGCGATGATTTTATCGTCATCGGTATTTCTTGCTGAAACGAAAAGGATCGGGAGATTCATCGTGGAGCGGATGTGCTTACAGAGCTCGAATCCGGAACCGTCCCCGAGGTTGATGTCCAGAAGGATCAATGAGGTGTCGTCCTCCTCGAAGAAAGAAAGCGCGCCCGCCTTGCTGTAAACGGCTTTCGTTTTGACATCAAACATATTGAAGTACTCGCAGGTATTATCGGCGAGCACCTGCTCATCATCGATGATCAGACAATCGTAGTGCATACATTCATCCCCGGATCCTAAATAGAATACACGAGTATTGTATCATACTCGGGAAGCACTCCTGCTCGAAAAGCACTCTTCTTCGGATCACGATCCGCTTTCGTTTTCGGAAGATGTCTCGTCCGGATAAAAAGATTCATCAATTCCGGAGTACAGCTGCCTCGTGTGAGCATTGTACAGTTTTCCGTCCTTTGCATAGAAGTCCTTGTTTTCAGGAGAGACCTCAAATCTCAAGTGCAGCCAGTATTTCGTGACACTGCCGTCATCGTTTTTACGGACCCAGGTAGGAAGATCATAGATATTGACATACTCCACGTTTTTTCCGATGACTATGGTAATGATCAGATCCTCATAATGAACGGCCGTTCCTGCAGGAACATTCTCATGATAATCATCTTTAATCTTTTCCTTCATGTCATCGCGGATACAGAATTCGAAAACACGCGATCTGGGCCCCCTGTGCTCCTGACCGATCTTATCGATAACGATACCGTCGGAATACTCATCCGGCACCTCCATCACGAGATTATTCACATCGCCATCCCAGTACCATTTGCTCGCGAGAGCCTTTTTCGCCGTTCTTTCATCACGGTTCAGGACAACTTGAAGATTACCCATCATCACCTCCGGTCCGTGATACTCACCCATCATGGATTTAGTAATCGAAAGCGAGAAAAGCATGAGGACGACGATTCCCAGAGTAATCAGGGTAATGGCAAAGCCGGCTGATCCGAATCCTTTCCCTTCGAAACACTGGTACTTGCACTCGGACCTTCCCCGGAGGGAGAGGATCAGGCCGCCGAAAAAGCAGATAAAAGAGGTTACAGATAAGATGACTAATAATGGTTCAACGCGGCGCCCGTCATAGAAAAGATAGTACGTGCCAAGAGGCCCGGTGAAGATATACAGGATCGACAGGATGAATCCTGCCACGGCATTTTTGCTGAGAGGAAATTCATAATTCGAAGCTGCGCCGGAGGATATCTCCGAGTCATCCTCGAATCTCGGCTTAAGCTTCACATCTCCAAGGTTTATGTTCTTAAAACTCATACGCGTCCCTCCCGGATACAGATCCGAAATTCAGTCGGGTAGGTAGCTTCAATATGCACATATTATACCACGGAGGTAAGTATGGAGTATAATAGGTGACGGAAAGGAGCAATGACGCTTATGCCGAGTTTCATGAAAGATGCCATCAAGAAGACCTTCGTGGACCTTCTCGAAGAACTGCCGATGTCTTCCATCACCGTGAAGATGATCGTCGAAAAGTGCGGCATCAACAGGAATTCTTTCTACTATTATTTTCAGGATCTTCCGTCTCTGGTCGAGGAGATGATCAAGGACGATGCGGACCGTATCATCGCGAAGTATGACACCATCGACTCGATCGAGACTGCACTTCGTGCCGCGGTTTCTTTCTGCGAGGAGAAGCGCCGCGCGATCCTTCATATCTATAACTCCGTCAGCCGTGATGTTTTCGAACTGTACCTGTGGAAGGTATGCGACTACATTGTAACCACCTATGCAAAAACACTCTTCCACGATGTGAAGATCGCGCCGACCGATGCGGAGATCATTCTCCGCTTCTACCGATGTGAGTGCTTCGGTCTTACGATCGAGTGGCTCAACCAGAAGATGGAGACGAACGTCGAAGAGCACATCATCCGCTTCTGCCAGCTTTATAAGGGCATGGCCGAGGAGATGATCCGCCGGGCTGCGGAGAATCCGTAAAACAGATTTTTAGACAAATCACGCTCCGTGTCTGAATTTCAGACACGGGGCTTTTTCTTGCCCGTTTTATCCGAAACGGGTGCAACGTATCCTGTTACCAGATGATAAATAAGACTTTGGAGGTGACATGTGATGAAGATGAGACGAATCGCACCGATGCGTATTGCGAAATCAGGATATGTGGTCATGTCCCTGCTCTTCTGCCTTCTGGGCATCGGATTCATTCTTCACGCAGATATCGGCACAAAGCTTCTCGGCACACTCCTCGGCATCGCCCTGATCGTTTTCGGCATCGTCAAGATCATCGGATACTTCTCGAAAGACCTTTTCCGTCTGGCCTTCCAGTATGACCTGGAGTTCGGATCCGTTCTGGCGGTCCTGGGCATCGCGGTGCTGGTGCACCCGCTTCACGCCGTAAGCCTGATCCTGATCGCCATGGGAGTTCTCATCATGGCGGATGCTTTTTTCAAACTGCGTATCGCAAAGGATGCGAAGGTATTCGGTATCCGTGACTGGTGGTTCATCTTCGGTACCGCCATCGTGACCGGTATCTTCGGTCTTCTTCTGATGTTCCGTCCGGGATCCTCGGCGGAAGTGCTGGTGACTTTCCTCGGCATTGCACTGGTCCTCGAAGGGATCCTGAACCTCGCGGTCGCGATCTGCACCGTAAAAATCATCAAGAACCAGTACCCCGATTGCATCGATCCGGAGTACGACGATATATCTTGGAAGGGAGATAGGAAATGAGGTTTTCTAAAGCCGTAGTCAAAAACAGAGTATTGATCCTGATCATTACTTTTCTGCTTCTGATCCCGTCTGTTTTCGGCTACATCAACACAAGAGTCAACTATGACATGCTCGACTACCTGCCGAAGGACATGGAGACCGTCATCGGTCAGGATGAACTCCTAAAGGAATTCGGGAAGGGTGCTTTTTCCTTCGTAATCGTCGAGAATATGACGCCGCTTCAGGTGTCTTCCCTGAAGGCGAAGATCGAGCAGGTCGATCACGTCGAGTCCGTGATCTGGTATGACTCCATCTTCGATTTTACGGTCCCGATGGAGATGCTTCCGAAGAAACTGTACGATGCATTTAACACCGACCACTCGACCATCATGGCGGTATTCTTCGACACATCCACCTCCGCCGACGAGACGATGCAGGCGATCGCCGATATCAGGAAGATCGCCGATAAAGAGTGCTTCGTCTCCGGTATGTCCGCGCTGGTTACGGACCTTAAGGAACTGTGCGAAAAAGAGGAACCGATCTATGTTGCCATTGCGGTCGTGCTTGCACTTCTTGCGATGCAGCTCCTGCTGGACAGCTTCCTGGCGCCGATCGTTTTCCTGATTTCCATCGGTATGATGATCCTTCTTAATCTCGGTTCGAATTATTTCTTCGGCGAGATCTCCTATATTACAAAAGCACTCTCCGCCGTTCTTCAGCTGGCGGTCACCATGGACTATTCCATCTTCCTGTGGCACAGCTATAACGAGCAGCGCGAGAAGTACTCCGATAACAAGGAAGCGATGACGGTGGCCATCCGTGCGACCTTAAGCAGCGTTATCGGAAGTTCCGTTACGACCGTTGCCGGCTTTGTCGCGCTGTGCTTCATGAGCTTCACCATGGGCCGTGACCTCGGCCTGGTTATGGCGAAGGGTGTCATCATCGGCGTGATTGGATGTGTGACAGTGCTTCCGGCCCTGATCCTTGTACTGGATAAGCCTCTTCAGAAGAGCAGACACAGATCACTCATCCCGAGCGGCGGAAAACTCTCCAAGGGCATCGTCAAGATCTTCCCGGTATTTCTTCTGATCTTCGCGATCCTTCTCGTACCATCTTTCTACTGCTATAAGAAGGCCGGAAACGAGGTCTACTACGATATCTCCCAGTCGATCCCGCAGGACATGCCGAATGTCGTTGCGAATACGAAACTGAAGTCCGACTTCCAGATGGCGACGCAGCACATGGTGCTGACGGATTCCACACTCGATCCGAATATCACGAGGAGCATGATCTCCGAGATGGAGAAGGTGGACAGTGTCAACTACGTTCTTTCCCTCGAGTCGCTCGTCGGCGCGGATGTCCCGCAGGAAGTTCTTCCTGAGTCGATCCGCGGCATCCTCAAGGGCGGCAAATGGGAGCTCATGCTGATCAACTCGCAGTATGGTCTTGCGACCGACGAAGTGAACCATCAGATCGATGAGCTGAACGGCATCCTGAAGAAGCACGATCCGAAGGGTCTTCTCATCGGTGAGGCGCCCTGTACGAAGGATCTGATCGAGACAACGGATGTTGACTTCCGGATCGTTACGATCGTGTCGGTACTTCTGGTATTCCTTATCATTGCCATCGTCACGAGAAGCCTGTCGCTTCCGTTTATCCTGATCTCGGTCATCGAACTCGCGATCTTTATCAACCTCGGTATCCCGCACCTGACGGGAGCGAGCATGCCGTTCGTCGGACCGATCTTTATCAGTACGATCCAGCTCGGCGCGACCGTCGACTACGCGATCCTGATGACGACCAGATATAAAGAAGAGCGCATGAACGGGCTTAGAAGAAAAGATGCGGTATGGACCGCGCTCCGCACATCGATCCCGTCCATCCTCGTATCCGGCACCGGCCTTTTCGCGGCGACCATCGGAGTTGCGATCTACTCGGATGTCGACATGATCAGTTCCATGTGCATCCTCCTCGCAAGAGGCGCGATCGTCAGTATGCTTCTGGTCATCCTGATCCTGCCTTCGATGCTGATGGCATTTGACGGACTGATCAAGAGAACGACCGCCGGCATGAAAAACTGTGATAACAATTCGTCTTCTGAAATAAGAAAGGAGCAGTATGTATGAATACGATGAACACTATGGTAAATAAGACCCTGGCGCTGGTCCTGGGGGCAAGCATCCTGAGCGCAGGCGTCGGTGCCGCGGCCTATGCCGCCTTCCAGTCTTCCGCTTCAAAAGCACCCGCCACGCAGCCGGCAGCCGTGACTTCTCCTGTATCCGGAAGCACGCAGGCAGGACTTGCCGGAGACGGTTCTGATGAGCTCCTCTCTTACATGAACAATATGACAACCACTCCCTCGACGGAGAGTGCTTTTAAAGAAGAAACGGTATACGTGATCGCCGGAAATGACGGCACGGTGCAGAAGGTCATCGTCAGTGACTGGATCAGAAATACCGCCGGAAAGACCGGCATCGAGGATGCCTCGGATCTTCAGGATATCACGGTCCTGAAGGAGGGCGAGAGCTTCACGATGGGCGGAAATAACACCCGCGTGTGGGACACCACGAACGACGATATCTACTATCAGGGAAATATCGAGAAAGAACTTCCTGTCGACATGAAGGTTTCGTATTATCTCGACGGAAACCCGATCACCCCGGCCGAGCTCATCGGCAAGTCCGGACGTGTGACGATCCGTTACGAATACACAAACAACTCCTTTGTCATGAAGGAGATCGACGGCAAACAGGAAAAGATCTATGTTCCGTTTACCATGCTGACCGGACTTCTGCTCGATAACAATACGTTTAAGAACATCACCGTCTCCAACGGTAAGATCGTCAACGACGGCAGCCGTACGGTCGTTATCGGCTTTGCCTTCCCGGGTCTGGCCGAGGACCTCGGCATCAGCAAGGATAAGCTGGATATCCCGTCTTCCGTAGAGATCTCCGCCGACTGCGAGAACTTCAGCCTCGGCATGACCGTGACGATCGCTTCCACCGAGATCTTGAACCAGCTCGATTCCGAGAAGATCAAACTGAATTCCGATATCGATCTGAATGAATCGATGAAGGAACTGACAGATGCGATGGATCAGCTGATTGACGGTTCGTCGCAGCTTTATGACGGACTGGCCACACTTCTTTCCAAGTCCGAGGAACTCGTCGCCGGTGTGGATAAGCTCGCTGAGGGTGCCGTACAGCTCAAGGACGGTGCCGCGACACTGGACAGCGGTGCAGGAAAACTCGACAAGGGAACCGGCCAGCTCTATGACGGCCTCAAGGAACTCGATTCGCACTCGGACGAACTGAATGACGGTGCGAAAAAAGTCTTCGACTCGCTCCTTTCCACAGCGCAGGAGCAGCTCGCTTCCGCCGGCCTCACTGTACCGAAGATGACGATCAGCAATTATGCCGAAGTGCTTAATGGCGTCATCAATTCTCTTGATGATACGACGGTCTATCAGCAGGCGCTGGATCAGGTCACTTCTGCAGTCGAAGCAAAGCGCGGCTACATCCGTGACCAGGTTACAGCAGCTGTCCGTTCCGAGGTCGAATCCCAGGTTACTTCCGGAGTAAAAGACAGCGTCACCGAGAAGGTCACTGCGGCTGTACGTGAACAGGTGAGCACAGCGGTCACGGCTTCCGTCCGTGAGAATGTGCTGGTACAGGTCCTTCAGTCGCAGGGTATGACGAAGGAACAGTACGAGCAGGGCATCGCTGCCGGTGCGATCGATTCCGCGACCCAGCAGGCGATCAACAATGCTGTTGATTCACAGATGGCTTCCGATACTGTGAAGACCACGATCAGTCAGACCATCGATGCGCAGATGGCAACTTCGGATATTAAGGCTAAGATCAGCGCGACAGTGGACCAGCAGATGGCATCTTCCGATGTACAGGCTCTTATTAAGCAGAAGACGGACGAACTGATGGGTACTTCCGACATGAAGGACCTGATCGATAAGAATACGGAAGCACAGGTCCAGAAAGCGATCTCCGAGACAATGGCGGGAGATGAAGTTCAGGCGAAGCTGAAGGCCGCTTCCGCCGGATCTCAGAAAGTCATCAACCTCAAGGCCAGCCTCGACGGATACAATGCTTTCTACCTCGGTCTTCTCGACTATACCGGTGCGGTACATAAGGTCATGCTGGGTGCAGGAGACCTGAAGAAGGGAACCTCCGATCTGAAGAAGGGAACCGCCCGGCTCTCTGACGGAATGGAGCAGCTTTGCGACGGTATCCTGACGCTGAAGGACGGTCTCCCTGCTCTGGTCGAGGGTGTCACCAAGCTCCGTGACGGCTCGATGCAGCTGTCTGACGGCATGAAGGAATTTAATGAAAAGGGTATTCAGAAACTTGTAGAACTGGTTGACGGCGACCTTGCCGGACTTCTTTCCAGGATCCGTGTCATCACGGAAGTCTCGAAGGAGTACAAGAACTTTTCCGGTATTGCCGACGGCATGGACGGTAATGTAAAGTTCATCTACAAGACCGAAGAAATCGAAGGATAACTCGGGATACAGAGTTGCCGGAAAATTTTGAAGGATAACAGCGGAAGCTGCTACCCGATATTGAAGCGAAAAGGCTGCCCCCGTGGAAAACATGAGGGCAGCTTTTTTCGGTGCTTTCAGAGACGACTCTTATTTTCAAAAAAGTCACAAAACTACTCATATAAAATATTGCTTCGCAGTCGCATCGTCGTGTTCAATGAGTCTTACCAGATCTACAGAATGGAGGAACTAACATGGACATGCTGAAAGGTGAGATGATTGCTCGAAAACTAAAACTGGAAGCAGCGATGAAAACTGCACAGAAACAGATTTTAGAAGCGCCGGAAGGTAGACTTCGGATCGATAACAGCAAAGGAACTCCTCGGTACTATCAGGTGAGTAAGAAGTATTCTAACGGGAGGTTTATTCCTGAGAAAGAGATTGAAACAGCGAAAAAACTGGCACAGAAGGATTATGCAAAACATTTTATGGCGCTTGCCCAGCGTGAGATCAATTGTATAAATGGATATTTTAGAGAAGTCGATAAAGAAAATGCCGAATTCACTTTTTTGGATTTAAAGGATTTTCGGAGAATTCTTGTATCACCGTTGCTTCTCGATAGTAAAACTTTTGCGGAGAAGTGGTCGTCGCTTCCGTTTGATAGTAATCCTAACTATGTGGATGGCCTGATATATCCCACAAAAAGGGGAGAATTGGTCCGTTCGAAAACAGAGGTGTTTATAGCAAATACGTATTATGAACTCGGGATACCATATCGATATGAGTGCGCAATGCGATTAAAAAACGGTGCGCTTCGGTATCCGGATTTTACGACGCTGGATCAGTACCGTCACCAGGTTGTATATCACGAGCACTTTGGTCTTATTGAAGATGCAGGATATCGTAGAGCGGCCATGAAGAAGATATCGGAATATAGCAAAAGCGGGATATTCATCGGGAAGAATCTTATTCTCACGTTCGAAACGGAATATGAACCATTTGATCCTGAGCTGTTTCGGGAAAACGTGATGAAGATCTACCATGTTGGAGAAGATCCCGAACGAAAAGTGACTGGGGAGAGGTAAGGAGAAGAGGGACTTTTGAAATGGCTATTCGACTAATAGACGATAATATAAGAATTAGTCGTATGAGTAAATCAGAATTATACGACTAGAAAAGCACTCGCCCTCGATTAGTCGTATTACAAATTGCTGGTATACGACTAAAAAGAAGAAAAGAGCAGATTAGTCGCAGAAAAGTGCTTTTGCCGTACGACTAAAAAACAAAAACGAGAGATTTAGTCGATGATGCAAAAAAGACCTGCCCGGATGGACAGGTCTTTTCTCATGAGTGGCGCTCCGAGCAGGAATCGAACCCGCATTGGCAGTACCGGAAACTGCAGTCCTATCCGTTGAACGATCGAAGCATACGCGCTGAAAGTATTATAGCCATTCGGCGGGGGCTTTTCAACCAAGAAGGAGAAGCGCGCAGATCGTGGGTATTGAAAATGTTCTCGTCCGCGCGCTTGGCATCAGGAATGTTTCTTGACGATTTCCTCGCTGTCGAGCCAGATGGTGAACGGGCCCTGGTTCTCGATCGAGACGGCCATGTCGGCGCCGAAGATGCCGGTCTGGACGATCGGGACCACCTTCTTACAGGACTCGATGATGTACTCGTAGAGGTCATTGGCGAGATCCGGGGATCCTGCGTTGATGAACGACGGGCGGTTGCCGTGGTGGCAGTCGGCATAGAGCGTAAACTGCGAGATGAGAAGGAGACTTCCGCCGACATCCGATAGGCTCTTGTTCGTCTTTCCCTCATCGTCGCGGAAGATCCGAAGTCCCAGGAGCTTTTTCACCATTGCATCGGCGATCTCTTTGGTATCTGTATTACATACACCTATAAAAACAAGGAATCCGTGGTCGATCTGACCGACTGTTTTTCCTTCAACATCGACTTTTGCAGAGGTGACGCGCTGAATCAGAAATCGCATATAAAAGTGCTCCTTTTTGACCGAAAAGTTATGTAGACAGCATATCAAAATGTGTTATAATTGCAAAGAGCCGTTAAAAAAGGCGAACGAGCTTCTCGAAAAAATGTTGGCGAGAAGTTCTTTTTTTTATTTCAAAAAACAGGGATGCGGGATAGATCATTCCCGAAAAAGGGAGCGTGAAAAGTATGTTTAAAGAGGGTTTTAGCAATGAAAAATACGTGCAGATGCAGTCGCAGAAGATCCGCGACAGGATCGGACAGTTTGGCGGTAAGCTGTATCTGGAATTCGGTGGAAAACTCTTCGATGACTACCACGCTTCCCGTGTTCTTCCGGGCTTTGAGCCGGACAGTAAAGTCAAGATGCTCATGGAGCTGAAAGACGACGTCGAGATCGTTATCGCAATCAACGCTGACGCAATCGAGAAGAATAAGAGAAGAGGCGACCTCGGCATCACTTACGATCAGGAAGTGCTCCGTCTGATCGATGCTTTTACCGAGATCGGACTGTATGTTGGTTCCGTCACGATCACACAGTATACGAACCAGCCTCTGGCCGAGCAGTTCAGCAAGAGACTGCATCAGCTGGGCGTCAAGGTCTATAAGCAGTACCCGATCGCCGGTTACCCGATGAATGTTCCGCTCATCGTCAGTGACGAGGGCTATGGTAAGAATGAATATATCGAGACGACACGTTCCCTCGTAGTCGTTACCGCTCCGGGTCCGGGTTCCGGAAAGATGGCGACCTGCCTTTCCCAGCTGTATCACGAGAACAGAAGAGGCATCAAGGCCGGCTATGCGAAGTTCGAGACATTCCCGATCTGGAGCATCCCGCTGAATCACCCGGTAAATATCGCATACGAAGCAGCTACGGCTGACCTCGCCGATGTTAACATGATCGACCCGTTCCACCTCGAGGCGTATGGTGAGACGACAGTCAACTACAACCGTGATGTCGAGATCTTCCCGGTCGTTAATGCGATCTTCGAAAAGATCTACGGCGAGTCCCCGTATAAGAGCCCGACGGATATGGGCGTTAATATGGCCGGTTTTGCAATCGTCGATGACGATGCATGCCGTGAAGCAAGTAAGCAGGAGATCATCCGCCGTTACTTCCAGGCGAAGTGCATGGTCCGTCAGGGTCTGTCCGAAGGTCAGGATGTCAGCAAGATCGAGCTTCTGATGAATAAGTCCGGTATCGAAGTTAATGACCGTCGTGTTGTAAGTGCCGCCCTCGTGCGTGCCGAGTCTACCCATGGTCCGGCAGTGGCTCTCGAGCTTCCGGACGGAACTATCGTTACCGGTAAGAATTCCGAATTCCTCGGCGCTTCTGCGGCAGTTCTTCTGAATGCCCTGAAGGTCTTAGGCGGCATCCAGCACGAGATCCCGCTCATTTCTCCAAACGTTATCGAGCCGATCCAGGATCTGAAGGTCAACCACATGGGCAACCACAACCCGAGACTGCACACCGATGAGGTGCTGATTGCTCTGGCCATGAGTGCCGCGACAAACCCGGTCGCTGAACTGGCGATGCAGCAGATCAATAACCTCAGACACAGTGACGCACACTCCACAACGATCCTGTCGGGCGTTGACGAGGGCGTCTTCAGAAAGCTCGGCATCAACATCACATGCGAGCCGGAGTACGCAAAGAAGAAACTGTATAACAAGTAATCAAGGGATAAAGTAATGGCGATCTGTAAGTATTGTAAGCATGTAAGTGCGGATGGAACACCGTTCTGTAAGGAGTGCGGAAAACCGCTTGACGTAATTCCGCAGGATGTTCCGGAGGTGTCTTCCGGGCTCCCGCCGGTTGGTGGGACCGCATCTCAGCCGGTTGGTGGGACACCGACGCAGCCAGTAACCGGGACACAGTATCCGCCGGTGAACGAAGTGCCGCTCCGGTCCGGTGATACCGGTGGAGGGGTACGCCCTCAGCAGAATACAGCCAATACTTTTCCGATGAATGAGAAGGACCGTCAGGCCTACGCGGAAGAGACGCTTCACCCGGGAAGACCGGACAACGACGGCATCTGCGTGCTGGCGCTGGTCTTCGGTATGATCAGCATCGTCTTTAATCCGCTTTTGCTGAACAGCATTCTGGCGCTCATCCTCGGTATCGTCGGCCACGCATGCGGCGGCCCGAAAAAGGACATCGCAAAGCTCGGATGGATCCTCGGTCTCATCTCTCTGATCGTGTATGTAGTTATCGGTCTGGTGTTCTCGATCCTGACGATCGGTCTTCTGTGGTGGCTCATCCAGCTCTTTATCTGAGGGATTATTCCATTAAGTCTTTCCAGGAGCGGACCGCGACGTCCGCTTCATTTTTTATGTCTTCCCAGTCGCCTTCGGAGACGGTGTCGTAGATCCCTACCGTCTGAAAAGCACCCGCCTTCGCGCCCCGGATCGCTCCGAGGATGTCCTCGAAGACGGCACATTTTTCCGGCTCCACGCCGAGACGGGATGCGGCGAGAAGATAGATGTCCGGGAAACCCTTGCCGCGGGAGACCTCGGTAGAGACAGTTATATTCTGAAAGAAAGACCGCATGTCGAACCGGTCGAGCACGATGTCGATGTTATGCTGCGGCTCCATCGAAGTGGCGATCGCCATCGGGATGCCGTGTTCATGCAGGAAAGAAAGGTATTCTCTGGCATAGGGCTTGAGGTCGATCCTCGTGCGGTAGTAGTCGGCGCACATGTCGAACCATTCTTCGATGACCTGCTGAGGAGTCTGATCAAGACCGTATCTGTCGATGGTATAGCGGGCACCCTCTTCCCAGCCCATGCACTTGATGGCATCGGTATAATCCGGGGTGATGAGATGTCCGTGGGCGGCCAGAAAATCGGCATCGATTTGTCTCCAGACCCACATGGAGTCGAGGAGCGTGCCGTCCATATCGAAGATCGCAGCTTGCGGTAAAAACATGGTTTTCTCCTAAATATCAAATTCTTTGCATTTACTCTTACAGAAAAAAATTATACCATTAGGCGGAAAGATTGTTTCAATTTTCAAACAATTTGCGAGAAACACCTGCATTTCAAGTGCTTTTCGTGCATAATTGGAATTGCGTATATTTACTATGGGGGTGGGGGCAGATATGGCGCAGGATATGGATAACAGAGAAGTTCGAGCGGACGAATCATCCTTCATGGAAAGATTCGTCGATACCAGTCTGCATCCTGCAGAGAATCATCGTTTCGCTGCGTTAAAGATCGCCGCATATGTGATTTTGTTCCTTCTCTTTGTCGTATTAAATGCATTAGTTGGTTCTGTTTCCGCACTTGATTTCCTAGTCCCTTTCCGTGGAGTTTTCTCACTCGTGCAGCTTATGCTCTCGATCCTGATCGTCCAGTCCCAGAGCATGAAGGGTTTTTACGCAGTGATCGTAGTGTCGGTACTGCAGATCGTTGCGACGATCGTGGCAATGGCCCGGTTCGAAGATACTTTCGCACTGAACGGTCTGGCGACAACGATCCTGAGTGTGATCATCGTCGGCATCATCCTGGCATACAACCGCCGCGTGGCGCGGGAGATCGGGAGAGTCGAGGCGAAGACCGAAGAACTCGAGAGAGCGAACGCCGACCTGAAGAAAAGAGAAGAAGAGACGAAGCGTCAGAACTCCCTGCTTTCCGAGTACAACCGTGCAATGAAAGAGAACGAGGAGCGCCTCTATCAGATGAACCACTTTGATACGGTCACCGGACTTCCGAACCGCGTGAAGATCACCGACCGTATGGATCTCCTGATCAGCCTTCTTTCCAATAAGAACATGCCGTTTGCCCTGATCTATGTGGATCTGGATAACTTTAAGACCATCAACGATTCCATGGGTCATAAGGTGGGCGACCTGGTGCTCCAGTCCGCGGCTTCCCGTCTGACGGCGATCATCGATCAGGAAGACATGATCGGCCGCTGGGGCGGTGACGAATTCGCGATCATCGTGCAGCGCCAGTTCACGGACGAGGATATGCTCAATTATGTCGAGAGCCTGAGAGACACATTCTCGAAGCCGTTCAATATCGAAGATTCCGAATATACTGTAACCGCCAGCTTCGGCGTATCCTTCTTCCCACAGGACGGAACCACATCTTCCGAGCTCGTGAAGTGTGCGGAGACCGCGATGTATAAGGCAAAAGAATACGGCAAGAACATGGTGCAGTTCTTCAGAAAAGAAATGAAGGACGACATCATGCGTAAGATGAAGTATGAGAGCCGCCTGATGAGCGCGATCAAGAACAGAGAACTGTATCTCTGCTTCCAGCCGCAGTACGACATGAAGGAAAGAAAGCTCCGTGGATTTGAGGCACTCTGCCGCTGGAATTCCGAGAGATTCGGTGAAGTTCCGCCGACGGAATTCATTCCGGTAGCCGAGTCCGTAGGCTTCATCGTTCCTCTGGGCGAGTGGGTCCTCGAGTCGGCCTGCCTCGCACTGAACCGCATCAAGGAAGCAAACGGATGGGACGGCATCATGTCGGTAAACATCTCCGCGGTACAGCTGATGAGCCCGATGTTCCTCCAGTCTGTGAAACGCATTATCGAGAGGACCGGCGTCGACACGAAGAACCTCGAGTTCGAAGTTACCGAGTCCGTCATGGTTTCAAATGTTGATTATGCGGTAAAAGTATTAAAAGAGATCTCCGCGATGGGTATCACCGTCGCACTCGATGACTTTGGTACCGGTTACTCTTCACTGAACTATCTCCAGCAGCTCCCGATCAATGTTCTTAAGATCGATAAGTCTTTCGTTGATGAACTTCCGCTCAAGAACGCCCAGCGCCTCATGGTCGGCTCGATCATCGGTCTGGTGCACCAGATGAAGATCAAGGTCGTTGCCGAAGGTGTTGACGACAGACGCCAGCTCGACATCCTGACGAAGTACCAGTGCGATTTCGTACAGGGCAACATCTGGGGACGCCCGATCATGGAGAATGAGATCCCCCAGATCTTCAGCGCCGGAGCAGTCGCGGATTCCCACTAAGGGCGCGCAGGAACTATTGCGGGAGGGTGCTTTTGGCGAGGAATCACCCTGTAAGGTCATAGAACTTTATGCTTTCTTCCGCTTTTTTGCCTTTATTTTATAAAAGCACCGTTTTCCGTTTCTTTTCTATATTTTTGGGTGTATGCTAGTCCCGTTAAATAATCCTATGCTGTGATATTCTGCGAAAACAGTATCACGGCTTTTTTAACCGGAGGTTTTCGAAATGGCTATGAAACTGGCATTTTCCACACTGGCATGCCCCGAGTGGTCCTGGAAGGACATCTATCCGATGGCCCATGACCTTGGCTACGCAGGCATTGAGATCCGTGGACTCGGTGAAGAGATCACCGCATCCCACGCAAAGCCGTTCCTTCCGTCGGAAGTGGACCGCACCATGGAAAACCTTAGAAAGCTCGGTTTGGAGATTCCATGCTTCTCCTCTAACTGCGTACTGGCTTACGAAGACGGCGCCAAGATCGCGCCGACCGAGATCGGTGAATATGTTGCACTCGCTAATAAGTGCGGTGCATCCTACGTTCGTATCCTCGCTGACGCACATCCGGCACCGGAAGGTGAAGTCGACGATGAGAAGATCGTTGCTGCTCTTAAGAGCCTGGCACCTCTGTGCGAAGGCAAGAACGTAACACTGCTTGTTGAGACCAATGGTGTTTACGCCGATACCGCTCGTCTGAGAAAGCTCATCGAGGCAGTTGATTCTCCTTATGTAAAAGTACTCTGGGATGTACATCACCCGTTCCGTTATTTCGGCGAGTCCGTCGAGACAACATGGGCAAATGTCGGTGAGTATGTCTGCTATATCCACGTAAAAGATTCCATCAAGGAAGAAGACGGATCTGTGGCTTACCGTCTGCCGGGTCACGGCGATCTTCCGCTGGAGGAGCTTTTCGAGCTTCTTGATAAGAACGGCTACGACGGATTCGTATCCCTCGAGTGGGTAAAGAGATGGGCAAGAGAGATCGAGAGCGCTGCGATCGTATTCCCGCAGTTCATCAACTTCGTAAGAACCTGGGAGAAGACCAAGGGCACGAAGAAGGTCATCGAGCCTTCCAAGAAGGAAGTCAAAGCCGAGGTTCGTCCGGAGGCTCCGATCGAGGTAGTTCCTTCCAACATCAAGTATGTTGAAAAAGGCAAGGGCCAGAGAATGTTCGAGAAGGACATCCTTGTTGATATGACTTTCGGTCAGATGCTCGATAAGGTTGCTACCGAGTTCCCGGATCAGACAGCTTTTGCATACACCATGCGTGATTACACAAGAACATACAGCGAGTTCAGAGATGACGTTGACCGCGTTTCCAAGATGCTCATGTCCATGGGCGTTAAGAAGGATTCCCACGTCGCACTCTGGGCTACCAACCGTCCGCAGTGGTTCCTGACATTCTGGGCCTGCGTACGTATCGGTGCCGTACTCGTCACTGTTAACACCGCATATAAGATCCACGAAATCGAGTACCTGCTGCGTCAGTCCGATTCCGACACGCTCGTCATGATGGACGGCTACAAGGACATCAACTACGTACAGATCGTTAACGAGATCTGCCCTGAGCTTGCTAAATCCAAGCCGGGCGAGATGGTCTCCGAGAGACTGCCTTTCTTAAAGAACGTCATCACGATCGACAACCGCTATGACGGCTGCTTCTTCTGGGACGATGAGTTCGAGACGGCAGACGGTAAGGTCAGCGACGCAGATCTGCGCGCCATGATCGATGCAACACAGCCGGATGAAGTCTGCAACATGCAGTATACTTCCGGTACGACAGGTTTCCCGAAGGGCGTTATGCTCACACACAGAAACGTACTTAACAACGGTAAGTGCATCGGTGACTGCATGAACCTCTCCACCGAGGATCGTCTCCTGATCCAGGTGCCGATGTTCCACTGCTTCGGTATGGTACTCGCCATGACCGCTTCCGTAACTCACGGTGTTACCATGGTTCCGCTCGATTACTTCTCACCGCGTAAGGTTCTGGCTTCCATTACCGCTCGCCGCGTAACCGCAATGCACGGTGTTCCGACAATGTTCATCGCGCTTCTCGAGAACCCTGACTTTGCCCAGACTGACTTCTCCTACATGAGAACAGGTATCATGGCAGGTTCCCCGTGTCCGATCCCGGTCATGGAAGATGTTGTTAATAAGATGAACATGAAAGAGATCACGATCGTTTACGGTCAGACAGAGGCTGCTCCGGGCTGCACCCAGAGCCGTGTCGATGACTCCATCGAAGTCCGTGTTCAGACAGTCGGTAAGGAGCTTCCGGGTGTTGAGTGCCGTATCGTAGATCCGGCGACAAACGAGGTTCTGCCGGATAACGTGGACGGTGAGTTCTGCGCTCGCGGTTACAACATCATGAAGGGCTACTACAAGATGCCTGAGGCAACCAAGGCCGCAATCGATGAGGACGGCTGGCTACACACAGGTGACCTCGCCCGCCGCACACCGGAGGGTTACTACAAGATCACCGGCCGTATCAAGGACATGATCATCCGCGGTGGTGAGAACATCTACCCGAAGGAGATCGAAGAGTTCATCTATACACATCCTGATGTATCCGACGTTCAGGTCATCGGTGTTCCGGATGCCGACTACGGCGAGGAGATTATGGCCTGCATCATTCTGCAGGACGGCGCAGAGTGCACCGAGGACGAGATCAAGGATTACGTCCGCACCCATATGGCAAAGCACAAGGTGCCGAAATATGTGGATTTCGTGAAGGAATTCCCGATGAATGCCGCAGGTAAGATCCTGAAGTACAAGATGCGTGAAGAGGCTGTGGAGAGACATGATCTGCACCGTGCAAACCGCATTGAGACGGCGTAACGGGGCACTTCTGTACAGGAGCTTGTCTGCATGCTCAGCGCAACTTTTCTTCGGCAATCGAAGTTTAGTTGTTGACAATTTTGTTTTCGTGTAGTAATATGTGTTAGCGGTTCGCAAGAGCCACACACATATAGGGGTATAGTTCAGCTGGTAGAATAACGGTCTCCAAAACCGCAGGTCGTGGGTTCGAATCCTACTGCC
>JAFWSW010000105.1 GCA_017519205.1 Clostridiales bacterium | reverse complement strand
GGTAAATCCTTCTCCAATTCAATTGCCAGCTCTCGATCGGCAATGTATGGCACATCTGCATACAGAACAACTTTTTTCGCCGCTATTGTATCCGTGATGATGGTAAAGATCCATCCCCAGAACACAGCCGAGATCAGCAGCCACAGAACATATCTGTGCATCTGCGAAAAGATTCTTTTAATCCAGATCATCGCTCACCTCATATGCGGCTACAAAACCGTAGACAGTACAGACACGGACAGCTCGTTCTACCTGAAACGACTTTTTCTTTGCATCGTACAGATAAAGATTCCCTTTTACCGCTCCGACTTTGCGGATTCCGGTCATGGAGATGCCTTTTCTCACCCGTAGATGCTCTCCCGTCCATTCAAAAGGTCCTTCTTCGTATTCACGAGGTCCTTCCAGCACGGCAACGATATGCTTTTCCGCGTTCCGATAATCTTCAATAACAAAATGAGTCAGTGTGATGACGATCCAGCCTCCCAGCGTTGAAGAAATAATCGTTCCCAGCAGCATCCGGTCTCGATTCGACGTATCAGTTCGCGCACAGAAAAAAATACAAAATGCCAGTGCCAGAACCGCAACAGCAACGGCGATTCCGATCCAGACATTTCTCTTTTTCTTCAACAGAGCGATCTCTTTCGGAGAGTATAATTCAATCATCTTTTTTTCCATATCTGTATTATAACCTTGTCCGCAGTTCTTTACAAGAATGCGTTTTACTTGACATTCCCACCGGGATTGTTGTACGATTTATTTTAGAATTTTGCTTTTAAGCGGAGGAACATTGTCCTATGAAAAAGTTGTCGCAAATACTATGTCTTCTGCTGTCTCTCATTTTTCTGTTCGCAGCATGTAAAACACCTGCTTCTCCAGAAAACACTCAACCCGACGTCCTGGATGATGTGATTTCCGAAGATCCTTCTCAGGCAGAAAAAGATCCACGCACCGGTGAATATATACTGTCCGACCCTTCGCTGATCTGCAACAATCCGGTTCACGACAATAACAGAGTGTTCTATGAGATATTTGTCGGATCTTTCTCTGATTCCACCGGAAACGGTGTCGGAGATCTCAGGGGTATCATCAACCGCATGGACTATCTCAATGATGGCGATCCCAATTCCGGAAAATCACTTGGAGTCGAAGGCCTTTGGCTGACTCCGATTTTTCAGTCTCCTTCCTATCATAAATACGATGTCACTGATTATTTTTCAGTCGACAAATCTTTCGGAACCATGGGAGATCTGTCCGAGCTGATTGATCTGTGCCACAAGCGTGACGTGCTTGTTATCCTGGATCTTCCGATCAATCATACAGGACGCAACTGTGAATGGTTCCGTCTGTTCGAAGAAGCCCATAAAAACGGAGATACGGAAAGCGAATACTATAATCTATACAGCTGGTATGATCGCTCAGCCGGTTCCGCTCCTGCAGGCAGGGTCTTTACGAAAATCACAGGAACCACCCATTATTACGAGTGCAATTTCTCAGGCGATATGCCGGAACTGAATTTCGATTCCGAATTTGCACGTAAACTTGTTCTGGATGTTGCAAACTTCTATCTGGATCTCGGTGTGGATGGGTTCCGGTTCGATGCCGCCAAGTATGTGTATTACGGCGATCATAAATCCAGCGTTGACTTCTGGAAATGGTATCTGGAAACGCTCCGCGAGCGGAAGCCGGATCTCTACACAATTGCGGAAGTCTGGGATGGAGACGGTATTACCAATCTTTATTATCCCGCGACGAACTGCTTCGACTTTTCGATTTCCCAGTCCAACGGACTGATTTCCGACACTGCAAAGAAAGGCGATGTCAACTCATATACTGCTTATATTGAAAAATATCTCAAAAACGTCAAGTCCCTGCGGGAAGATGCAACGATTGCACCGTTTATTGCGAATCATGACACGGATCGTGCCGCCGGATTCCTTCCTTCACTGACCGGTGTTATGCAGATGGCCGCCAACCTCTATATTCTCGGCCCCGGCACTCCTTTCATCTATTATGGAGAAGAGATCGGTATGCGAGGCTCGCGCGGCGGTGCCAATACCGATGCCAACCGGAGACTTGCAATGCTCTGGGGAGATGGTGATAAGATCAAGGATCCCGTCGGAACGACCTACACGGCAGACCAGCAGACCAACGATACGGTTCTCGTTCAAAAAGGAGATCCCACCAGCCTTTATACTTACTATAAGAAACTGCTGATGCTCCGAAAGGCAAATCCTGAAATCGCGCGCGGAGAATATAAGGCTCTCTCCATTCAAGATTCTAAAGTCGGCGGCTTTATTTCAACATATGAAGGCAGTTCTGTTCTGGTTCTGCACAACACGACCGGCTCCGAAAAATCAGTGGACCTGTCCACTGTAACCGATATTCCATTTTCGAAAATTTGCGGAGTAATCGGTATGGAAGATGCTTCAATGGACGGAACGGTTATCACCTTGGGTGCTCAAACCAGCTGCGTTGTCCGCTGATTACAAAAGATCAAATCAAAAAAAGGGCTTTGGACCGCATCTGATATGCTCCCCCTGAAGTAGACACTGGAAATAAACAAAGCCAGTGAACTTCAGGGGGTATTATTATGGCCAAGCTAAAGTACAGTATAGAAGTAAAGATTAAAGCAGCAGAACGATATCTACGAGGAGAAGCAAGTGCGGCAGAGATTGCGGAAACACTTGGGATGGGAAAGAATGGAGGCGAACACATATGCGATTGGGCTGCCAGATACCGAGAGAAAGGAGTTGAAGGGTTTCACCTTAAAAAAGGGAACAGCGGTTACACAGCCAAGGAAAAGCAGCAGGCAGTAGAAGAATATCTTCAAGGCAAAGGGTCACTCAGAGAAATCAGCCGCAAATACCATATACCGAGTAATGAAACACTTAGACAATGGATTTTGGTGTATAATAGCAACAAAGAACTTCGGGATTACGACCCGAGACCGGAGGTGTATGTTGCTATGGCTAGGAAGACAACGAAGGAAGAACGACAGGAGATCGTGCAGTACTGTCTGGAACAAGGAAAAGATTACAAAGGAACAGCGGAAAAATACGATGTATCATATACGCAGGTATATCAATGGGTACGGAAATATCTGGAATCCGGGGAGACAAGACTGGAAGACCGTCGCGGGAAGCGAAAGAGAGACGAAGAACTGGATGAACTGGAACGTCTCAGAAGAGAAAACCAGAGACTGAAAAAGAAACTTGAGGAAAGTGACCGGCTGAATCAGCTGTTAAAAAAAGTGAGGGAATTCGAAGGGAGATGAGGTTCGGCCGTGGACGAAAGACGGCGAAATATAAGGCAATCCAGTATTACGATGTAGAAAAGTTCTGGCCTGTGGAGTGGATGTGCAGAAACCTGGAAGTATCGCGAAGCGGATACTACAAATGGCTGAAGCATGAAAAAACAGATGAAGAAAAAGAAAACGAAGGAATTGCTGAACTGGTCCGGGAGTATGATGAAAGCTTCAACCATACCCTAGGGTACAGACGGATGACCGGATACATGAACCGGCTGAATCAAAAACAGTATGGAGAAAAACGGATCTATCGAATCATGAAGATGATGGATATCCAGTCCGTCATTCGAAAGAAGGCAAAGAAGTATCAGCGCTGCGAGCCCGAGATGGTGGCAGAAAATGTTTTAAAACGCGACTTTTTTGCAGAAAGACCGAATGAGAAATGGGTAACGGATGTTACGGAATTCAAATGGTATGAAGAGGGAAAGATCCGTAAGCTGTATCTGAGCGCTATCCTGGATCTGTACGACCGGTCCGTTGTCAGTTATTCGATCAGTTCCAGGAACGATAACTTTCTGGTGTTTGACACTTTTAACAAAGCGATCCGGTCCAATCCTGACGCAAAACCGATCTTCCACAGTGACCGCGGGT
>JAFWSW010000104.1 GCA_017519205.1 Clostridiales bacterium | reverse complement strand
CCGACCCCGACACCGGAGCCGACAAAGGAACCGGAAAAGACGAAGGAACCGGAGCAGACAAAAGCACCGGTCAACCCGGGTGCGTCGTACGATCTTTCCGGCATGGTGATCGTTCTTGATCCGGGACATCAGAGAAAAGCAAACTCCGAGCAGGAGGCAGTAGCCCCGTGGTCGGATGAGACGAAGGCAAAAGTTTCCGCCGGAACTTCCGGCGTGTCTACGAAGCGCCCAGAGTATGAGGTCGTGCTGGAGATCGCCCTCAAGATGCGCGATAAGCTTCAGAGCATGGGAGCGACGGTCATCATGACCCGTACCACGAATGATGTAAATATCTCGAATATCGAGCGTGCGAAAGTGGCAACAGACAATAACGCGGATGTCTTTATCCGTCTGCACTGCGATTCCTCGGACAGTTCTTCGGCAAGAGGAATCGGCGTATTCGTATGCAGCAAGGGTGAACTTGCCGACAGTCAGGTCACCTGGGGAAAGTGGCTCGGAAACTGCCTCGCGGATGCCACAGGATCCAAGTTCCGCGGCTGCAATGCATCAACGACATACAGCGGTCTGAACTGGTCGACCTCTGTCCCGTCTTTCCTTCTGGAGATGGGCTTTATGAGTAATCCGGAGGAAGATAGGCTCCTTTCCGATCCGGATTATCAGGAGAAAATCTGTAACGGCTGCGCGGCCTTCTGTTATAAAATGAAGAACCGCTAAGAATAAAAAGGAAACAGGAAAAGAAAATGAGTGAGAAAAAAGACTTTAACTTAACACCCGGCGAGAATGAACAGTACAAGCCGGTCAAAGCGGACATCACATGCGCCAAGTGCGGAAGAAAAGACACGCTAACGCTTCGTGCCTGCGTGAACGTATCTCTTCATCCGGAGGAAAAACAGCAGGTCCTGGACGGATCCTTCTTCCAGTACACCTGCCCGGACTGCGGCGAGAAGATGACGGTCGTCTACCCGCTTCTTTATGATGATATGGCAAAAGCACTGATGATCTACCTTCTGCCGGATCAGACGGAGGATGCACTTTCCAAACTCAATGCGCAGCAGAAGACCTGGTCCGAGGACATGCTGAAAGCGGCGAAAGTCTGCACGATGCGTGCAGTACGGTCTATCAATGAACTGGCCGAGAAGATCAAGATCGCCGACTGCGGTCTGGATGACAGGTTCGTTGAGCTATCGAAGGCATTTGTGTTCGCACAGTTTCTCAAGCAGAGCCCCGGAACGGAAGTCGTACAGGTGCTTTTCGAGCGGCAGGAGGAAAAAGACGGACTCGTGATCTTCAGTAAAGAAGGCAAGAAGTTCTGGGTGGAATTCCCGGAAGGACTCTACGACGAAGTGGTCTCCATGTTCGAAGAACGGGTGAAAAAGGAATCCGGTACCGAGTATGAGCTGATCGACGCCGGCTGGTCCATGAAGATCCTCTCCAATATTAATAAGTCGTAATGCTGAAATCAAAGAATCGTGATATAGTATTAGCAGAAAAAAGACAGGTCCTTATATATAGGGATCTGTTTCACTTGGTTTTGTGGGGGATGGAAAAATGAAAAAATCCTGGCGCCGCAGGCTCATCATCATCGGTATCACCGTGGTCGTGCTGTTCGGACTTGTTATGGCGCTGAATATCTATATCGAGAAAGAAAAGCGCGTGTACAAAGAGTGCTCCGTTGAAGCCGGAACACCTGTAAGCGCTTCCGACTTCGTCCGTTTCAAATGGGACAAGAGATCCGCAGCTTTCCACTACGGAACATCTTCCTACGATGTTACTGTCCCGGGCGAGTATCCGATCACGATCCAGATCGGAAAGAAAACATACGATTCCAAACTCATCGTCACTGACACCATCGCACCGGTACTGACGGCATCGCCGAAGACCACCATCTACGAAAAGCCCCTTCAGGCGGAGGACTTCGTCGTGACGATGGAAGACCAGACGGCCTGCACCGTGGAATTCCAGACAGAGCCGGACTATAAGAAGGTCGGCATGCAGGATGTAACACTTCTTTGCCGTGACCTTGGCGGAAACGTCACCACGGCAACTACGCAGATGCGTGTTATCGGCATCTACTCCGAGGTTACACTCGAAGCCGGAAGCAAGCAGCCGACGATCGAGACATTTGCATTTGGCGAGAAGGACGCGGCGATGGTGACACCGCTCAGCGAGATCAAGATGGATGAGCCGGGCGATTATACGGTATCCTTCAGCGTCGAGGGCGTCCGCTATGACAGCATTCTTCATCTGAAAGATACGACACCGCCGAGAGCAAACGGAGTCCAGTACGAAGGCTTTGCCTGCTACCCGAAGGAGCCGATGGAGCTTCTTGCCGGAGTTACCGATGCTACCCCGGTCACCGCGGAATTCGTAGAAGATCCGAAGTTTGACGAGCCAGGTGAAAGAGACGTCCAGATCCGCCTTCGTGATAATGGCGGAAACGAGACGATCGTTACCTCTCACATCAAACTCAATGCGGATACGGAAGCTCCGGTCATCACCGGACCGAAGGATATGAGCATCATCACCGGACAGGCGATCGCGTATAAGGATCACGTTACCGTAACCGATAATGCGGATCCGGACATCACCTATACCGTAGATAATTCCGAAGTGGATATCGACAAAGAGGGAACCTATCACGTTATCTATTCCGCGACCGACCGCTCCGGAAACAAGACCGAAGTGAAGATCACGGTAACGGTCGTTTACCGCCCGTACACAGAGGACGATCTGTGGGAACTCTGCGATAAAGTTCTGGCAAACATCATCAAGCCGGGTATGTCCGATAAAGAAAAGTGTGAAGCGATCTTTAACTGGGTCGACTGGACGATCACCTACAAGGGCCATGCGGAGAAGGTCAGCTGGATCCAGGGCGCATACGATGGAATCAAGAACCACATCGGTGACTGCTTTACGACAGCATCTGCCTGCCATGCACTCTATACACGTGCAGGACTTGAGACTTTCATGATCGAAAGATTCCCGGTCACGCACGCCCAGCACTTCTGGAATGCGGTCAAGATCGACGGTGTTTGGTATCACTGTGATGCCCTGACCAAGGATGACGGAACGAGATTCTTCATGTGGGATTCCACGAGACTAAAGCAGTACTCTGATACGCACCGTGGATATCACTACTACGACGCATCGCGTTATCCGGTACAGATCCCGTAAGCGTGAAATAACAGCGAAACCGGAAAGAGAGGAAACGGATTTTGAAGAAACTTGGCATCATCGGAGGACTGGGACCGCTGGCAACGGCGTATTTCTACCGTCGTGTGGTCGAGCTTACCGATGTATCCACCGATCAGGAGCATATCGAAGCCTGGATCGGATCAGTTCCCTCGATCCCGGATAGAACGGCATTTCTTCTTTCACAGAATAAAGAAACCAATTCTTCGGAGTGCGCCGAAAGTGCAGAAGCGGAGGATCCTCGTCCCGCGCTGATCGAGGTCGGCAAGAAGCTCCGTGACATCGGAGCGGAAGTCATCGCGATCCCGTGTATCACGGCGCATGCTTTTCACAAGGAAATGGAAGACGGTATCGGTCTTCCGGTACTTCATGCGATCAGAGAACTCGGACAGTGGTGCAAGGAACGCAGTGTAACGTCCCTTGGGGTCATGGCGACCGATGGCGCAAGACAGACCCGCATCTATGAAGATGCACTTTCCGAATACGGAGTGACATGCGTCTGGCCGGGAGAACGCGGACAGAAACAGGTCATGGCCATGATCTATGACGAAGTAAAAGCGGGAGAACCGCTCGACCAGACAGCTTTTCAGATGGCGTCCGGTGAACTCTTCGGACATGGCGCACAGGCGATCGTACTCGGATGCACCGAGCTTTCGCAGGCGATGGTCGAGATGGATCTCGACGAAAGATTTGTAGATATTATCGATGTGCTCGCGGCGGCATGCGTACGCGAGTGCATGAAATAAGGAGCGTAACATGCATAATCACGTGCTGAAAGATCTGAAAAATACCGTAGCGAAGTTTCTGGACAAGCCGGCTTTCTGCGGAGAAAAGTCCGTTCTGACGTTTAAGCAGCTGGACGAGTCGATCGACCGGATCGGTACATACATCCTCCGACAGGGGATCAAAAAGAGCCCGATCGTTGTGTATATGGAGAAGTCGCCGGAGGAAGTCGCGGCATTCTTCGGAATCATCCGTGCCGGATCCTACTATGTGCCGATCGATGCAGAGATGCCGTCGGTACGTATCCATCTGATCCTCGAGAATGTAAAAGCACCGCTCCTGATCTGTGACGATGCGACCGCAGCTTCGGCGGAAGAACTGGGATTTGACGGGAAGATCGTGAAGTATTCGGAGATCTCAAGATCTGAAGAAAACGGAATCGATGCATCTGCACTCGATGAAGTCTATAAGCACTCGATCGATACCGATCCTCTTTATATCGTATTTACGTCCGGTTCTACCGGAGTCCCGAAGGGCGTTGTCGGCTGCCACCGTGCAGTCAACGACTATATCGACCAGCTCTCGGAAGTGCTGGGATTCTCGGAGAAGACGGTATTCGGAAACCAGACACCGCTATATCTTGATGCATGCTTCAAGGAACTCTACCCGACGCTCCGCTATGGCGCGACCACGTATTTCGTTCCGAAGACACTCTTCATGCAGCCGCTGAAACTGGTGCAGTATCTAAACGAACACGAGATCAACACCGTATGCTGGGTGGTATCGGCACTGACGATCATCAGTGCTTTTGGAACATTTAAGACAGAGATCCCGAAGTACTTGAAGACCATCGCATTCGGCTCGGAGGTGTTCCCGTTAAAGCAGTTCCGCATGTGGAGAGCAGCTCTTCCGGAGGCGACATTCACGAACCTCTACGGACCTACTGAAGGAACCGGTATGTGCTGCTACTACAGAGTAGATCGGGACTTCGAGGACGGCGAGGCGATCCCGATCGGACGTCCGTTCGATAATACCGATATTATCCTTCTGGACGATGACAACAACGAAGTCACGATGGAAAGCGGTGAGCAGGGCGAGATCTGCATCCGCGGCACATCTCTGACGCTCGGATACATGAATAATCCTGAAAAGACCGCGGAAGCATTTACGCTCAATCCACTCCAGAAGGGCTGGCCGGAACTGATCTACAGGACCGGTGATATCGGAAGGTACAATGAGCGCGGCGAGCTGATGTTCGTCTCGAGAAAAGACTTCCAGATCAAGCACATGGGACACCGTATCGAGCTCGGTGAGATCGAGGTCAATGCACAGATGATCGAGGGTATCACGGGCGCGGCCTGTGTGTACGATAAGGCAAAAGGGAAGATCGTGCTTTTCTATAGCGGAGATAAGGAAGAGGCTGATATGAAAGTGCTTCTCAAGGACAGCCTCCCTCGCTACATGGTGCCGAATGTCACGAAGAAGCTTGACCGCATCCCTCTTACCAGTAACGGCAAGACGGACCGCGTCGCACTTAACGGAATGATTTAAAGAAAGAAGACGGAGTCACGGCTCCGTCTTTTCTTATGCCTCGAATGAAGAGACGAAATTCGAGTCGGAGAACTGCATCCTGTACTGACGTGGGGTGAACCCGGTATTCTTCCGAAACACTTTAATGAAATGACTCTGCGAGCAGAACGCGAGTGAATAGGCGATCTGCGAATAGGTGTACTCCGTTCGTGTCAGAAGTGCCCGAGCGGTGTCGATCCTTCTTCTCATGAGATACGACCCGAAAGATTCCCCGAGTTCTTCCTTGAACACCGTAGCGAGGTAATTCGGATGCATTCCCGCCTGATCGGCAATTTCCTTAAGTGTGATACGGGAAGAGAAGTTCGCGTCGATATAGTTCAGACACGTCAGGATCGGCTTGGAGATGTGCTTCTCGTTCTTGTGCTGCCTGACCAGCCCGACCATCTCCGTCCAGCACTCGCGGACCAGATCTTTCAGTTCTTTTTCCGTAGTAAGAACATCTGCTTTCTGGATATATAGATCCGACAGGGAGTACACGCGCTCCTGCGGAACTCCGGCCTCGATCATGTACCGGGTCGCGAGGCCCGTCCCGATGATAAACAGATACCGCATGTTGCGCACCGGGTCGGAGGAAAGCTTGCCCTGGATCTCCGGATTGCTTATGCGGACGGCTTCGTCGACGGCCGCCATGTCGCCCTGCATGAGCAGGTGATACCGCCGGTTCTCCTCGCGATAGGAGGTGTGGCGGAACCGGTTTTCACTGTTCTCGTGAAGAAGTTTCGTGATCTCGCTTTTCGGAATGCGTGTTTCGGACATGAGAAGGTTCCTTTGAAAAATGATATTTATCTTAACAATATTATATATCCAAATCCGAAGAAAGAATATATTATGAAAAGTGCAAGTGCTTTTCGATCGGAAAAGCACCCGTACCAGTGATTTTCAGGAGAACGTACGATGGATATTCTTTACGCGGATGGATCAGAAAAGAAGTATAATCAGCTCCCGCCGGAGACGATGAAGGACCTGGATATGGACGAGATCACTTCGTGGATCTCGGTCATGGCGGAAGAGCGTGCGATATTGAAGACGGTCATGAGCCGGATCCTTGTTTCTCCGGAGGATATGAAGTACCGTCAGGAGATCTTTCAGGATCTCAAGAACAGTCCCGAACTTCGTGAGGCGCTCTACGAGGCGGTCTCCAAGATCCAGTCCATGAAGGAGTTCGCCGGAGTGAAGAAGGCCACTTCGGACAAGGATAAAACACTCTACACGATCCTTCAGGAACTCCGTTCGATCTCGCTTTATGCGGAAACAGCGAGATTCCTCTCGGAGCAGCTGCATAAATACGAGATCCGCTCGAGGGGACTTCAGGCTGTGCGGGATGAGATGGATAAGGTCATCAGTACGGAAAAATTCAACGAGATGGAAGAAGACGTTAAAACGATGCTGAACGACCTGGCTACGGTAAGGTCTGCGATCATCGGCGTCAACTTCACACCGGATCTGGATATCGAGAGTATCGCAGCGGTCGAGTTTATGCCGGTACCGACAAGGTCGAAATACAACTTCGCGAATGTGGCTGCCGGAATCGGTATCATGACGAAAGCCGGACAGGGTGCGCAGGCGATCGGCATGTCGCACGTGAACTCCGTCAAGTATAAGGATCCGGTCCTTGTCGCGATGATGCCCATGATGGAAAAACACCTCAAGCGTCATTTTTCGTCGGTCAAGAAAGTGATCTCGCAGTACCGTGATCTGGATATGCAGTCGATCACGGAGATGTACGAAGGAATGGTCTTCTACACCTGTTGTGCCCGCTATGCGGAAAAACTCGAGGAAAGAGGATACGGGATCTGCATGCCGGATACATCGGTCCGGGAAGATAAACGCTGGGAAGTCAAGGGATTCTATAACGTCCGCCTCGCGATGCTCCGTGAGAAAAATGTCGTAAAGAACGATTTCTATTTTACTGAAGAGGACCGCATCTACGTGCTTACCGGTCCAAACAGAGGCGGAAAGACGATACTTGAACAGGGGCTGGGACTGGTTTCCCTGATGGCGTCTGTCGGTCTCTTTGTTACCGCGGACTCCTGTGTCGGACTTCCGTTCCGGAATATCCTGACGCATTTTCCGATCGACGAGAACCTCACGATCAATTACGGCCGACTGGGTGAAGAAGCCAAGCGTGTGCGCGAGATCGTCTCGGAGACGGATGCCGACACACTGGTGCTTTTTAATGAGACGTATTCGACGACCTCTTCTTCGGATGCGATGTACCTGTCCGAGGATCTTCTGCATATCCTGAAGGATAAGGGCGCGGCGGTGATCTTTAACACGCATATTCACGAACTGGCCAAGGAGATCCCCGAGATGAACAAGTGGGAAGGAAAGGGCAGGATCATAAGCGTGATCATGGAGATCAAGGATAACGTCAACACATTTAAGGTCAAGCTCGCCGAGCCGGACTACTGCTCCTATGCGAGAAATATCGCCCTGAAATACGGTGTTACCTACGATCAGATGAAAGAAGCCAAGTAATATCGTGATTGGCGGAAAGTTTCCGGCTGCAGCCTTCTATTTCCGGACGTATCGAAAGGCCCCGGCTTTGTGTTACCGTTTAGTAATTGCAAGAAAAAAGCCGTACATATATAATTATCTGGAACGCTGACAAACAGCGACATTTTCGGAGGTTAGTCATATGGACGAACTTATTGCGATTTTAAAGGACATCCACCCGGATGTTGATTATGCTACAGCTACGAATCTGATCGATGGAAAGATCCTCGATTCTTTTGATATCATCTCCCTCGTTTCGGAGATCGCCGACAAGTTTGACGTCGTCATCTCGGCGGAATACATGGTTCCGGAGAACTTCAACTCCGCGCAGGCCCTTTGGGACCTGATTCAGAAACTCGAGGACGAGGAGTAATACTGAGCCGCGTCGGCTTCCGGGATGATTCGCCTTACCCGGACGTGCAAATGGCGCGCGGTTTTCCGAAGAGATAAACTATGCTTTTTACTTCCTACCAATTCATCGGATTTGTGATCCTTCTGGTGGCGCTCTACTATGTGCTGCCGAAGAAGGCCAAGTGGCCCCTGCTCCTGCTGGGGTCTTACGTTTTTTATTTCTTCGCAGGATGGAAGTTCCTCTTTTACATCGCTGCGGTGACGGTCATCACCTATGTGGCAGGTCTCCTGATCTCGAAGAATAAAAAGAACGCCGATGCCCGCTTTGCCGAGATGAAAGCGCTGGAAAAGAGCGGGGAGGGTTCCTCCGAGGAAGTCGGAAAAGAAGCCAGAAAGCGCTTCAAGGAAGCACAGAAGAAGCGCCGCCGAAGGATCATGGCGATCGGTATCACGCTCGCACTTCTGATCCTTGCGGTCGTAAAATACACCAACTTCACGATCTACAACATAAACGGCATATTGAGTGCTTTTCGCGCACCGAAAAGGATCAACTTCCTGACCATCGCACTGCCGACGGGTATTTCCTTCTATACATTCCAGGCCGTGGGCTACGTGATCGATGTCTACCGTGACCGTCACGAGGCGCAGAAGAATTTCTTTAAATATGCGCTCTTTGTCGGATTCTTTCCGCAGCTCGTACAGGGCCCGATCAGCCGTTACGGCGATCTTTCCAAAGAACTGTATACGCCGCATTCTTTTCAGGGACGCGTGCTGGAACGTGGACTTCAGAGAGTCATCTGGGGTTACTTCAAGAAGCTTGTGATCGCGGACCGTATTCTTCCGGCGGTCAACACCATGATCGATACGCCGGAGAACTTCAAGGGAGCGTATGTCTTCCTCGTCATGATGTTCTACGCACTTGAGCTCTACGCCGACTTTACGGGCGGTATCGATATCACGATTGGTATCGCGGAGATGCTTGGGATCCCGGTCAAGGAGAACTTCGAGCGTCCGTTCTTCAGTAAGAACATCGCGGAATACTGGAGACGCTGGCACATTACAATGGGAACGTGGTTTACGGATTATATCTTCTACCCGATCTCTGTTTCGGGACCGATGCTCAAGCTCTCTAAGTGGAGCCGAGCACATCTTCCGGAGCATATGGGAAAGAGGCTTCCTGTTTATCTGGCATCTTTCGTCGTATGGTTCACGACAGGTATCTGGCACGGAGCGAGCTGGAACTTCATTGTCTGGGGTTTAGGAAACTTTGTTGTCATCATGATCTCCCAGGAACTCGAGCCTCTCTATGCCAAGTTCCATAAAAAGGTCAATACCGATGGAAGCGTCACGTACAAGTCTTTCCAGGTCGGCCGTACGATCCTTCTGATGAGCGCGCTGCGTCTTTTTGACTGCTACAGGGATGTACCGCTCACGTTCAAGATGTTCGGCACGATGTTCACAACATGGAACTGGAATACGCTCGGTAACGGTGCGCTTCTTAATCTCGGCATCACCCGTGCTGACTACATCATCCTGGGTCTTGGTACGGTGATCCTTTTCGTTGTCAGCATGATCGGAAGATCCGGGTCCGTCCGCGACAAGATGGAGAAGAAGATCCCCTTTGCCGGACGCTGGGCGGTTTTCTCCGTACTTCTGATCGTCATCATCGTCTTCGGCGCATACGGCCTCGGATACGACGCATCGCAGTTCATCTATAATCAGTTCTGATCACACCCACTTCAAGCGGTTCTTATACTGCACTTTT
>JAFWSW010000103.1 GCA_017519205.1 Clostridiales bacterium | reverse complement strand
TGCTCATTTCCCTCGCGGCGGTTATCAAAGAGAAATGCAGTCTGCTCCGGCGTGCGTTCAATCTTCATTCCATACTGTTCTTCCAGAAGAAACAGAGCGCGGATCAAATCGATATCGTAGTGCAGATCGATGCTGCTGATGGCAGAACGGTCTATATCTAGCACATTGGCAATCCGCTCGAGTACATCTTCTTTTGGAACAACCTTGTCATTCTCATATTGATTCACGCGAACATCTGCGGCTGATCTGGAAAAACCGATATCCAGTCCCAGCTGGCGCTGTGTCTTATCATGCATGGTTCTGTATTTTCTGATCTTCTCGCCTAAGGTCATCGCATTTTCCTCCCCGATTTCATCTGGTATTGTACACGGTTGTTTTGTGTTGTGAACTTCCTTTGAAATAAATTCTAACACAAAAGCATCACAATTAAAAGCGAAAAATAAGAAAACGAGTAAAATAAGCGTGTTGACATAGTTTTATAGAAATACTATAATAATATCAATATAGCACGACCGTGCTAATATGATGCAAAAGAAGGTGAGAATATGTATCAGTTTCAGGAACGAGCGATACCGCAAAAATGGTATACAGAGATTTGCAATAAGAATGGTTACGCAGACAACAATACGATCGCATTGTTGTCTTATCTGGTGTTCTCTGTGGAGCCGCAAAGCGTTGATGCGGAACCGTGGGGACAGGAAACCCTCGTGATCTCGCATCGCCAGATCAATGAGGCACTCAACATGTCCAAGGGAACACAGATAGCATCCATGAAACGTCTGGAAGAGCTGGGAGTGATCCGGACAAAGCTGGTGCATGAGATGTATGGGATGTCCATCGGAAATGTGCTGGTGATCGAGGTGGATTTAACAGGTCTTATGCGGATCTCGTATGATATGACGGCTGAAACCGCTGTTGGGGGCGAGACCACAGTGGATCAGATATATAACGATTCTTCAGAATCAGCCAGCGTTATGGACTGGGCTGATGGATCGACTATGACAGAAAATACAGAAAGGGGGTATTGCTATGGTTCAGAGCAGTATCACGATGACGGTTGAAGAAGCGTCAAGATACTCCGGGATCGGCCGGAATACACTTCGGCAGCTGATCGACTGGGGATTGATTCCGGTCATGAGGATCGGCAGGAAGATCCTGATCCGCGTGGAGATACTGGATCTCTTTGTTGAAAAGAATAACGGCAAAGACCTGCGGGATCGGGATTCTCTGATCGGAGTAGCCTGATGAAAAACAAAGAAAATGCAAAAATGAATACGATGAGAAAAACGACAAAATGTGCGAAGAAGTCAAAAGCGAAGAACAGGGAAAAGATGATGAATAGAACGATGATGAAAAAAAGACGAAGAATGACAAAAATGAAGAAACAATCTATCGCGCAGGCAGTCGGGACATGATATACTGAAGACGCATATCTCTGACGTTCCGGCTGCCTCACGGAAAGGAGTAATCAAGATGGCAAAAGGATCAGTCAGAAAAAAAGGCAAGAAATGGTATTACCGTTTCTATGTGGAAGATGCTTCCGGGAAGCTTATCCAGAGGGAGTATGTGGGTACGGAGAGCAAGAGTGAAACTGAAAAACTGCTTCGTCAGGCTATCGAGGACTACGAGGAGAAGAACTTCGTCGCGAAGACGGAGAATATCACTCTTGGCGAGTTACTGGATATCTGGGCAGAGGAAGAACTGAAGGTTGGCTCACTCAGCAACGGGACTGTGGAATTGTATACGCATGTAATCAGCAGGATCAAAAGGCATCCGATTGCAAGTCGGAAACTGAAGACAGTGACAGCGGATCATCTGCAGGCGTTTATGGATCTACTTGTCTTCGGTGGCATGGAAGGTGACTTTCGGTCAGCCGGGAACTACTGCAAGGATCATGCGAATAAGTATTCAGCGGTTCTGAATCAGGCTTTCCGCTTTGCGGTGTTTCCGAAGAAATTCATCACTTTCAATCCGATGCAGTATGTTGTCCGCAGGAACAAGAAGGAAGGCACAGATATCTTTAATGAGGGAGATGCTGAGAAGACACACCCGCTTACAAGGGAGATGTATAATGCACTGCTTGCATATCTTAAACAGCATCATCCTGACGCGGTTCTTCCGGTTCAGATTTCCTACTATACAGGACTTCGGCTCGGAGAGGTGGCAGGCCTTACCTGGCAGGACATTAATCTCAAGGAACAGTATCTGACGGTGCGAAGAAGTATTCACTTCAGCTCGAAGAATCTTCGTGTGGAGATCGGACCTACAAAGAGGGGAAAGATCCGGACGGTAGATTTTGGCAGCGCACTTACGAAAATCCTGAAGGAAGCTCGGAAACAGCAGAAAAAGAATGTCTGGAAATACCGTGATCTTTACCGTAACTGCTATTTCAAAGAAGCGCCGGAGAAGAATCGTGTTTATTACATTTATTGCGATTATGACGCAACGGAAACCATTCCTGAAGGGTACAGAGAAATTGATCTTGTCTGTAGAAAGGAATGTGGATGCCTTCTTCGACCTGCCACGATTGATACGATCTGCAGACTCGTATCGAAGAAGGTTCCTGAACTGGAAGGATTTCATTTCCATGTACTGCGTCATACCTACACGACAAATCTTCTGGCAAATGGCGCATTGCCGAAAGATGTGCAGGAACTTCTCGGACACTCCAGTGTCAACACAACAATGAATGTGTATGCTCACGCAACGAGGGAATCCAAGAAAGCCGCCGGACGGCTGCTGGATAAGATCACCGGATAAGGGATTTCCCTTATAGATTTCCCATAAGGGAAAAAACAAGGGAAAACCAAGTGAACAAAAGAACGAAAACTACAGAATGCCCTTGAAAAACGGGCATTCTTCAATATATGGCACTTTAACTTCCAGTTTTATGAAATAAGAAATATATGGAGAAGCGTTTATGTGGAGAGATCTGTCTTATCAATGGCAAACGGTTTTTGAAGAAGCCTGGAAGGCATTTGGCTTTGGCTCAACCCC
>JAFWSW010000010.1 GCA_017519205.1 Clostridiales bacterium | reverse complement strand
TCTTTATCCTCAATGAAGTGATAGAATGCACCAATCGCATTTGATCCGCCGCCGACGCATGCAAGTACCGCATCCGGCAGACGCCCTTCTTTTTCCAGGATCTGCTCCTTGATCTCTTTAGAGATGACCGCCTGGAAATCACGGACAATCGTCGGGAACGGGTGCGGTCCCATGACGGAACCTAAGCAGTAATGCGTATCGGAGATACGTGTCGTCCATTCGCGCATAGCCTCGGAAACGGCATCCTTGAGTGTTCTCGTTCCCGTCTTGACCGGAATAACTGTCGCACCGAGAAGGCGCATACGGTACACGTTCAGCGCCTGACGGATCGTATCTTCTTCACCCATGAAAACGACACATTCCATACCGAACAGGGCAGCCGCTGTCGCCGTTGCAACACCGTGCTGACCGGCACCTGTCTCCGCGATCAGGCGTGTCTTTCCCATCTTCTTGGCAAGGAGCGCCTGGCCGAGTACGTTATTCACTTTATGCGCACCGGTATGGTTCAGGTCTTCTCTCTTGAGATAGATCTTCGCGCCGCCGAGATCCTTCGTCATCTTCTCCGCGTAGTAAAGAAGCGACGGACGGTTGGCATAGTTATTGAAAAGATCGGTCAGTTCACGATTGAACTCCGGATCGTTCTTATAATGGTTATAGGCCTCTTCGAGTTCGTTTACGGCGTTCATGAGCGTCTCCGGGATGTACTGCCCGCCGTGGATACCGAAGCGTCCTGCTGGATTAGTCATATCGATTCTCCTTCCATTCCTGCTTAATTCCTAGTAGCAGCGATAAAGTCTTCTACTTTCTTTTCGTCCTTTACACCGTCCGTCTCGACATTCGAGCTTACGTCTACGGCAAAAGCACCCGTCATCGCAACTGCTTCTTTTACATTCTCCGCATCCAGTCCTCCGGCAAGGAAAAAATCCCTCGGGAAGCCTTTCAGCAGACGCCAGTCAAATACTTTTCCCGATCCCATTCCGGAATCGATCAGAACGAAGTCGGCGGAACACTTCTCCGCATCTGAAAGAGTATCTTCCGCTGTCTCCTCCGACCGGATCTGAAATGCCCGGATGATGGGCTTGTCCGTGAGGCGGCGAAGTCTTCCGATATACTCTTCATCTTCGTGTCCGTGAAGTTGCGCGATGTCGATTATACCACGGTTCAGAAGATCTGACACCTCTTCCGCCTCAGCATCCACAAAGACACCAACGGCTTTGATCCTGGGATCGAGATCCTTTTTCAGAGATAAGGCAAGATCAGGTGTCACATATCGTCTGCTTTTGTCCCAGAAGACAAAGCCGATATACTCCGGAAGAAGGCGGTTAACTATCCCGATATCCTCCGGCCGTTTCAATCCGCATATTTTCGCTTTCGTCTTACTCATTTTCATCTCCTGACACTTCCTGTCATCGGGCACTTACTTCAGACCGCGGAGTTCTCTGAGCTTCTCCGTCTTATCGGAAGCTCTCATGAGAGTCTCTCCGACAAGTACCGCATCGGCCCCGATCTCACGGAGGAGTCTTACATCTTCCGCGGTTGACACGCCGCTCTCCGATACGAAGAGAACATCGTGCGGGATAAGGTCGCGAAGCTTTCTGCTGTTTTCCGTATCTACGGAAAAGTCCTTAAGGTTTCTGTTATTGACACCGATCACTCTCGCACCGATACGGATAGCTGCTTTCACTTCTTCTTCGTTATGCGCTTCGACCAGGGCCGACAGTCCTAATGAATCCGCAATCGCCAGATACTTACCTGCTGTCTTCTCATCTAAGATCGACATGATCAGAAGAACTGCCGAAGCACCCAAGACCTTCGCTTCGTAGATCATGTACGGATCGACGGTGAAGTCTTTTCTAAGGCACGGGATACGGACTGCTGAAGCGATCTCCTCGAGATACTTGTCCGCGCCCAGGAACCACTTCGGTTCGGTCAGAACGGAGATGCAGTCAGCACCTGCCGCCTCGTAATCCTTTGCGATCTGAAGGTACGGAAACTCCGGTGCGATCAGGCCCTTGGAAGGAGATGCCTTCTTGCACTCACAGATAAAGGCGATGTCGGGATCGGCTTCGAGTGCTTTTTCAAAGGAAAAAGACTGATCGGCAAGATTCTCTGCACGGGCTCTCATCTCATCGAGGGAAACGATCTCTTTTGAGAACGCGACACGCTCTCTTGCATGTTCTGCCAGCTGGTCAAGTATCGTCATGACTTATGCCTCCGGACGGTTGCTGACTTCGATCAGCTTATTGAGTGTTTCCGTAGCCTTACCGGAATCGATGATCTCCGCTGCGAGCTTGACGCCTTCCTTCATGGAAGAAGCCTTGCCGCCGATATAAAGGGATGCGCCGGCATTCAGAAGGACCGCTTCTCTCTTCGGGCCCTTTGTCGCACCACTTAAGATATCTCTTGTGATCCGGGCATTCTCCTCCGGAGTACCGCCGACGAGCTCATCCTTCGAGCATGTCTTGAAGCCGAAATCTTCCGGTGTGATCGTTGTCGTTCTGAACCATCCGTCGTTGATCTCGCAGATCTTCGTCGGGCAGCTCATGGAGATCTCATCGAGCTTATCCATACCGTATACGACCATACCGCGCTTGATTCCGAGTTCTACGAGAACCTGTGCCAGCGGCTCAACGAGGTATTCATCGTATACGCCGAGGAGCTGCATGGTCGGCTTACCGGGATTGGTCAGAGGCCCGAGGATGTTAAATACGGTTCTGAAACCGAGCTCTCTTCTGATGGCACCGACATACTTCATGGAAGAATGATACTTCTGTGCGAAGAAGAAGCACATTCCGACTTCCTTCAGAAGTTCGACACACTTTGCCGGGCTCTGGTCGATATTGACACCAAGTGCCTCGAGGCAGTCCGCGGTACCGCACTTAGAAGATGCTGCACGGTTACCGTGCTTGGCAACCTTCATGCCGCCGGCGGCAGCGACGATCGCGGATGTGGTGGAGATATTGAAAGAACCTGCATTGTCTCCGCCGGTACCTACGATCTCGAAAACATCCATGCCGGTCTCGACCTGAGTTGCATGTTCACGCATCGCTGCAGCACAGCCTGCGATCTCTGCGGTGGTCTCAGCTCTTGCACTCTTCGTGGAAAGGGACGCCAGGAATGCGGCATTCTGTGTCGCAGTGGTCTCACCGCTCATGATCTCATTCATTACAGCATATGCCTCATCATAGGTGAGGTCTTCTTTGCTTACGATCTTAACAATAGCTTCTTTAATCATTTTCGTTATCTCCTTTATCTTTCTTTCCGCGTGGGGCGGTATATTTTATTTTCTTTTTCTTATCGGAGGAAGTTCTCGAGGATCTTCTTTCCGATCGGTGTCAGGATCGATTCCGGATGGAACTGTACACCGTAGATCGGGTACTCTGTATGTTCGACCGCCATGACTTCCTTATCATCCACGGTACGTGCCGTTACTTTCAGTTCCTGCGGAAGTGTCGTCTCATCCACGGCCAGCGAGTGGTATCTTGCCACCTGCGCCGTCTTCGGGCAGTTCTTAAAAAGCAGCGCTTCGTTATCCAGATCACAGTTCGATCTTTTGCCGTGCATCAGTTCTTTTGCGTAGGTAACGGTCGCACCGTATGCCGCACAGATCGCCTGATGGCCGAGGCATACACCTAAGGTCGGGATCTCTTTACTTACTGTCTTTGCGACCTCCATGATCACGCCCGCATCTTCCGGACGTCCCGGTCCCGGGGAAAGGATGATGCGTCTGGGATTTAGCTTCCTTATCTCCTCTACTGTCATCTCGTCGTTTCTGATCACCTTGATATCCGGATCGATCGTGCCGACAAGCTGGTAAAGATTATAGGAAAAACTGTCGTAGTTATCGATAAGCAGTATCATACATCCACCTCCTGTGCCAGCTGAAGTGCCGTAAGGGAGGCTTTCGCCTTATTGAGGCACTCCTGGTATTCCTTCTCCGGATCGGAATCTGCAACGATTCCCGCGCCGGATCTGACGAAGACTTTTCCGTTCTTCTTATATGCGATCCGAATCGCAATACAGGTATCCATGTTACCGGTAAAGTCGATGTATCCGATCGCGCCGCCGTAGATGCCGCGCTTGTTATTCTCAAGCTCCGCGATGAGCTGGCAGGCACGGATCTTCGGTGCGCCGGAGAGTGTTCCTGCCGGAAGAACGGAAGCAACTGCATCAAGTGCATCGCAGTCCGGGCGGATCAAGCCTCTGACCGTCGATCCGATATGCATCACATGAGAGAATCTCTCGATGGAGTGAAGCTTCTCTACTTCAACAGAACCGAATGTGCTGATCTTACCAAGGTCGTTTCTTCCGAGGTCAACAAGCATATTGTGCTCGGCGAGTTCTTTTGGATCGGAAAGAAGATCGACTTCGAGCTCCATATCCTCGGCACGGGTCTTTCCTCTCGGACGTGTTCCTGCCAGCGGGAATGTGTGGAGGACACCGTTTTCCAGTTTGACGAGAGTTTCCGGAGATGCGCCTGCGACCTCAACGTCCGTCCCCGAGAAATAGAACATGTACGGGGACGGGTTGATGGTACGAAGGACGCGATATGTATTCAGAAGGCTGCCTTCAAACGGAGCCTCCAGGCGGTTGCTGAGTACGATCTGGAAAATGTCGCCTTCGAAGATATGGTGCTTGGCCTTCTCGACCATCTCACAGAACTGATCCTTTTCAAAAAGCGCCTTAACCTCGCCGAGAAGTTTTCCCGGTTTTTCTTCGGACTTTTCACCGTGGCGGATCAGGTCTGCAAGCTTCTTCAGAGTCTCGATCGCGGCGTCGTAGTTCTCTTCGATTTTTCCATCGGAAAGGGTCTTCTCCCCGTCCGTGATCTTCATGTTCTCAATAAGGACGATCTTCTGCTTTAAGTTATCGAATGCGATGACCTTATCAAAAAGCATCAGGTCTACATCTTTAAACTCTTCGGAATCCTCGACGTCTGCTCGAACTGTCGGCTCACTGTAGCCGAGATAGTCGTAGGAAAAGTATCCGACCAGGCCGCCGGTAAAGGACGGCAGATAAGGGAAGCGCGGGCTTCTATACTCCGACATGATGTTACGGAGTACTTCCTCCGGATCTTCGGTATGGATCGCCTCATCACCGATCGTCATCTCTCCGTTACTGCATGTGATAGAAAGCTTCGGCTCAAAGCCCAGGAAAGTGTATCGGCCCCATGTCTCATCCGCCTGTGCGGATTCAAGCATGTAACAGTGGGTCGAGACGTTCTTTAAGATACGCATCGTCTCGATCGGCGTAGTGAAGTCGGAAAGGATCTCACAGCTTACGGGAACAACACTGTACTTCCCAGACTTGGCGATCTCTTTTACTTCATCGATCTTCGGCAAAATGTTCATTTTTGTCCTCCTTCCTGTTCGAGGGGGAACAAAAAAGCCCTCGACAGTTCTAAATCTGTCAAGGGCGAATGTACAACTTCTGCACTATCCGCGGTGCCACCTTGCTTCACGGTATGACCCGTGCTCTTAGCGAGATACCAACATATCCCCGTCAATTTACGTCTGACTAAACGTCGCAGAATACTCTGGATTCCCATTTGACTGCGCCCTCAGCGGTCCATTTGACAACTTGTTTCTTACCTGATTCTCAGCATCGCAGGCTCTCTGTAGAGGCATCATTGCCGTTATCTCCGCGTCAACGGTTTGTTCCATATTCAATTGTAGGGATAATAGCACAACAAAAAAGTGCTTGTCAATACGATTATGATAGGATTGCTGTACGATTTCTAACCGCGTGGTTCATCGGAGAATCGGGTCTCTTGGCAAGTGCTTTTTACGCCGAAGCAAACATGGTGGATACAGACATCAGAAAAATACCCAGGAAGAACATGATCCCCGACAGCGATCCGGCGATCGCGTAACGGACCGGCTTATGGTGTTCCCTGTCGATCAGCATCATGGCAGTAACCACAAGAACAGGAGCTGCGCAGGACAAAAACAGATACGAGCCCATCAGCTGCACTGTATCGATATTCGTCAGATCCGCCGATTCTCCGCGGGTAAGAGACTGCCCGAGATAACCGAGTACGACCGAAACAAAGTTGTTTCCGAAATGAAGGAGCATCGGCAGAAGGATATTGTTCTTCTTCACCATCAGGTACGAGAGCAGCGCTCCGAGCATCGCCGTATTCAGGAAGCGCAGCGGCGACCAGTGCATGATGCCGAAGAAAACGCCCATGATCAGGATGATCACCCAGTCCTTCTTGATGCTCCGGAAATGCGAGAGCACACATCCTCTTTCCATCGCTTCCTCACAGATCGCAGGAAGCACCGCAACCACTGCCACCAGGACCGGAAGATTCATGCTGCCATAGATGTATTCATTCAGTCCGGTCACTTCCTCACGGAACGATACAGGAAGCACGGTAAGCGAGATGCCGACACAAAGAAGGCTCAGCATGAAGCCGGCAGCCCCGAGGATCACGGTGCCGAAGAACTCACACAATGTGATTTTCTTCATCGGAAACATCTCTTTCAGTTTCACTCTCCGGATCAGACAGTAACCGACCGAGACGACAAGGAACATCAGCTCCGACAGGACAAGTCCCGGGATACCGAGATTTCTCTGCACCCACGCACCTGCCGTAAGAAACAGCACCAGAAATCCCGCCTGCGCGACAAATCCCATCCATGGTCTGAGTTTCTTCTGATTTGTTAGCTGTTCCATATGATACCAATCCTCCCTGTTTTTCGCTTCACGCAAAGATATATGACCAGGAGTTAAAAAGTCCTTCCCAGTCATACGAAACTATCCTATTTTTATGACTGGAGAACAGTTTTTCTTTTCCAGTCATAAAAAACCGTCTTCGTCATATGACTAGATGACACTTTTCCTCCTCCAGTCATATAAATCGGCGCTTTCCGTATGACCAGACGACACTATTTCCCATCTAGTCATAAAATTCATCTTTTTTCGTATGACTAGATGACACTTTTCCTCCTCCAGTCATAAACGGGGCTACACGCCGTCCTCACACGTAATCCATAAACACCTGGTTCGCGAGGTCATATCCTTTTTCCGTCAAACGGTAGATTCCGTCTATATACTCCACGAGTCCGGCGTCCATCTCCCGTTTTAATTCCTCTCCAAAAGCACCCGCCACGTCCATTTTGAATCTCTCCAGAAACTCCTGTTCCCCTACGCCGCTTCTGGTTCGGAAACCCAGCATCATGTACTCTCTCCTTCGATCCTCATCACTGAGTATCTCATCTACGATCAGCACGTCTTCTTTTTTTACAGCCTGTCTCGCCGGGCCGCCCGCGCCGGCTTCCTGCCGTCCTCCCAGCATCGCTTCAATATACTCTCCGAGATTCTCCACATGACGCCCGCGCTCGCGACCGAGATAGTAAGATGCTCCGACACCAAATGCATAGTACGGCTCGGCTCTCCAGTACATCGAGTTATGCCGGCTCTCATACCCGGGGATCGCCATGTTGCTGATCTCATAGTGCACATATCCGTATTCGCGAAGTGTAGACGTAACATAGTGGTACATCGCCCTGTCCGTCTCCTGCGAAACATACTTCTCAATATCCCCGTCATAACGGGAAAACAGCGGCGTTCCCTCTTCGAGTATCAGTGAATAAAGCGACACATGCGGGATCT